>NZ_JBFRST010000041.1:0-217330 GCF_041473705.1 Vibrio sp. 10N.222.55.B11
TTAATTTTCCGGATTGGTATCATTGTTCATAGTGGGTTATAGGCTTGATGGTCTGCGTATGATTGGTGGAAGGGGGGGAGGAGTTTATCTGAGCTATATGTCGTTCTATTTACGCACAACATGACTTGTCGATGATTCTTGGGCTATTAATTGAAGGGGACAACTCGCAATAAAAAAGGCAGCAATAACTGCCGCCTTTATCATTATTTTATTGGGTAATCATTAAACCCTAATTGCTTGGATATATTTCTACCTGCGTTGTGCAGTAACGCCACATAGTGAGCTTTTTTCTCTTCATCAAATCGAATGGTAGGAAATGAAATTGAGACGCCAGCAATTACGGTACCAAAACGGTCGTAAACTGGAGCTGCGATACAACGTAAGCCTGGCTCTTGTTCTTCATTATCTTCGCCAAAGTGCTGTAGCTTAACCGCTTTAAGTTCGTCGATAAGTTGGTCGACGTTTTCAAGGGTATTTTTTGTGCTTTTCACAAACTCGGCGTCTGCCAACTGAGTGCGAACGAATTCTTCGTCACGTTCTGCCAATAAAACCTTACCAATCGCAGTCGTATGCAGAGGATTTCTTCGACCAACGCGCGAGTGCATGCGCAGCGCGAAGCTAGAATCGATCTTGTGTATGTAGATGATAGAGCCATGGTCCAACGCACCTAAGTGAATGGTTTCATTAGTCTCTTCTGAAATCACACGCATCTCTTTCTCTGCAATTGTGATCATATCAACCCACTCGAGTGATTTTGAACCAAGTTCGAACATCTTTAATGTGAGTGAGTATCGGTCAGCTTCGCCTTGTTGAGATACATAGCCAAGCATTTTCATTGTTTGTAGAAAGCGATAGGTAGTGGCTTTAGACATCATTAGACGTTGTGAAAGGTCTGATACGCCTATTTCCTTCTGTTCCCCCAGAGATTCAAGAATATTAAAAACTTTTAATACCGATGAAACGGCTTCTGGTTGGGTGGACTTCTCCATTTTTCTTCCTTTAGGCTATCTAATATCAAGACAAAATACCACTTTTCGTAATTTCTAAAAAGCCTTTTCAAAAAAATAAAAAACGAGAACGATCAACTTCAAAGTTTTAACTTAATTAGAAATTATTTTTGAAATGTCGTTTCAAAAATAATTGTCAGCAACGAATTTATGTTTTATTGTATGACTAAATCGAGTGGGCGACATTACAGAAATGCCACAACACTAAACGTAATTGAGGAAGCGAACATGATGTTAGAGTCATTCAATCTGGAAGGTAAAGTAGCGATAGTGACGGGTTGTGATACCGGTCTTGGTCAAGGTATGGCAATTGGTTTAGCTGAAGCTGGATGTAAAGTGGTTGGCGTAAATCGTGTTGAGCCAACAGATACCATCGAAAAAATGAATGCAGCGGGTCATACGTTTCTAGACGTACGTGCTGACCTTCTAAAGCAGGAAGATATTCCTGGAATTATAGATAAAGCGCTGACTGAGTTTGGTCACATCGACATCCTTGTTAATAATGCCGGCATTATTCGCCGAGAAGACGCGATTGAGTTTTCTGAGCAAAACTGGGATGACGTAATGAACATCAATACTAAGACCGTTTTCTTTATGTCTCAGTCTGTTGCGAAGCAGTTTAAAGCGCAAGGCACTGGCGGCAAGATCATTAATATCGCATCAATGCTCTCTTTCCAAGGTGGTATTCGTGTTCCTTCGTATACTGCGTCTAAGAGTGCTGTAATGGGTATTACCCGTGCGATGGCGAACGAATGGGCGAGCGATAACATTAATGTTAATGCGATTGCACCTGGATATATGGCAACCAATAATACTCAAGCATTGCGTGAAGATGCAGATCGTAACCAAGCTATTCTTGAGCGCATTCCTGCTGATCGTTGGGGTACACCAAAAGATGTCGCTGGCCCATGTGTGTTCTTAGCATCACCTGCATCGGATTACATTAATGGCTATACCATTGCTGTTGATGGTGGATGGTTAGCACGATAACGATTTTTGTAATATAAGATGGTTAACGAGGTCGTTGCACAAGCTGTAGGGCTAGTAAGTTTCCTTCTGGGCCTTTCGACCTTTTACCAGAAGGACGACAAAAAGCTCAAAGTGGTTATGTTGATGTTGAACGTTAACCATCTTATTCACTTTTTATTATTGGGTTCCATTACATCGGCAATCGGTGCTTTGATTTCAGCACTCAGAACTGGCACCGCGATGTATACCAAATCGCTGTGGGCTGCAGGGTTATTTATTGCCCTCGCGGTTGGCAGCGGAATCGGTTTTGCTCAGCATTGGTATCAACTTCTGCCTTTAGCGGGAACGATTATTGGAACGTACTCAATATTTAGATTGAACGGTATTGCACTAAGAGTTGGCTTTTTATTGGGAGCTACATGCTGGCTAACTAATAATCTGATTATTGGTTCAATTGGTGGCTCGCTGATGGAAATATCAGTGATAGGGATTAACCTCGTTACTATTTTTCGTCTATACCAAGATAACGCCAAGTGCAAAATTACGCCGCAACAACAGGAATAAAAACGACATGTTTGTGTATAACGAAGACGTGAAAATGGAAGATCTTGGCGCGGGAGTTTCTCGCAAGGTGCTTGCTCATAGCGAGAACGTGATGGCTGTAGAAGTTCATTTCGAAACCGGCGCTGTTGGTGCGTTGCATACCCATCCTCATGAGCAGCTCACATACGTTTTGTCGGGAACCTTTGAGTTCACTATTGGTGATGTAACGCAAGTGGTGCGCGCAGGCGACACTATGTACAAAGAGCCGGGTATCGAACATGGCTGTGTTTGCCTAGAAGCCGGCGTATTAATTGATAATTTTACGCCAATGCGTAAAGACTTTGTTTAAGCTCTGAATTTTTTAGAACGAACATTTGAGCACTAATTTTTAAATTTGCAGTAATGCTGCGGGAGAAAGTAAATGAAAATCGCACTAATGATGGAAAACAGTCAAGCAGGCAAAAATGCAATGGTATCAGCTGAACTAGAGTCAGTTGCTGGTGGTTTTGGTCATGATGTCTTCAACCTAGGAATGACAGACGAGAACGATCACCACTTAACGTATATTCATCTAGGTATTATGGCGAGCATTCTGATTAACTCAAAGGCGGTTGACTTTGTTGTGACAGGATGTGGCACTGGCCAAGGTGCTTTGATGTCGCTGAACTTACATCCAGGCGTGGTTTGTGGTTACTGTTTAGAGCCTTCTGATGCGTTCTTGTTTAACCAAATCAACAACGGTAATGCTATCGCGCTCGCTTTTGCGAAAGGTTTTGGTTGGGCTGGTGAATTGAACGTTCGTTACATCTTTGAAAAAGCTTTCACAGGTGAGCGTGGTCAAGGTTACCCGTTAGAGCGAGCAGAGCCACAACAACGCAATGCCGCGCTTCTTAATGAGGTAAAAGCAGCGGTAGTGAAGGATAACTTTATTGATTCACTGCGCGCTATCGATCAAGAGCTTGTGAAGACTGCTGTGGATAGCCCTCGTTTCCAACAGTGTTTCTTTGATAACTGCCAAAATCAAGAAATTGCTGATTATGTTCGTACGCTTTTGGACTAATTCAAGCGCTTGATTTCAGAGAGCCAGCCCAATGAGGCTGGCTTTTTTAGATCCGGTGTTTGGATAATTAGTGGCTGATATTCAGTCAATACCAAGCAATAGGCGCCTGAGTCATGGCTTGGTATACCTCCTAGGTTCGTAATTTGGTCGCTAGACCCCTAGGTTACTTGATCTATTTTTGTCCCTTCTCGCCACGATGTATCCAAATATCCATCAATGATCTTTTCAACCTAAAAAGCCGCCGATCTCAATAATCCAACCTCGTTCTCATTTGTATGACTTTTGCATTGTTTGGATCACAAAAATTACAGAACACCCTTAAATAAAATGCCGTTGATGTAATAATGAAATGGCATTTTAAAAATTAAATCATTTAAACGGAACAATAATGAAAAGGGGTTCGTAATGAATATCGACATGCTCGTTGTTGGTGTCTACTTTATCTTTATGATAGCGATTGGCGTCATCTTCAAACGTTTTGCAGGCAGCTCTACCAGTGATTACTTTCGTGGAGGAGGTAAGATGTTGTGGTGGATGGTTGGCTCTACCGCATTCATGACGCAGTTTAGTGCTTGGACATTTACTGGCGCAGCAGGTAAAGCTTTTACCGATGGGTTCCCAATCATGGTTATTTTCATGGCGAACGCATTTGGCTTTCTACTTTCGTGGTTGTTCTTTTCATACCGCTTTCGACAAATGCGTGTTGTTACACCTATTGAAGGTGTGCGTCGTCGCTTCGGTGCAACGAATGAACAAGTGTTTACGTGGGCGACAATGCCGACAAGTGTGGTTTACACCGGTATTTGGCTAAATGGTCTCGCACTGTTCGTTAGTGCTGTGTTTAAAGTGGATATCGAAACCACGATAGTTGTGACTGGCTTGATTGTTCTCTTCATTTCAGTACTGGGCGGAGCATGGGGGGTTGTTGCTTCAGACTTTGTACAAATGGTTGTGATCATGGCGGTGACGGTGGTTTGTGCTGTGGCTGCATTGGCAAAAATTGGTGGTCCAGCGAATCTTATCGAGCAATTCCCTGTCGACAGTGTCATGGGCTCTGATATGAACTATCCATTGCTGTTCGTATCTTGGTTTATCTTCATGTTCGTTAAGCAGCTGCAAAACATCAACAACATGCAAGATTCATATCGTTTCTTAACGGCGAAAGATTCTGTTAACGCACGTAAAGCGGCACTCCTAGCGTTTGTATTGATGTTGGTTGGACCTGCAATTTGGTTCTTACCACCTTGGGTAACGGCAATTATCTATCCTGAAGCGGCAACTGTGCACGCGGCTGAACTTGGTAGTAAAGCAGCTGATGCAGTCTACTTAGTGTTTGTCGAAAACGTCATGCCGGTTGGTATGGTGGGATTGCTTATGTCGGCTGTATTTGCAGCAACAATGTCTTCAATGGATTCAGGTCTAAACCGAAATTCAGGTGTGTTCGTGCGTAACTTTTACGCACCAATTATAGATAAAAACGCGGATGACAAGAAGCTGATGCGAGTGAGTCAATTCATGACTATGGTCTTCGGCATATTGATCATAATGGTGGCTCTGTTCATTAACTCTCTTCGTGGCTTGAGCCTTTTCGACGCAATGATGTACGTAAGTACGCTGTTACAGATGCCAATTCTAGTGCCGTTATTCTTCGGTATGTTTATTAAGAAAACGCCCGACTGGGCAGCCTGGGCGACCTTGGCTGTGGGCATGTTGGTGTCTTACATCGTGAGTTTTGTGCTTACAGCAGACGTAGTTGCCAATCTATTAAACCTAGAGGTTCCGTTCACAGGACGTGAAGCGAGTGACCTAAAAGTTCTGCTTGGGGTTATTGGTCACCTTGTGATCACGGGTGGTTTCTTCTGTCTAACAACTAAGTTCTACAAAGAGCCAGTGGGCGAACGAAACACAGAACTTAAAGAGTTTTGGAGTGATGTTGCGACTCCTGTTATCGAAGACGAAGGACAAGATGAAATGGATCGCCAACAACGCGACATGCTAGGCAAACTCATTCTGGTTTTCGGTGCACTTGTAACGGCGATGGTACTAATCCCGAACCCGTTCTGGGGTCGTATGGCCTTTGTCTTCTGCGGCGCAGTGATTGTTACTGTGGGTTCTCTGTTATTGAAGAGTGCGAGGAAAACGCCTCGTTTAGAAGTATCTACATCTAAGTAATCGGCAATAACTAGCCATGTAAAAGTAATAAGGGTATAGGCCAGAGGGGAAACTCTCTGGCTTATATGAACCACCTCGTAGAGGGGCTTTAGGAAACAATTTCATGAATGAATTTTTCCCTAAAGTTTATCAATACAGTTTTCTACAAGAGTTTGAATTATGTCTTCATACATACATAAAGATTTTCTATTGCAGGGGGACACTGCCAAGCGTTTATATCACGATTACGCGGCAGGGCTTCCTATTATTGATTATCACAACCACTTAGATGCCAAAGAGATTTATGACAACCATCAATACGACAATATTGCTCAGGCTTGGTTGAGTTGCGATCACTACTTGTGGCGTGCATTACGAAGTAACGGAGTCGATGAGTATTACATCACAGGTGATGCGAGTGATTATGAAAAGTTTCAAAAGTGGTGTGAGACCATGCCGTATCTTATCGGCAATCCGCTGTATCACTGGTGTCATTTGGAGCTTAAGAAATACTTCGGTCTCGATTTACTACTCAACTCAGAGAATTGCGCGGTTATTTGGCAACACTGTAATAAAAAACTCAGCCAAGAGTCTCACCGATTCCAAAGTCTGCTTAAAGAGAGTCGAGTCGATACCTTGTGCACTACCGATGATCCACTTAGCGATTTGAGCTATCACGATAAACTGAATCGTTCAGAATTTGCTGTACAAGTCTTGCCGACATTTCGCGCTGACAGCCTGATTGAAATAGAGAATCAAAGTAGTTTTCAAAAGACACTCAATTCACTGGCGTTCATCACTGATATTAATATCGTCGATTTTGCAAGCTACGCTCAAGCAATCACGTCTCGCGTGGACTATTTTGCACAACATAACTGCCGATTATCTGACTTAGGGCTAAAAGTTGTGGAGTTTTCACATTATTACTCTGAAGTGCTTGATAAAGCGATAGCAAAGGTTAACCGTGGTGAGGCGCTGGATAGTGAAGAAATTTCGCAGTTTAAGACAGCCGTTTTTGAAGTGCTTGGTAAGGCTTATCACAAGCACGGTTGGTCGATGCAAATTCATATTGGAGTGTTAACTAATGTGAATAGGCGCCGCTTTGATAAGCTAGGTGGCGGTATGGGGTTCAGTGTTATCAGTGACAACCCAATTGCAGAAAACCTTAGTCATTTATTGAGTTTGTTAGATCAAGACCGCCAACTCCCTCAGACCATCGTATATAGCCTTAACCCGAAAGATAGCCCAGTGCTTGGGTCAATCATAGGCGCTTTTCAAGACAGTGATGCGCAGCCAGGTAAAGTGCAGCTTGGTTCTGCGTGGTGGTTTAACGATCATAAGGCGGGTATGGAAAAACAACTTCAAGATCTAGCTAGTTTAGGGGCGCTAGGGCGCTTTGTAGGAATGTTAACCGACTCTCGCAGCGTGTTGTCACTCTCTCGTCATGACTATTTTCGTCGCATTCTATGTAACTTACTTGGTAAGTGGGTCGATGACGGGGAACTACCGAATGATGAGCCTTTGCTTAAACAGAGTGTCGAGAACATCTGTTATCAAAACGCCAAACAATACTTCAATTTTCATTCATCTAAAGATTTAGTATAGGTATCCATTATGCTGCAGTTTACCTCTCAGGAAATGGCGGTCATTCGTCAAAATGCCAGCCAAGAGATCATCGAACAAATTATTCAAGATAATCAGGTTGTGCTTACTTCAGACACTCTCGTTCCACCCGATGCCCGCGCAACATGGAATTTATATTATTTTTGCCCAACGCATGGGGTTCGCTTAAGTTGGGATAGAGACCGACCCACTGAACATGTGTGCCCTGTTGATGGCGAAGTGCTTACTGGGGAACCTTATGACGGTGCATGGTGGCGTTGGCTTAATGGGCTCAATTCTAAAGCGTGTAATGACCTAGGCTTGCTTTGGCACATTACTCAAGACCGAAAATACTTCGAAAAAGTTCGTGAGATCTTATTGGGTTATGCTGAATACTACCCGAATTACGAAGAACACGGCGGTATTCCATATAACGGTCCAGGAAAAGCAAATGCACAGACTCTTTGCGAAGCGAATTGCAATATTGATTTTGCCCGAGGCTATGATTTCGTTAAAGAGCAGTTGAATACCGAAGATCAATTATTTATTGAACAGCGCTTGTTACGCGAAGGCGCTGAGTTCCTGATGCAACATCGAGCTGATCAATTGCATAACCATGAAATGAAAATTTCTGCGACTATTGGTGTGATAGGCTTGATACTTGGTGACCGAAAATTCATCGACTTTGCGGTGAGCACTCCTTATGGCTTGAAGTATCAGTTAGAGCATGGTGTAAAGGGGGAGGGCTTATGGTTTGAAGGTTCTATCCATTATCATTACTACGCTTTACAAGCACTTCTGAATTTCGAAAAAATGGCATGTAAAACAGAGTACTCACTACAAGCGGCGCCAAACTTCCATACCATGTTGGCGTTCCCGCTCAAGCTACTCATCAATACGGGTGACTTTCCACGTCTGAACGATTGTATTGCGGGTCAAGAGAAGTTAACTCATAGCCACTTGTTCGAATTCGGGTATCGCGAGTTCCGAGACCCTTTATTTGCATCGGCGTTGCAGAGCATCTATCAGGATAAGCCACGCAACAATATCGACGCACTGTTGTACGGTGTTGATGCATTACCTGTGGCAGAGCCGCTCATGTGCCAGTCTATTCATGCAGAACAATCAGGCGTCACGATCATGCACGATCGAGAGCACGATAACATGCTATTAATTAAGCACTCTCCGTATGGTGGTGAGCATGATCACTATGATCGACTAGGGGTGATCATTACTCGAAATGGTAAAGAAATTTTGCCTGACTTGGGAACAACAGGGTACGGTGCTGAACTGCATTATGGGTATTATAAAAATACGGTGACGCACAACACCTTGGCGGTGAATCAGAAGAATCAACCGCCAGCCAACCCTCAAGTGAATACATTTGTAAAAGAACAGTCCTACACATGGTTAGACACACAAACAGATTGGTGTGGTGAGTTACCGACGGTCGATAGCCATACTATTGTTCAGTGGGATTTAGCCGCGTACAAAGACGTTGTGTTTCGCCGTCAAATTCTGTGGTTAGGGGATGTGGCGATTGAATTCAATACTGCGGAAAACCCTCACCACCAACAACTAGATTTGGTCTGGCATGTCAGAGGACAACACAGCGCTTTGACGGAGGCACAAGGTTGCGACAATCCACTAGATGGGCCTTTAGCAAGAATGACGAGCTGCCATGACATGCCTCTTAAAGTGTCCATTGATTTGCGTTATTCGATTGATGGACAAACTGAATTTAATCAGCAGCTGATAACAGATAGTTCAGCAACTCTGTTGTTGGGGTATGCGCCAGACAACCCTGCAACCAGTGATTTAGCTTACACGATTTTACGTAGCCAAGAAGCGGTTCTTAAAGTTGCCACGGTACATAACTTGACGCAAAACGATGAGGTTCGAGTTTCTGATATCGAGTGGCGATCGGACGTTATCAATCTAAGCTTGGTAAGAAATGGAGTGGCACTATCTATTTCAATTAACCAAGAAACGGGTGTGACTTTGTTCGTCTGAGCGAACAACAATATTAATGAAATATAACTCGCTGAATTTCACGAGTTCACCCCCATAATAAAAATCCCCTCAAGAACCTTTCTTGAGGGGATTTTTTATCAGTCGTTGATTAACTTGTTAGCCATTAGCCATTAGCCATTAGCCATTAGCCATCTACTCTTCATCTTCGGTTTCTTTGGGAGCATTCGACGCCCAGTCTTTTTCAAGCCAGTTATCGAGCACGTGTTGCAGCACGTTCAAGGAGGTTGGTTTCTCTAGGCGACCATCCATCAACTTGCTGATCATATCTAACTCGTGCTGTCCTGATTCGCCAGACAAAGCAATGATTGGCGTTTGAGGAGAGCGTGCCTTGATGATTTGGCTTGCGTCAAAACCATTCATTATCGGCATTTGTACGTCCATTAAGATTAAATCGACCTTGTGTGTTTTGAACAGCTCGACGGCATTCTCGCCGTTTTTAGCTTGTAAGCTATTTACGCCAAGTCGACTCAGGTACATCTGAACAAGCGTGCGTTGCACTTCTTTATCATCGACGATAAGCACGGTTGGAGCCAAATGGTTCTCTGGGGTTAGCGTACTTGTTGGTTCTGAACTTTGCGTTTCTGCTTGGTTATCTGGCTTAGCTTCAGCGTTGGTTTTGTTTTCAGTTGCGGTTTGATTACCTTTCCAATCATCGAAGTAAGGCGTACGAAGTGCGTCTGCTTTGGGGGCATTGGGTACCACCGGGAAGTACAGGTGGAACTCAGTAAACTCCCCAAGTTTAGAGTGGCACTCAACTCGGCCGCCAAATGAACGCATCACTCGTTGGCAATAACCGAGCCCTAGGCCGCTACCACCGCTTTTTTGGTAAGAGAAGAAATCATCAAAAATTTTATGTGTAATGGCTTCGTCAATGCCGGGGCCGGTATCTCGGAATATTAGAACGTTCTCGTACGGTCCGGTGTTGGTGCTGATCTCAATTTGGCTTTCTGGATAAGAATCAAAGTAATAGATTGCATTACGTATCAGGTTGAAAATGACGAAGTTGAATAAGGTTTCATTCAGCTTTGCCACAAAATCAGCATGTTGTGGTAAACGAATTCGCTCAATGATCTTCTCGTTCTCAAAGCCATAATGGCTGACGGCTTGATCCACGGCCTTGTGGATAGAGGTCATGGTGATTGGTCCATGCTCGGGTGAGCTGTCACTGACTTCTCGCAAGATGATATCAATCAGCTGTCGACCACGTTGAATCGCAGCTTGGCCGTTCTCAATATCAAGTAAGATCTGTTTCGCTGGAGCTTGATTATCAATGTGCTGTTTTAATAGTTCAAATTGCAATTGCACTTGAGCCAGTGGGTTACGCATTTCATGAGCGATTGAGTTAGCAAGGGCACGGCTTTGGCGGATGCGTCTATCGGCTTCGATAGTGCTTTGTACTCGAGTTAACAAGGTTTGCAGGGCAGAGATCTCTTCGTTAGAGAACATCTGATCGTTGCTCTTGTGTGACGATACTAACAAGTGCGTGACCGATTTCCCCTGGCCGAATAGAGGCATCACCAAAGCGGTATCGTTGGAGCTCATCTTGTCATATAGGGCTTTTATCGAGCGCTTGGCTGGTGCGGTGTAATCAAGCTCCTGAGACAGCTCATCGAACACTAAAACGGACTTGTTGGTAGACAGGTAATCTTCGTAGAAGGTTTCGTTGTAGTTGCTGTTCACCAGACGCAACTTGTCTTCGGGAATCTGCAATAGGCTACCTAATCGACGCATTGCATCATCAATCGACAGCTTGAAATCGTCTTCTAGTGAGAGGATCTGTTGTACTGGCGTTTTCTTGTTTCCGTAGACAAAGAACGAGGCGTAGTGGCTTACGCGCTTGTAGAGAACATGCCACGTGATGCCGATAATCGCGCAGATTGGGATAGCAACAAGCCATTGACTGTCGTCTGTCAGCGGGATAAATATCGCGCCAAAAGGGATCACCAAAATAGCACAAACCAACATCGCATTTAGGCTCATGTACGCCAGGTATTTCACGCTGTAGAAGCGCGAGGTCAGCAGGGCATAGCCAACGAACAACATTTCACTTATCGACAAAGCTGGTGGCAGCCAAGTGAGCGAGAAATCACGCAAGAAGTAGGTCATGCCTAGGTGGATCGTCGCAGTAGACAGCATGAAGACTAAAATGCCGGCGATCATATAGTTGGTTTTGGCTAAAGTTAGCTTGCTGCTGTTGGCGCGCATGGCCACCAGGTTGAGTAGTGTTAGCACTACAAAGCTAATCATCCCAATAAAGAAGTACGGCGTATGCGGGCCAAACTCAATCACGAACTGGCTTGGGCCTGCAATGGTGACGTGTTCAACGGTTAACCCCGGACTTAAATTGATAAAGAAGGAGTAGACGGTCAGGGTGACGAAAATGGCTTGCTGCCACACATGAACCTTACCATTACGTTGTTCAGCGGCGAGTTTGCACGAGAAGTAATAGGCAAAGGCAAACGCAAAGAACGAGGCGAGGTTGGCAAACTTTGCGGCGAACACGGCGGCCGAGGCCCCAAGTTCCGGTAATAAGTCGGTATGGAAATAAGCGTTACTGCTGATCCACGCAACAATGCAGATCGAATACGCGATGTAAGGGGCATGGTGTGTCCCTGCGATCACTTCGTTCTTCTGTTTCAGGCGATAGCAGTAATAGAACAACCACATGACAACCACAGCCACGGTTGCAAGCAGTGTGATTGCTTTTGCATAGATGATCGCCTCTAGGCCGAAATCAAACATGTTCATCCTTTTTCACCGAGCTAGTTTTTCCTGCCGAGCGCGACTTTTCTAATGACTTTCTGCTTTCTCGCACTGCGCGTTTGTAGCTTCGAAAATCGACATTATTGAACGCTTTTACCATCATCTCAAAATTCCAGAATCCACGATAAATTGTCGTGCCATCGTCATTTAATTCGCAATATCCAGAATGGAAGTATGCATTGGAATCAATGGTTTGATAAAACTGAAGCATGAAAGGTTGCTCGATAATAGTGAAGCCAATCTTATAGCCTATTTGGTGTAACACACTCATCAGCTCTTTTTGAGAAAGGTAGAGGAAATAGAGCTTTTGTTGGGTATTGCCACTGACTGTCAGACGTAACACCTCACACAGGGCATCTTTGTCGGACAATTGTAACTGGAATTGTTGGTCAAATTCTGGGAGAGAGTAACATTTTGACAGTGTAGGCGGTGTGAAAAGTTGTAACCCTGCGAGTTCATCGTAGCCGTAATTGGGTAAACAGTATTGCCATTGCTCATTGCTGAACGGCGGTGCGTAACTTAGCCAAGTGTCATTCTTAGACCAGTCTTGAATCAGCGCAGAGGAAACCAGTGTTGGAAAGGCTTCATCGACTGGATGCTTGAGCAGAATAAAATGCTTACCTGCCTGAGAAAGGTGTAATAAAGGCAGCATCTCAAACCATTTCTCGCCCTTGATGAACACCTCGAGATTGCTTAAAGCAATGGCATCGCTGATTGGCATTCCTTGTGGGTGACTCGGTGTTTGTACCAAAAGTGGCTCATGTTCTATCTGTTCGATGATCGCACCGTAATAAGCACTGTCATTGATAGGGAGGTCGACATGAGAAATGGAGCTTGGATTTAATGGAGATTTTGCTTTGATCGCAGCAATTTCACACTCACACCAGAAATCTAGCCAATGCATATAGCACTGCCCTACAGCCTGTTCTAGAAGAGCAATTTCTGCAGATAGTGTATTTGGATAGCGCAGAATCAGATCGCGGTAGTCCATCACCTCAAACAATACAGAGTAGCTTTTGTTTTGATGCTCTGGGAAAAGCAATTCTAACTGGCTTCTACGATATTCAGTCACGTTTTGAAAAAGCTCAGTGCGCTCATGTGGCTGATAAGTGTTGATGACGAGCTCTATCAGCGCTCGCTGTTTTATTTCGATAGACAGACTGCTAGCCAACAGTGAGCCTAAAGACGACGTTAATTTCATGTTTAACCTAGCCTAGGTTTATATAATTATTTTTATTTGATCTGCATTATCTATAGGACACTGATTTTAGGTATGTGTTTGAAGTTACGTTACTTTGAGAGAGCCAATCGTAACTTTACTTGTGTCCATGGTGTGAGAAGTAAGTTGCATAATCGGGCGAGATTTTACTACTTGCACTCACCCTCAACAATAAAGATTTTCCATATTTGAATGAATTCAAAGATGAACAAAATACATTATTATCAACAACTTGTAGGGTTGGATCACAGTTTTAAAATTAGACATGATTAAGTCGAGCATAAACTTTTGGATTTATAAAATAATTTCAAATATCTATTTTTTGAACCAATATCACAATCTACATCAAGATGAGCTCATCTTATTAATCGTGATAGGAATGTTTTTGGTGTGAAGTATGTAATTATCTGATTAATTATGTCTGTATTATTACTCGCTTATTCTCTCGCTACTCATTTTAATGATTTAAATATCAGGTGGATAAAAGCAGAGCTCCAGTGCTCGTCTTGTTTTCCTGACAATCTCCTGTGTTTATAGAGTAGTTACACCATAATCTCTGATGAAGTGATGACATTCGAGGTTTAAGCTTGCCTGCATATGAAACATTATTGCGAGTAATCCCTCGTAAATGATTGAGGTAGAGAGAATTTATGAAGAACGTACGATTAACATCATTACTTGGAACAGCAACCTTGTTTAGTGTCGTGGCGTTAGCTGGGTGTAGTCAGAAATCAGAAGTACCAACTCAACCGCAAGAGAATGCGAACCCCATCTGCAGCACTAAAAACCTGACGGGTGGTTGGTCGAAAAGTGAGATAACACCAGAAGCCAAGCAAGCTTTAAACGCAGTTCTTAGCCAAATGAACACTTCAGCTGAGCTCAAGCAGATCTTGAGTGTTCGAACTCAGGTTGTCGCGGGTTTGAATTACGCTATTGAGTTTGAAATGGATAATGGTGAAGTGTGGAACACCATCGTTTACCGTTCTCTACAAGGTGACATCGAAATGACGCAACCTGCACAGAAAGGTCTTCTGTGCTCATAATCTAGATGCGTCTGTATCTTGTGAGATAGGCTTATAGCAAATAAAAATGGCTCCGTATTGGGAGCCATTTTTGTTTTTAAGAAGACTGATTTGTTGAACGTTTTCAGTCGGCCAACTCGGGCTCAGCTAACTCCTGAACACAAGCACGGCTGATGTCTTCATCAATGTAGGCCATACCGAGTTTATTGAGGTAGTCCATGCGATCAGCAGTACGAAGCTCGATGTCGGGGCCTGCAATGTTATTGGCTTGATAAATTTCAGTGAGGTGAGACATGAATTGCTCGCCCACACTCATCATCAATAGACTCATTGCTCCTACGTCCGGTCTTACTTTGGCACGTTGCTTTTCAGATAAGTTTACCGCTAATACGATAGGCTGTTCTTCACCTTCGAAGCGAACGCCTCGCTCACGAACGGTTTGTTGAGCCCAGTAATATGCCAGTTCTTTGCTCTGGGTGAGAAACACTGGCTCAACCGATTCGGTGTAGTTGTTGCCGATGGTCGCCATAGTTTTTGAAGCTGCTTCGTTGAGCGCTTTGTCTCCAGAACGTTTTAAACCTTGGCCTTGAATAGAAGCCAATAAAGCGGAAGATGTGCCGTGATACCAAGTATCACCCGTCGCGAAACCATTCTCTGATAACAGTGTTTTTGCATCTTGTAGGTGTGTAGGTATTGAAGTCATAGGCACTCTCAAAAAATAAGAATCTTAACAAATACGTATACAGTTAGCTTAAACAGAAGTTGTTCGGTTAACCGTGGTGTGGAACACAAATCTGAGGCTTTGAGATAAAGCTGGCAGTACAAGCTTTATCTCAAAGCCTTCCCCCGGATCTTACCTAAGTAAGAGAGAAGGACGGGGGAGGCTTTAGCGTTAGCGGTTAATCAAATTGATTAGACGTATTCGCTTCACCCGCGGCTTTTAGTGCATTCTCACCCGCGAAGTATTCTTTGTGATCATCACCGATGTCTGAACCAGACATGTTTTGGTGTTTAACACAAGCGATGCCTTGGCGTATCTCTTTGCGCTGAACATTTGCAACATAGCCCAGCATGCCTTGGTCACCGAAGTATTCTTTTGCAAGGTTGTCGGTTGACAGCGCTGCAGTGTGGTAAGTCGGTAGCGTAATCAAGTGGTGGAAGATACCCGCTTCACGAGATGCATCCGCTTGGAATGTGCGAATCTTGTCATCAGCTCGTTTAGACAATTCAGTTTCGTCATATTCAGCACTCATTAGGCTAGCACGGTCGTAAGCTGAAACATCTTTACCTTCTGCTACCATCGCATCGTATGCTTGTTGGCGGAAGTTTAGCGTCCAGTTGAATGATGGAGAGTTGTTGTAAACCAGCTTCGCATTAGGGTGAACTTCACGTACGCCGTCCATCATCTCTTTGATTTGACCGATGTGTGGTTTCTCAGTCTCAATCCAAAGTAGGTCAGCACCTGCATTGATTGCTTCGATACAGTCAAATACACAACGATCTTCACCAGTACCTTGGCGGAATTGGTATAAACCTGAAGGTAGACGCTTAGGTCGAACTAGCTTGCCGTCACGGTTGAAACAAACATCGCCTTCAGCCATATCAGCAACATCAATCTCTTCAACATCTAGGTATGAGTTGTAGATGTCACCTTGGTCGCCCGGCTCTTTCACTACGGCGATTTCTTTTGTTAGGCCAGCACCTTGTGAATCGGTACGAGCAACGATGATGCCGTTGTCGATGCCTAGCTCAAGGAAAGCGTAACGAAGCGCACGAAGTTTTGCGTGGAAGTCAGCGTGTGGAACCGTTACTTTGCCGTCTTGGTGACCACATTGTTTCTCATCGGCTACTTGGTTTTCGATTTGTAGACAACAAGCTCCCGCTTCAATCATCTGCTTAGCCATTAGGTAAGTCGCTTCTGCGTTACCGAAACCAGCATCGATATCGGCAATGATTGGCACTACGTGTGTCACGTGGTTGTCTATTTTGTCTTGAATACGGTCTTGTAGGTTCACATCGCCTGCTTCACGCGCAGCGTCTAGCTCACGGAATAAACCACCCAGTTCACGAGCATCGGCTTGGCGTAGGAATGTGTATAGCTCTTCTACTAGGCCAGCAACGGATGTTTTCTCATGCATAGATTGGTCTGGAAGTGGACCAAAGTCAGAGCGAAGTGCAGCAACCATCCAACCAGAAAGGTATAGGTAACGACGGTCAGTCTTGCCATCAAAGTGCTTCTTAATAGAAATCAGCTTTTGTTGGCCGATGAAACCATGCCAGCAACCCAGAGACTGAGTGTATTGAGAGCTGTCTTCGTCGTAAGCCGCCATGTCTGCACGCATGATATCTGCCGTGTATTGCGCAATATCCAGACCTGTTTTGAATTTGTTTTGAGCTCGCATACGAGCAGCAGATTCAGGGTTAATTGCATCCCATGGAGCACCAGCAGCGCTTTTTGCAACTTCAATCATTTCGATATCTTGTGTAATTTGCGACATAACTATTCCTTAGTTTCACGTGGGGTATGGTTGCCAAATTGGCTTGGATTAAAACTTTGCTATGGACAAAGAATAACCACTCATGTGATAATTTTGTTAATTTATAGTTATTATATTCGGTATTTTTCTTATGAATATTGCTCGTATAGACCTTAATTTGCTTGTGTATTTAGACATGTTGCTACGTGAAAGAAACGTTACACGAGCAGCAAATCAATTGGGTATTACTCAACCAGCCATGAGTAATGGCCTTCGCCGATTGCGTGATCTGTTTGAAGACCCGCTATTAGTAAGAACAAGTGAAGGGATGATACCGACCGAACGCGCGCATAAGTTGCAGCCACTGATTCGAAACATCTTGGCGAATGTAGAGAAGACACTGCAACCGACCACAGAGTTTAATGCAGAAGACAGTGAACGCGTGTTTCGTATCATGGCGAGTGACTATGCAGAGTCGACCATTATTCAACCTCTTCTGAAAAGGTTAAGTGAGATAGCACCGAAAATACGACTGGATATCATGACGCCAAGTGACGTGAGTTATCAGGATGTAGAGCAAGGTACCGTTGATATAATTATCAACCGATTTGACGATATTCCTCAGTCGTTTCACCAGATGAGCCTCTGGCACGACGGGTTTTCTTGCCTATTTAGTTGTGACAACCCGATCGCCGACAACTTCGATATTTTGTCTTATTTAAAGGCACAACATATTTGGGTAAGTAAGACAGGTATGGGAACGGGAGTGGGAATAAACCCAAGTGAAGCACAAAAGCTTGGTTGGATAGATGAGGCATTAATGCGCATCGGTAAAACCCGTAACATCACGGTGTTTACTCGACACTATTTGTCGGCGATTCTCTTCGCTCAGCAGAAGAACCTTATCCTGACTATTCCTACCAAAGCAGCTCAACTGCAGCGCAATAATCCTAGATTGTTGATCAAGCCTGCGCCATTTGCGATTGAACCCTTTGAGGTGAAGATGGCGTGGAGTCCATTGTTACAAACCAATCCAGACCATCAGTGGATGCGTCGTTTGATTAAAAGTGTCGCTAACGAAATCGAGAGTGGAGTGACGGAATAACATAGTTTGTAGGGTATTTTTTATATGAATATCCAATATAACCGGCATAAATTAGCTAAATTCATGTCCGTTAAGTAAGTTTAAATCAGTAAAGTAAATTTGAGCTAGTCACGAAAATTTATTGAGTAGCCATCAATTAGTTTGAGAGAGATTTTATGAGCAGTCGTATTCAACAGGGAAGCTTGAACATTGATAGCACCCTCTACCAATTAATTAATGAGCAGGTGATTCCTGGAACAGGCATTGTCGCTGAAGACTTTTGGCAATCATTTGCAACCATTCTTGAAGATTTGGCGCCAAAAAATCGCGCATTGCTTATCAAGCGTGAAGATCTTCAACATCAAATTGACGTTTGGCACCAAGAGCGTGCCGGGCAAACGCTAGATCCTGTAGAGTACAAACAGTTCTTACAGCAGATCGGTTATTTGGTTCCTGAAGGCGATGACTTTCAAGTGACGACAGCCAGCGTAGAACCTGAGATCGCAACACAAGCAGGGCCGCAGCTTGTGGTGCCAATCATGAACGCACGCTTTGCACTTAACGCAGCCAATGCGCGTTGGGGCAGTCTATATGATGCGCTCTACGGAACGGACGTGATCAGTGAAAGTGATGGCGCGGAAAAGGGCGGAAGCTTTAACCCTGCTCGTGGCGCTAAAGTAGTGACTTATGCTCGTGAGTTCCTTGATGATGCAGCGCCATTAAACGGTGTCTCTCATAAAGACGTGACCAAATACAGCATCAGTAACGCTAGCATCGGCAATAAGCTCATAGCGACACTCGATAACGGCGAAGAAGTCACTCTCATTGATAGCGACCAGTTCATTGGCTATCAAGGTGACGCAAGTTCCCCTTCGTGCATTCTTCTTAAACACAATAATCTGCACATCGAAATTCAAATTGACCCAAGCGCACCGATTGGTAGCGTTGATGTGGCGGGTATTAAAGATGTGTTGGTCGAAGCTGCCCTAACAACCATTATGGATTGCGAAGACTCGGTTGCTGCAGTTGATGGTGAAGACAAAGCATTGGCTTACCGTAACTGGTTAGGCTTGATGAAAGGTGATCTGCAAGAATCACTAGAGAAAAACGGCAAAACTATTGTTCGTAACCTTAATCCCGATCGCCAATACACCAGCGTGATGGGTGGTGAGATTTCACTAAAAGGCCGCAGCATGTTGTTCATCCGTAATGTCGGCCACTTGATGACTAACCCTGCGATTATTGATGCCGAAGGTAATGAAGTGCCTGAAGGCATTATGGATGGCATGATCACTTCGTTAATTGCGATGCATGATTTAAAAGGCAACAGCGCGTACCAAAACTCGACTGCGAACAGTATCAACATCGTAAAACCTAAGATGCATGGCCCTGAAGAAGTCGCCTTTACTAATGAATTGTTTGGCCGTATTGAAGATGCATTAGGGCTAGATCGATTCACGATAAAAGTCGGCATCATGGACGAAGAGCGTCGTACTTCGGTTAACCTTAAAGAATGTATTCGTGCAGCTAAAGATCGTGTTGTGTTTATCAACACAGGTTTCTTAGACCGAACGGGTGATGAGATTCACACCAGTATGGAAGCGGGGCCTTTTGCTCCTAAAACACAGCTGAAAACCATGACTTGGATTGGCGCATACGAAGATCAAAACGTTGATCTTGGCTTAGCTTGTGGCCTGCAAGGTAAAGCCCAGATTGGTAAAGGTATGTGGCCAGAGCCGGATAATATGGCGAAGATGATGGACGCGAAAATCGGACATCCACAAGCGGGTGCCAATACCGCTTGGGTTCCTTCTCCAACCGCCGCGACTTTGCACGCGCTGCACTATCATAAGGTGAGTGTACCAAGCCGTCAGAAAGAGCTTCGTGAGCGAGTGAGAGCCAATGTCGATGATATTCTTACTATCCCGTTACTGGGCGATCAAAAGCTTACCGCGCAAGATATTCAAAGTGAACTGGATAACAACACCCAAGGTATTTTGGGTTATGTGGTTCGTTGGATTGACCAAGGCGTTGGTTGTTCGAAGGTACCTGATATTAACGATGTAGGGTTAATGGAAGACCGAGCGACGCTGCGTATTTCAAGCCAGCATATTGCGAACTGGTTACGTCACGGCATTTGCGAGGAAGCTCAGGTAATGAAAACCATGAAGCGTATGGCCGCAGTGGTGGATGAGCAAAACGCTGGCGACCCGAGTTACCGTAACATGGCGCCTGATTTTGAAAACAGCATTGCATTTTCAGCGGCGTGTCAGTTGGTATTCGAAGGCTGTGCTCAGCCGAGCGGTTACACCGAGCCAGTGCTGCACGCGATGCGTCTAAAACTGAAAGCGCAGGGATAGTGAAGCAACCGAATAACAAAAACAGAGATTGTAAAATACTAAAAAAAGAAACCCCCTTTAACCGAGCCCAAGGTGCCGCGCTTTTATAGCGCGGCTTTTTTTTGATTCATTTTTGTGGTGGGAAGGGGGGAGAATGGGGCAGGTTAGTGCTCACTAAGACTTAATTATTTCCGAGCCCTAATCACTGCCAGAACTTAGTTACTACCAACCTTATTTTCCGCCAAAGCAAAGATACTTAATGTCCATGTACTCATCGATGCCTTCTTTCGCACCTTCACGGCCAATACCTGATTGTTTCACACCACCGAAAGGCGCGACTTCGGTTGAGATTAGACCATCATTAATGCCGACCATACCGTACTCAAGCGCTTCTGCAATGTTCCACACTCGGTGGATGTTCTGACTGTAGAAGTAAGACGCCAAACCATAAATCGTATCGTTGGCCATCTCGATAAGCTCTTCGTCCGTGTCGAATTTCATCACAGGCGCGACTGGGCCAAATATCTCTTGTTGAACGATGTCCATGCTGTGTTTTACATCTTTAAGAACAACAGGCTGAATGAAAAGCCCATTAAGCTCCTGAGTTGGCGTGACAGGCGCAGCACCTTGTTCAATCGCTCGGTTTATCAAAGCTTGGATGTTGTTCTTCGCATTCAGGCTGACAACAGGTCCAATCGTGACACCCTCATCTAAACCGTTACCAATCTTAAGCTGCTGAACCGCTTGATCGAATTTAGCCACAAACTCATCGTACACTTTACTGTGAACGTAGAATCGGTTTGCACAGACACATGTTTGACCTGCATTACGGAACTTCGACGCCATTGCCCCTTGAACGGCTGCATCGATGTCGGCATCGTCAAACACAATAAATGGCGCGTTACCGCCAAGTTCCATTGAGGTGCGTTTGATGCCTTTTGCTGCTTGAGCCATCAAAATACTGCCCACACGGGTCGACCCAGTGAAAGAGATTTTTTTGATAAGCGGATGCGAAGTGAATAGGTTGCCCACTTGCTCTGGGCTTTCACCAAGCACTACTTGGAGCAGATCTTTAGGGATACCCGCTTGATAAGCCAGTTCAACCACAGCAAACGCAGAAAGCGGTGTCTCATCCGAAGGTTTCACGACAAAGCTACAACCTGCAGCTAAGGCAGGAGCCGCTTTACGAGTGATCATTGCAATCGGGAAGTTCCATGGCGTAATCGCACATGCGACACCAATAGGCTGCTTGATGGTCACCAAGCGTTTGCCAGCGACTGTGCTAGGAATGGAATCACCATAAGTGCGCTTCGCTTCTTCTGCAAACCATTCAATGAAGCTCGCGCCATACACGACTTCACCTGTCGCCTCGGCTAACGGCTTGCCCTGTTCCATTGTCATGATTCGAGCAAGGTCATCCTTGTTTTCGAGGATCAACTGGTGCCAGCGATGAAGTAGTGCAGCACGAGATTTAGCAGGGATTTTTGCCCACTCTTTCTGCGCTACATGAGCTCGTTCGATCGCGCTCGCTAACTCTGTTTCTGATGATATCGGTGCGTTCCCGATGAGTTCATCCGTTGCTGGGTTTGTGACTGCAACTGCGTTGTTCGCTTCTGTCACCATAAAAGAGAGTAAGTGCTGGTTATCAATGTTTAGCATCGTGATTCCTTTGTCGTGATTACTTTAGACGTGTTGCTGATGTGCGGGTTGGCGAGTGTTCAGATCACTTCGACCAAATGTTGATTAGTCGCAGATTGTGGTCGTTAATTCGATAGTTTTGAAGCCCTTGTTTGCGCAAGCATTGTTTACCAAAGTAGGGCTTTCGAAATCCATGAGCAGCTAAGTCATGGACTTCGAAATTCTTTAAGAAAGTGCTTACTGCTGACTCCAATTATCAGCTTCGATCTTCGCCAGCGCTTTTGCTGCTTTTTGAAGTGCGGGCAAGAATTTTATTGCTTCGTCCGGTTTCACTCGAATTACAGGTGCTTGAATTGCTAAGCCGAGATTAGATTGGCCCGTAGGCGATGGAATAAGTACCGCAATACACACCAAACCTGGCAGAAACTCTTCGTCATCAATCGCAAAGCCTTGGATCTTCGCTTCTTCGATGTCTTGCTCTAACACTGAGTAGTCGGTGATGGTTTTGACTGTGTACTGAGTCAGTGGCACGTTTTCAATCAGTCTTCTGCGCTGTGATTTCGACATGTGAGCCAAAAACAGTTTACCTGTCGCTGAGCAGTGAACAGGAACGCGAGAGCCGGGTTGCAGGTGGAAGCGAAGTGGCGCTTCGGTCTCTGCGCGATCAAGGTAGATGATCTCACCGCTCGATAGTGCGGTTAGGTTGCAGCTCTCGCCGACTTCTGCTCGAAGGTTTTCAAGGATAGTGCGTCGCGCGCTGTGCATGGTGCTATTCAAAAGTAGGTTTTCGGCAAGTTTTCTGAGTCGAATACCTGAGCTGTAGTGCTTTTCGTCGCCATCTCTTTGAATGATGCCCGCCGCTTCTAACTGTTGAAGCATTCGGTGCAGCGTGGGTTTTGGTAATCCGGTCTCTTCGACTAAACCTTGCAGAGAAATAAACTCGTCTTTTTGCGCTATCACCTCTAATAGTGCAAAAAGTCGGAGGGTCGGTGTATCCCCTTGAACTTGCGGTGTTTCTGTTTGCATACAGTGATTCATCCTTGCGATATGTCTATGCCTAAGAGTGTACATACCAAATCATTATTCTTCAATTATCTGAATAAAATTTGACCTTTTTTGTTATTTCAATAATATAAATATAAATTATGGAACAATTAATCTCAATAAATGGAATTTAAAGATGAAGGCGATTGAACGGATTATTGATAAAGCTCATTTAGATCGTAAGCGCGTTGTTTTGAGTGAAGCGGAGGACCCGCGAGTGCTAGCTGCTGCAAGAATAGCAATCGATAAACAGCTCGCTCACATCACACTTGTGGGCGATGAATCGGCGATCATCGCTGCTGCAGAACTTCACCACATTAACCTCGCTGGCATTCATATTGTTTCCCCACAGGCGTCATCACTCAAAGAAGTGCTCGCTGAGCGGTTGTATACATTAAGAAAAGCGAAAGGTATGACTTACGATGATGCGCTAGAGCTGGTTCTAGACCCGCTCGTTTTTGCCAATTTGATGGTCAGAGAGGGGCTGGTGGATGGCACAGTTAATGGTGCGGTTTATACCACGTCTGATGTGGTGCGAGCTGCGCTTCAGATTATCGGCCCCGCGCCAGACAGTGAATTGGTGTCCAGTTTCTTTCTGATGATGTTGTGTGAGCCTTTCCATAATCTTAAAGGCGGCATGATTTTCAGTGACTGTGGTTTGGTGATTAACCCCAATGAAACCGAGCTAGCATCGATTGCAGTGGCCGCATCAAACAGCGCTCAAACGCTACTGATGGAAGAACCTAAAGTCGCAATGCTGTCGTTTTCGACCAACGGCAGTGCCAAGCACGAATCGGTCGATAAGGTTCGTACCGCGGCTCAACTCGTGAAACAGCGTTGTCCCGGAATCGCCGTCGATCAGGATGTTCAACTCGATGCCGCGATTGTGACTGAGATTGCCGCGAAGAAGCTGCCAGATTCAGAGGTGAAAGGTCAATCGAACGTGTTGATATTCCCCAATTTAGAAGCCGGTAATATTGGTTATAAGCTTGCGGAAAGATTAGGCGGGGCAGTTGCGATTGGTCCACTATTACAAGGGTTAAATCAACCTGCGAATGACTTATCAAGAGGGTGTTGCGCACAAGACATCTTTAATGTGATCGCGGTGACCGCAGTGCAAGCACAGCAAGGGAAAGTGTCTGATTCTAAGGCTGATACTGAAGCTGAGGTTGAAGAAAGACAAGAGTCGACGTTTGATTTTAGGTATTAACATCTCGCTCCTGAATCTAGCACTCAAATTCGCACTCATATCCAACCCCCAAACAACCTAATTAGGATAGCTAATGGAGTTACCTGTTTTACTCGCCATTCTTACCACTATTGCGGTGGGTACCTATTTTCAAACTGTCACCGGATTTGGCCTCGGTATCATCGTGATTGGTTTAACGGTTAGCCTTAATCTGGTTTCCTTACCCGTTATAGCCGCTGTGGTCAGTATTGTGACCTTGTTCAATTGCTTGGTCGCATTGATGGGTAAGCCACTGCTTGGGGAACTCAAGATTCTGGTGGTGTTGGTCATCGGTATTATTCCCGGCGTTTCGATGGGGGTGTACTTGCTGGACGAGTTAAGCGATTCGGCAACCCATATTCTCCGAGGACTATTGGGTGCGATGGTGCTATTCGCAGGTTTGAGTTTTATGTTCAAACCTAAAACCAGAAAGGATCGCTCGGCAACCGTATCTTTCCTTGTCTCAGGCTTTAGCTCTGGGTTAGCGGGTGGGTTGTTTGGGATGGCAGGTCCACCGATTGTTTATCATCTTTATCGGCAACCTTTTACGCTCGATCTGGTGCGAAGCACACTGCTGATGGTTTTCGCTTGTACGTCGATGTCGCGTACTGTCAATGTCTACGCTGCAGGCGACATGGAACAGAGCATACTGTGGTTATCTGCTATTGCTGTCCCCTTGGTGGCGCTTGTCACGATGTTTGCTCGACGTTTCCCACCGCCGTTGTCTAATGATCAACTCAGAAAGTTAGTGTTTATTGTGTTGATGTTGATAGGCGGGTATTTGATGGCGGTCTCTGCATGGTCGTTGTTTTTGGCTTAGAACGTTTTCTTTATCAAAGTTATCTTTGAAGGAGGAGGGCTTGATTCTCGTTTAATGCTTGATGACTCCCTCCTCACTGACACGTCAGCGCTTTAGCATCTCAAAGATGTTCCTACATAGCCCGAACAAGCAGCTCTCTTGTACGTCCAAGGTAATGTTGTTGCGGTAATATGGGCTCAAATCCACTCCCATCCCCACGCCATGAATCTCAATTCCGTTTTTGATCGACTCACGTTCAATCACTTGTTTGAGGTGGTTATCCAAATAGAACTGATCGTTGGCGGTGCTGGTGGCGGTATCCATTGGGCAGCCGTCTGAGAACACGATCAAAACCTTTCGTTGAGCAGTGTGCTGTTGCAACCGCTGGCTAGCGAACTGCACCGCTTCGCCATCAATCCCTTCTTTAAAGACGTCTGCTTTACGAAGACTCGCAATGCCAAGGCGAGATCGTCTCCAATGCGTATCAAAATCCTTAAACACGATGTGCCGAACTTCGTTCAAGCGGCCTGGGTGCTTTGGTTGGCCTTGTTTAAGCCACTGTCGATAGACCTTGCCACCGTTCCAGTTGTTGGTAGTGAAGCCAATGATCTCAAATGGGATATCAGCCAATCCAACGGATTTGAGAATGGTGTCCATCAGCAGACTTAGCTTGTGACTGTGCTTTTGCATTGAGCCTGAACAATCCATCAAAAACGTGATGGCACATTGATGAGATGCGCCGATGTCAGGTTGATAAAAGACAGTGCGATCCAATGGCGACGTGATGAGCTTGGTTATGGTGGTGGCGTTAACAATGCCTTCTTCTAAATGATCCTGACGTCGGTTCGTTTGTGGAGTGGCAACAAAGCGAGTGAGCATCGCGGCTAAACGGCGAGTGTTGACTTGTCTCGCCATGATTTCATCAGTGAGCTTTTGTCTCAGTTCGAGTAATAGGGCGCGCCTGACGAGTTTGTCTGCCGCGATGACTTGATCCAATTCTGAATTAAAGACCTGATAATTTGCACCCGACAACTCGAATACCTTGCTACTGCCCGTGATGTCAGTATCGACGTCTTGATCTTGAATGTCTCCATCAACGATAAGGGCAAGCTGCGCAAGGATCTTGATGTCTTCTTCGACCGTTGGCGTGGGCGAGTTATCACTCTCTTGTTCTTGGTTGATTAACTCTTGTGCAAGGGCTGTAAGCTGATTGGCGCAGTGAGCAAACTGTTGTTGGTCGGTTCTATGTTGCTTTAAGCGCTTAAGGCTGTGCCCAAAAGTAGGCACGATGCCGGCGCGAGTTGATTCAATGGTCTCAGCGATAGGTTCAGACACCGGAACGCCAGTTAAGCGGGTGTAGATGACTTGCATCAGTGTAAACAGCAACATGCCTATTCGTGATTCGGTAAAGCCATTTTGATGATATTGGTTGCTCCAATACGCAAAGTTGAATTGGATGCTGGTGGTCACGCCTTTTAGATAAGGCGGGACTTGAGATTCAATTCGGACCTGTTCGCAGAAGTCGTAAAGCAGACGTTCTATTTCGTTTTGAGGGCGTAGTGAATAGTGGAGGTCAGCGTCTGAAAGCAATAATCGCAGTGCCGATGAATCGATCTTGCCCTGCATCGATAGCTTGCTGTTTTTTAGCTCGTGGCGAGACACAAAGGTGAGATCGTTAGTATGTGCGGACTGGTAATAACAGGGCTTATTGCCTTTATAGAGACGTTCTCCCCGATAGTTCAGATTGAGTTCGCCACTGATTGCTCTGGCGACAGACACACCAATATCGAGGATCTTTTTCTGCTGAGAAGAAACATTGGCCATGGTTTACGACTCCGAGTGCGAATAGTTTTGAGTATGCGTTTCCAAGGCTTCACCAAAGCAACGGAAATAGTATTCGCTAACCAGTTCTTTCTCTTCGTCTTCACAGCGATTCAAGAATGACAACCTAAATGCCGTCGCTACATCGTCGAATATTTGGATGTTTTCAGCCCAAGTGAGCACTGTTCGCGGAGACATCACAGTCGAAAGGTCGCCAGCCCGAAACCCGTTACGCGTTAATCCTGCGGTTGCGATCATTTTCTCGACCAGTTGTCGGCCACTTTCATTATTCAGATCTGGAAGCTTAGATAACACGATTTTGGTTTCATGTTGTGGGTCTAAATAGTTGAGCGTAGCGATGATGTTCCATCTATCTAACTGACTGTGGTTAAGCACTTGAGTGCCAGAATACAAACCTGAGAAGTTACCCAAGCCAAGCGTGTTGCAGGTTGCAAACAAGCGGAAAGAAGGGTGAGGCGTGATCACTCGGTTTTGTTCTAAAGAGGTGTATTTGCCGTCTTGTTCTAATAGCTGTTGAATCACAAACATCACGTCAGGACGACCAGCGTCGTACTCATCTAACACCAGTGCGATGGGTTGTTGAATGCTCTGAGGAAGAATGCCTTCTTTAAACTCTGTTACCTGCATTCCGTCTTTAATGACGATGCTGTCCTTTCCTATGAAATCCAATCGGCTTAAGTGCCCGTCTAGGTTGATCCTCAAACACGGCCAGTTCAATCTCGCGGCGATTTGTTCAATGTGGGAAGACTTGCCCGTTCCGTGTGTACCTTGTATCAACGTGCGGCGATTAGAAGTGAAGCCCGCCAATATGGCTAGCGTTACTTCAGGATCAAAACAGTAGTTAGGATCGACCTTGGGTACATACTCTCCCGCATGTTCAAACGCCAATACGGTTAGGTTGCTGTCGATGCCAAAACACTCTCTCACACTTATTGGTTGTGTTGGTATCAATTCCGCATCATTCATTTTTCTTCCCTCTTAATAGCTTCCATGACTGCCGCGATGGGCGGTATGTCATCGATTATTAACAGCTCACTCTAAGTTAACGGCACTTTTTGTACGAAAAACTATCAATAATGTGATCCAGTTTTATTAATTAGAATGAATTGTTCCAATTTAATATAAAAAGTTGACGCGCAAAAAATCTACTACTAAGGTGAAAATGAATTAAAAAAAGAGACGATTCATTCCGAAAAATGAAATTTTGGTTAACTCAAGGAGAATGGAAGAATGAGTGAGCAAGAAAAACGTACGGTTGTTTCCGGCACAGTAACAATGACACCATCAGAAGCGTTCGTTGAAACTATGGTTGCTAATGATGTTACCGACATGTTCGGCATCATGGGGTCAGCATTTATGGACGCAATGGATATCTTTGCTCCTGCTGGCATTCGATTGGTTCCAGTAGTACACGAGCAAGGCGCTGCCCACATGGCAGATGGTTATTCTCGTGTATCGGGTCGCCACGGTGTAGTCATCGGGCAAAATGGCCCTGGTATTAGTAACTGTGTAACAGCAATTGCAGCTGCGTTCTGGGCACATAGCCCGGTCGTCATTGTGACGCCAGAGACAGGCACTAAAACAATGGGCTTAGGTGGTTTCCAAGAGTGTAACCAGCTTCCAATGTTCCAAGAGTTCACTAAGTATCAAGGACACGTAACGCACCCAGACCGTATGGCGGAATACACGGGTCGATGTTTTGACCGCGCGATGAGTGAAATGGGTCCAACTCAACTGAATATTCCACGTGACTACTTCTACGGCGAAACTCAAACTGAGATCCCTAAACCCGCGCGTTTAGACCGTGGTCCAGGTGGTGAGAAATCTCTGAATGAAGCAGCAGACCTGATAGCTGAAGCGAAATTCCCAGTCATCATTTCTGGTGGCGGTGTGGTAATGGCTGATGCAGTTCAAGAGTGTGCGGCACTGGCAGAAAGATTAGGCGCACCCGTAGTGAACAGCTACCTGCACAATGACTCGTTCCCTGCTAGTCACCCATTATGGTGTGGTCCTTTAGGCTACCAAGGTTCGAAAGCAGCAATGAAGTTGATGGCTCAAGCGGATGTGGTTATCGCTTTGGGTACACGTCTTGGTCCATTTGGTACGTTGCCTCAACATGGTATGGACTACTGGCCGAAGAACGCGAAAATCATTCAGATTGATGCCGACAACAAGATGCTAGGTCTGGTTAAGAAGATTTCAGTTGGTATCTGTGGTGATGCGAAAGCAGCTGCGGTTGCTCTATCTGAAAGATTGGAAGGCCGTGCATTGTTGTGTGATGACAATAAAGGCGCTCGTCAAGACACGGTCGCAACAGAGAAAGCACTTTGGGAAAAAGAGCTTGATGAGTGGACACACGAACGTGACTCGTTCAGCTTGGATATGATTGAAGAAAACTCACACGAGACTCCGTTCTCTGGTGGTGAATACCTTCACCCGCGCCAAGTATTGCGTGAGCTAGAAAAAGCGATGCCAGAAGACGTAATGGTCTCAACCGATATCGGTAACATCAACTCGGTGGCAAACAGCTACTTACGCTTTGAAAAACCACGTAGTTTCTTTGCGGCAATGAGTTTTGGTAACTGTGGTTACGCGTTCCCGACCATCATTGGCGCGAAAGCAGCAGCACCTCATCGCCCAGCTATCTCTTATGCAGGCGACGGTGCGTGGGGCATGAGCCTGATGGAAACCATGACATGTGTTCGTCATAACATTCCAGTGACAGCCGTGGTATTCCACAACCGTCAATGGGGTGCAGAGAAGAAGAACCAAGTCGACTTCTACAACCGACGCTTTGTTGCCGGTGAGCTAGATAACCAAAGCTTTGCTGAAATCGCACGAGCAATGGGCGCTGAAGGTATCACGGTTGATAAGCTTGAAGATGTAGGTCCAACCTTGCAAAAAGCCATCGACATGCAGATGAACGAAGGCAAAACAACCATCATTGAAATCATGTGTACTCAGGAGTTGGGCGACCCGTTCCGCCGAGATGCGCTATCAACACCGGTTCGTTTCCTAGATAAATACAAAGATTACGTATAAGTCGTAGGAAGTTTGTCCGGCCATGGTATTTTCGAGAGTGTTAGAGAAAGTGCAATCGAGAATGTGGTCGGGCAATATTAACGGGTATTGGCAATGTACTTAAGTGAATACCGGCAACCCGTATTTCAATAATCCTTAGTCAAACGTTAGAACATGAATTAAATGACTGTTGTATATATAAGTGGTTTTAGTTATATAAACTTTGTCGTTCCTTATTAATCGACCCTTAGCTAATTGCTCCCTAGTTAATGGTTTTATAACTGTTAGTTATTGATGAGGATATATGGCCATTGATAAAGACATATACCTATTGTCATTTTTAAAATCATTCGTAACGATACTGATTAACCATGATAGTTAATTTTTAATTGTAATAAATTTAAATTAAGTGACCTATTACATGCATGCTGTGAACAATAAACGTTATATAAGCTCACTCGAAGAGGTGTATAAAATAATTAATTCATTAATGAATGAATGCAGTGACCAACGTGGTTTGATGTATAACGTGTGTGATTATGAAAATAATAATCTAATGCCAAGTTTAGGCCGTTCCAATCGTAAGAACATACGCCGTGTCGAACAAGAGTTGCTTTCAACAGTGAGAGTTTACGGTGGTCACTCGCTGAGCTCATACGACATAAATGATTGGTTATTGATGTGTTTAGCCAAAAAGCAGGGCTTTCCCACCCGTTTACTTGAATGGACAGATAGCCTGATTAATGCGTTGTGGTCTGTGTGCCATAGCCAAAGTAAAGACTGCATAAACATAATTAAAGCTATTGATTATCAGCGGGTTAGTGTTTTTAGCTCGCCGTGTAATATCAACAAAACTCAGATATTTAATGTGGCGGATTGCGATCAGCAAGAGCCGCGCAAGGACAAGTGGTATTCCATTCATCCATTTAAGGACGGCAGTAATGATGCCATTCAGCCTTTGTACGATGAGAAAGAATATTCAAACGGTCTAGTATCCGTTCATATTCTTCCGTCAGCGAAAGTAAACCTGATAAAGGAGTTAATATCCATGAATGTTTTAAATGAACCGACTGATTATATCGAAGAGAAGCTAACTGATATAAAAAATGAAGCCCATGTAGATAACAATCAAGTTATTAATAAAGGTGAGGGTAATATTGAATTACAAGTGAATACTCATGATCGCCAGCTTGAGCAGTATGGCCGAAAGTACCATCAAGATTTTGATTTCGACTAAAGTCTAATATTTCTACTGATTTTATTTAGAGCTCATATAGATCTAGTGATTACGAGATAAATAAAATTAGAACACCAATTAATTTATAAAAAGATGAAATCTGTGAGCTTAAAGATTGTTTATAAAGTAACTCGAAGTTAGAGTGATGAACCTTGTTATCAAGTTGTTAAGTTTTTACAGATCTAGTTTAAACACTCTAATAAAAAAGTGGCGCAAAGCTACTGAAATTTAAACCAATAACGAAAACATAAAGGATTCTGGAATATGAATATGCAAACCAATGCAGCGACATTCGTGCTGGAAAACCAAGTCGACACCGCCTTTTTACAGTCTTTTAGTGATGCATGGAATAACCATGATATTGAAGCGCTAATGTCGTTTATGACCGAAGACTGTGTCTTCCACACCGTGGCAGGAGAAGGCGAACTTGGCAACACTATCGAAGGGTACGAAGCCGTTCGCAATAGCTTTGAATTGGTTTGGCAGAACTTTCCAGATGCAGCCTGGAGCGATCCTGTCCACTTTGTGTGTGGAGACCGCGCGGTAAGCGAATCAACGTTCTCTGCGACTAACCCAGATGGCACCGTCATCGAAGCTCGTATGGTTGATGTGTTTACCCTGAAAGATGGAAAAATCAGCGTAAAAAATGCCTTCCGTAAAACACGACCTCTTTTGACTCCTAACAACACTCCCAAGAGCTAGACACGAAACCAAAATCAGTCCACGTGTTATGACTAGGAGAGTCGAATTATGAGTTTAGTAATGGAACAACCGGCAGCCGATGTGTCGCCAAAGGTGAAAAGCACCCAAGCACAAGAAAGTACCCAAGCAAAAGAAAGATACGATCCAAAATACGATCCACTTAAAGACAAGAGCCCAGGTCACGGTAAGGAATACGCCCCGACTTATTGGGTAGATACCGCAGGCGCGCCACCTGAAGATGATGGTCCAATTACATCGGATATGGATGTGGATGTGGCGATAATCGGTTCAGGCTACACAGGCCTAAGCACCGCGATACACCTTGCTGAAATGTACGGTATTAAAGCGACTGTGATTGAAGCTAACCGTATGAGTTGGGGCTGCAGTACCCGAAATGGTGGCCAGGCTCAGTGTGCGTCAGGACGTTTGAAGCGTTCTCAGTGGATTGAACGCTGGGGACTAGAAACCGCACTGAAAATGCATCGCGAATGCGTCGATGGTATGAACACCTTTAAGTCTCTGATCAAAGACATTGATTGTGACCCACAGTCGGGCGGCCACTTATACGTTGCCCATCGTCCCAAAGTGATGGCAACACTTGAAAAAGAAGCCAAGTTGCTGCGCGACACGTTCGATTACGATGCGCAGATCTTAGATGCGGAAACCGTAAAGCGTGATTACGTTGGTGATCAAGAAGCGGCAGGCGCAATGCATGAGCCAGAAGGTATTGGTATCCATGCAGGGAAACTGGCGTTTGGTTATCTAAGAAAGGCGAGAGCACTCGGCGTTAAAGTTCACCCATCGAGTCCCGTTATGGGCTGGGAAACTCGCAACGGTGTGCATTACCTGAAAACGCCAGGTGGTGTGGTTAAGGCTCGCTCTGTCGGTGTTTGTACTGGCGGGTATACCAGCCAAGGTTTGCATTCAGAGCTTAAAAATCGCCTATTACCCGTACTTTCTAACTCGATGGTGACACGTCCGTTAACTCAAGACGAAATCGCCGCGTGTAACTTCAAAACCAATCAGGTGATTACTGATACCAGAATTTTGCGTCATTACTACCGTTTATTACCCGATAACCGAGTGCAGATCGGTACACGCAGTGCCATCAGTGGCAAGAATGCACCTGAAAAGAAATACGAAGACATGTTGAGAGCGGATTTGACCCGAAAATTCCCGTCTCTCGATCAGATCAAAATCGATTATTCATGGTGGGGGTGGGTGGATGTTAGCCACGATATGATGCCAAGAATCTATCAGCCGAATCCAAAGCAATCCATATTCTACGCACTAGGGTATGGCGGCAATGGTGTGATGTATTCCGCTCAAGCAGGTAAGCGCCTTGCTCAGTGGATAGCAGGCGAAGGTCACAAGCTCGACCTACCAATATTTGAATCAAAACTTCCGTTCCCCAACGTGAGGGAAGTGGTGGAATCAGAGATGTTTGCACCGTTTCGAAGAATGGGGCAGCGGTTCCTTTATCAGTGGTATTCGTTAAAGGATGAAAGGCTGTAACTACCCGAACATTGTTTCCAAAATAGGGAAATAGAATTACGACCAGGAAAGTTGTACCAGGTCACCTTGTGAGCAAAGTACAGGCAGGAAGTCTGTATGATAGGAAAGGTTAAGACTATGAAATTGATTAAAAATAAAATTATTGCTGGTGTCACTATTGTAGCAACAACGGTGTTATCTCATACCGCGGCAGCAGCGAATTTTAAAATGGCTATCGGCGATGCTGCTGGTGGTACGCAGTGGGAATTAGCGACCTCATTCTCTGAACTGATGGAGCAAAAAACAGACGGTAAAGTGAAAATCGATCTGTTCCCGAACGGCCAATTAGGCAATGAGCAAGATACCGTCAATGATGCGGCAATTGGTCTTCTCGACTTCTCTGTACTGGCGATCAACAACGTGACGCCTTTCTCTCCAACCGTTGGTCTATTGACCATGCCTTACGTGATTCAAAGCGCAGAAGAAGCAGTGCTACTGACTCAAGGTCAAGTAGGCCAAGATTTAGTTGATAACACGATTCGTGATGCTGGTGTTCGCATCGTAGGTTGGGCTTATTCTGGCTTTAGGGTTTTGACTAACTCGAAAAAGCCTGTTGCTTCACCAGAAGATTTGAAAGGGCTAGTGATTCGTGTTCCTCGTAACGAAATCATGATCGCGTCTTATCAAGCATGGGGTGTAAACCCAACGCCAATGGCGTGGTCTGAGACTTTCACTGGCCTGCAACAAGGCGTGGTAGATGGACAGGATAACCCTTACATCACAGTCCACGCGATGAAATTCAACGAAGTACAAAAGTACGTGACCAACATTCGCTACATTTTCTCTTTGGAACCTCTAATTGTGAGTGAAACGGTCTTCCAACAACAGACTCCTGAAATGCAAAAAATCATTCTTGAAGCAGGTCAGGAAGCGACAGAGCACAGTTTTGCTTATCTAGAAAATACGGAAAACAAGATCCGTGAAGAGCTACAAGCGAAAGGCATGGTATTCACAGACCCAGCAGACAACGAGCAAGAGTGGATCAGCAAGGTGACTAAGTCAGTTTGGCCTAAGTTCTACTCAAGCATTGGAGGCAAAGACAAGCTAGACGACGTTCTTGAGTTACTAGGTAGAAAGTAACGATTAGATTCGCCCTATCGGCTGTTCTGCGCTACTTAATCACCTAGCGATAGAACAGTGAGATAGGGCTTTTACATGGCTGTACTCGTTGATCTGTTCTGTACCTGATCTTTTTAGGACCGTGAGCGACTGGTTGTCATGTGGAAATCAACATTGGAGGTTATATGTCAGTCGCTAAAACAATAAAAACGCACCTAAACAACATTGAGGAATATACCTGTTGTCTGCTGCTCGCAAGCTTTGTCCTATTGCTGTTTACACAAATCCTTACTCGTCAGTTCTTTGATTACTCTATCCCTTGGGGGGATGAGGTCGCTACTTACATGTTCGTTTGGTTTGCCTATCTAGGGGCTGTTGTTGCGGCCAAGATGTCGGCGCACAACCGAGTGAGCTTTCACTTTAAATTCTTTCCGCCAATCGTGCAGACCGTGAGTGAAACCATCGCTGACTTCTTATGGCTCTGTTTCAACGGCTACTTCGTTTGCCTCAGCTACGACTTCGTGTTCAACAAAATGAATCTGTTTTGGAAGTCTCAGACTACAGGTATCCCGATGAAGTACTTCTACATGATTTTACCTATCGCGTTTTCACTGATGATGATTCGAATTATCTGGAACAACTATGAGCGTTTATTCAAAGGCGCAACCAACGAAGATCCAGAAGTCAAAGAGCTGCGCAAAATGACGGCACAAAAGTCAGCGCAATAGTCATCACAGAGAATAGTCGTAATAGAGAGATGTAATAATGGAATCCTATTTAACTCTAATTTTATTTGGTGGCTTTTTAACGCTGTTAATCCTAGGCGCACCAATCACAGTATCACTGGCTGGCGCTTCGATGGCGGCCTATATGTTGCTCGACAAAAATCCCATCGCTTTAGTACAAATCGCGTTTACCTCGGTGGGTAACTTCCCGCTAATGGCCCTGCCAGCCTTTGTTCTTGCGGGTGCATTAATGGAGGCGGCGGGTATCTCCAAACGTCTGGTGGATATCGCCGAAAGCTTAGCGGGTCCCGTAACAGGTGGCCTTGGCGCAGCAACGGTAATGGCGTGTCTTTTCTTTGGTGCTATCTCGGGTTCAGGCCCTGCAACCACCGCTGCGGTAGGCATGCTAATGGTGCCTGCGATGGTCAAGCGTGACTACGATAAGAGCTACGCATCGGCAGTTACTGCTGCATCTGGTGGCTTGGGCATTATCATCCCACCATCCATTCCCTTGGTTATCTTTGGTATCTCCGCAATGGGCTTAATGGCGCCACCGGAAGCCATTGCTCAACACGGCCAGTTTGCTTCTTTGTCTATTCCAAAACTGTTTGTTGCTGGGGTTGTACCGGGCTTCATCATGGCTTCGACGCTGGTGGTAACCAACTACTTCATTGCTAAGCGAGAAGGCTATAAAGGGTTGACTGAAACCTGGTCGTTTGGCGATGTAAGGCACTACTTGCGCCGCGGTTTATGGTCGATATTAGCGCCGTTCTTGATTCTTGGCGGTATCTACAGCGGCATGTTCACACCAACAGAATCTGCGGTTGTAGCGATATTCTATTCGTTGTTTGTGGGTGTATTTATTCACCGCGAATTGTCGTTCAAAAGTGTGATGAAATCTCTATCGACCACGACATGGATCACCGGACGTGTGTTGTTGATCCTCTTTGCAGCAACAGTATTTGGACGCTTGTTGATCGAGCAAAAGATCCCGGTTGTCGTGGCTGAATCATTACTCAGTTTTACCGACAACATGTACATGGTGTGGGCGCTAACCATTACCTTGTTGTTGTTCATCGGCATGTTTATGGAAACCTTAGCGGCGATCATGATCATCGTGCCAGTGTTACTGCCAATCATGTACATGCTGGGCGCTGATCCAACTCACGTGGGCATCGTGGTGGTGTGTACCTTATCGATAGGTTTTGCAACGCCGCCGCTTGGGGAAAATATCTTTGTCGCCTCGGGAATAGGGGGTTCCACGGTTGAACAAATCACCGCGAAGATCCATCCCTTTGTTCTTGCTTCTGTTGTGGGCGTTTTCGTTATCGCTTTCTTCCCACAAATTACGCTTTGGCTACCGTCCTTAGTCGGCTATTAGGAGAGATAACCATGAATTTATCCAGAATCATCCTCATTGGTTGTGCCGTGTTTGCAGTGGTGAGTGGTATTAGTTTACGTGCGGAACACTCTGAAATAGAGAAAGAAGCCAAGCCTGTCAATGTGCTCGATATTTCTGAACCACATGTTGTCAGTAAGGCTGAAAGAAGAGCCAAAACCTTGCTTGCCAAGGCAGTGATACACGTTCAAAAAGAGGGCGACGATAGCGTCAAAGACTTCATGAGTGACCCTGAATATATCGATGGTGAGCTTTATGTGTTTGCGTTGGGCATTGATGGCCAATTCCTTGCCAGCGGCGGCTCGTCAATGGTGTTAGTGGGTGACAGTGTTTTAGATACGCAAGACGTCTACGGTAATCCTTTTTTCCGTGAAATGATCACCAAAGCAGTACACAACGGTTTTGGTGAAGTGAAGTATCACTGGACCAATCCGACCGATCGAATGGGTGAGCCGAAAACGACTTTCTTTGAACGTGTGGGTGATGTGATTGTCGCTGTCGGTTATTACCCTGAACGTTCCAGTGCGGCCGAAGCAAAGAATTTACTGGCGAGAGCGATGACCGCGATAGTGGAGTCAGAACAAGAGAGCCTAAATGAGTTTAATGATGCCGATGGCAGCTTTGTAGAAGGGGATTTGTATGTGTTTGTGATGGATATGAGCTCTGGAAAGTTGCTGGCGCATGGGGTCTCTCCTGAGCTAGTTGGGCGTTCGCACAGCGAGATTCTAAGCCCTGACGATAAGCCAATTCTTACTGAGATGTTGAACCTTGCGAAAGAAAACGGCCGAGGTGTTTACACTTATCGTTGGTTGAACCCGCTGTCGAGTAAAGTCGAAACCAAGCACACGTATTACCGTGTTATCGACAATAAGCTAGTAGGGGTCGGTTATTACACAAATTCAAACAACACGTAAACGCGTTTCTACGGAACCCTCAACCCAGTTAAATAAAGGGCTGGGGGCTCGAAATGCCGGTTTGTGTAAAAAAGCAATTTAGTAAAATTCACACTGTGTAATTTTTGTTGTGAAATTGTTTCAAAAATAACAGTAGTATGAAAAACATGGAAACCACACAGTAAAGAACAATTTTGAAAAGGGTCAATTGGGATGTTTGACCTTAATGAAATTTAAAGCCGTACGAGGGATAGACTATGAATATGCTGACACTAGACAAAACAGAACTTCACAGAAACCATTCAACTTTTATTGCTGAAGCTGTCTTTGCCGTCGAAATGGTGAAAGCAGACAAGCAACTCGAAAAGCAGAAAATGGCGAAACAGTTGCTTGATACTCTATTCCCTCTCGAGTCTGGTTCTCACGAAGATGTAGTGAGCTACGAGATTGACTACCGACACGTTCAGGTTTATTTCAAAAACGGTGAACACACAGGTTTGAAACGCGCTAAACACTTTGTGGCTTACACAGGTGATAAATCTAAGCCTTCAGCAATCCTATTCCGTGATGAAAGCGGTACGCACGTTGAAGTGACAATCGGTGCTCGTAAAGGCACTGGCCGCCTGGAGTTGGTTGATATTCAAGATATCCAATTAGAGACGTGCACCACGTTTGGTCAAACTGAGGCGAGCCGTTCTTCTGGCATCCGTCACTGGGTGAGCTTAGTAAAAGGCGATGAAAGTGGCCGCCCGAATGCATCAAGTGAAGACAAAGAGTTCACGGCGAAAAATGGTGAAGACTATAACCTAGGTTTTTGCTTCGCAATCTAACGAACTGTCTTTGAAATGTGCAGTGCTGATCTGTGAGACGCAGCACTGACATTTGAGCACTGATTTCTCTTTTACCTTTGGTAACTTTCCCCGCCCCTATAGCGGGGCTTTTTTATTAGAGCTATAAGTAAATTGGGCGATTATCAAAATTATATGCAGAAATTTTGGATGTGACGTTACAGTGTGTGGTTTTGATTTAAGTTGTTGTATTTAAATAATTTTGTTCTTTTGTTTTATTCTGTTTTTATTAGGTTAACTATCATTGTCAACGGTGGTTTGGGCGACTATTGAGCGAAATCTCAGTCAAAATGCTTTGAGCTGTGCTATAATACGCGCCTTGGGATTGAGCCAGTAAGTCCATTTATCACTAACTATTGTGATTTTTATTGCCTTTTATTTAGGCGATGCGGCGAGCCAATCAAGTAGTAGTTGGATATGGAGAGCGTCCTTATATTCGTTGAATCGGATATGCGAACATCATAATTTATGAGTTTTAAATCAAAAAAGTACAGTATTGATTCTACTGACTATCAAGTTGGTCAAGACAACGTCAGTAAATGGGGCATGGATGTCCATAACACAGTTTTCGTAGCCTCAGTTGGCTTATCTCTTCTCTTCATCATCACTCTTCTTGCTCTTCCTCCAGCAGACGCTAAAGCTGCTATTGATTCTATTAAGGGTGCTGTTTTATCAAAGTTTGACTTCCTGTTTATGTGGGGAGCTAACATCATGCTAGCGTTTGCTGTTGTTCTTGCTTTTTCACCGTTGGGTAAAATCCGTTTAGGTGGCGAAGACGCGACGGCGGACTATTCAATGTCATCTTGGATTGCGATGTTATTCGCAGCAGGTATGGGTATTGGACTTATCTTCTGGGGTGTTGCAGAGCCAACTGCGTTCTTCACTAACTGGTTCGGAACGCCATTAGACGCAGAACCTTTCACAGCCGCTGGTCGTGAACTGGCGCTAGGCGCAACCGTATTCCACTGGGGTTTTCATGCATGGGCTATCTATGGCATGACGGCGCTTTGTCTGGCGTACTTTGTTTATAACAAAGGCTTACCGCTATCAATGCGTTCTGTGTTTTACCCAATTCTGGGTGAGCGTGTGTGGGGCAAAACTGGTGATGTAATCGATGTACTAACCGTACTGGTTACTCTGTTTGGCCTTGCGACTTCATTGGGCTTAGGTGGTACACAAGCAGCAAGTGGTATTAGCCACGTGTTCGGCTTGGAAAACAACATCTTCCTTCAGCAATCTATCATCGTTCTGATCATGGGCTTGGCGATCATCTCTGTACTACGTGGTATGGACGGTGGTGTTAAGTTCCTAAGTAACCTGAACATGGTTATTGCATTCATATTCCTTGGTCTTATCGCTGTATTGAATTTCACAACTGTGCTTGATTCAATGGCAACGGCGGCAACGGGCTATGTGAAAAATATCGTAGCTTTGAGCCAAAGTGCGGGTCGTGAAGACACAACATGGCTGCATGGTTGGACTGTGTTCTACTGGGCATGGTGGGTAGCGTATGCACCTTTCTTCGGTATGTTCGTAGCGCGTATTTCTAAAGGCCGTACGGTTCGTGAATTCCTACTTTGCGTATTGATTATCCCAACATTGGTGACTTCAGCTTGGATGTCTATCTTCGGTGGCGTAGCTATCGAGCAAGTGATTAATCAGGTGGGGCAACTTGGCCTCGACCAAGGCATTACAGACGTATCTCTAAGCTTGTTTTACATGCTAGATGCTTACTCGTTCGGTAGCATTCTGTCTGTTCTCGCAGTCGCGCTGATCATCGTGTTCTTCGTTACAACGTTGGACTCAGGTTCTATCGTTATCGATGGCATGACGGCGGGTGGTAAATTAGAAGTGCCAGTGAAACAGAAAGTCGTTTGGGCGGTTATCTCAGGTGCTATCGCGATGGTGATGCTGTGGATTGGTGGTACTCAATCAATCCAAGCTCTGCAATCTATTACGATTATTGCAGCACTGCCGTTTACGATCATTCTTTTGATTGGTTGTGTGAGCTTGTTGAAAGGCCTACTGACAGAAGTCGGTAAAGGGCAAGAAACGGTTACTCCGGCCACTAAGTAAGTACCTCTAGATAGAAACTTACTCTAATCAGCAGATTCAAAGCTCCCTTGCACCGCGTGCAAGGGAGCTTTTTTATGCCGTAGAAGACATCAGCGAAAGAGAAACAAAAAAGAGCCACAAGTGAGTAGTCATTTGTGGCTCTTTTAGTTCTTGGCTCTTAGTTATTAGTCTAGGTGCCCGGTTCTAGCTATGAGCGGGTTTACGCTTACGCGTTCAATTCGTGCTGAATAACGTAATCCAAAGCACCAACAACAGCAGCAACTTGAGCATCGTTACACTCTTCGTCTGTTACTTTGTCACTGTCTGGGTAAACCTCTGTGGTTGTACCGTACTTACAGTCAGTCACGCCGCCACATAAGCCAAGCTTCTTCATTGGGTAGTTGATCACGCCGTGTTGAGTGACGTCTGAACCAATGATCTTGCCTTCGTCATCCGCAGGCGCAATGTGGGTTACTTTTTCAACTGAAGCGATGACAGCAGCTTGGAATTCAGGTTGTGGGTTTTCAGTATCGCCAACAGTGTAGAAACCGTCTGGGATCATACCTTCGATGTACTCAATGCCATCACGAGCTGCGAGTGCAGGTCGGAATTCAGTTTCATCAGAGTCAGTCGTCTCATGCAGGTCAACGTGAACCAATACTTCTGGCAGAGACGCTACTAGAGCTCGTAGGTTTGCTGATTCTTCTGCTGGCGTACCGTCGTAGAAAGAGCGGTTTGGATCAACAGCATTTGGATTCCAGCGGTTGATCACTTCGTAGCCCCAAGGGCTCACACAAGGTGCGACAACAATGTTGAAGTGCGCCGTGTATTTTTCTGCTTGAGTCGCAGCGAATTTGATCGCGCCATGCACGCCACTGGTTTCGTAACCGTGAACACCACCTGTCACCAGAATCGTCGGCTTTGACTCGTCCCAGTTTTTGCTCTTGATAGCGAAGAGTGGGAAGCGAGCTTCGTCGTAGCTCAGTGCGCCGTATTGTTCGATGTCAAAGCGGTCTGCAAGTGCTTTAATCTTTGGTACAACTTCTTGCTGGTATTCACGCTTAACCGTTCGTTGAGCTAACCATGCTTCACGTTCTGCTTGTTGCCATTTTTGCCCTGGCTTACCAATCGGGTAGGTAGATTCACTTTTCATCTATACTTTTTCTTTTATGTTCGTGAAAGATTAAGACAGATTATTCCTGTCTAACAGAGACAGCAATAGAAAACACAACTTGTGACTTTATTTTTTACAGACTCATAACTTTGATGAGTGAATTGATGGTGTTACATTTTATTGATGGTTCAATTCTTTATAAAGAGACAACAAAATGGCTGGAGCAAGTTTACTAACACTGTTAGATGACATTGCAACCGTGTTGGATGATGTCGCATTGATGTCTAAGGTAGCCGCTAAAAAAACCGCAGGCGTATTAGGTGACGATTTAGCCCTTAACGCCCAGCAGGTATCCGGTGTTTCTGCTGAAAGAGAAATCCCAGTGGTATGGGCGGTCGCAAAAGGCTCATTTAAAAACAAGCTGATTTTGGTTCCGGCAGCACTATTGATCAGTGCATTCATTCCTTGGTTGATCATGCCACTACTGGTGATTGGTGGTCTGTTTCTTTGTTTTGAAGGGGCAGAGAAAATCTTAGAAAAGCTTTTTCCTCATGCTCATCAACACGAAGAGAAAGATGAGGAAAGCAGCTCGGGTGAATCTGTTGAAGAGTATGAGAAGCGAAAGGTCTCAGGCGCAATTCGTACCGACTTCATCTTATCTGCGGAAATCATTGTAATAGCGCTGGGTACCGTAACGGGTACAAGTATCGTGACTCAGATTCTTGTGGTGAGTTTGATAGCGGTTGTGATGACGATTGGTGTTTATGGCTTAGTGGCAGGGATCGTTAAGCTGGATGATTTAGGTTTCTATCTCCAACGCACATCAAATGGGAGTGCCATTAAAACCCGATTGGGTAATGGGTTAGTCGCATTTGCACCAAAGCTAATGAAGATGCTTGCGGTTGTCGGCACGGCTGCGATGTTCTTGGTTGGAGGCGGTATTGTGGTACACAACGTTCCAGCAATTCATCACTTAATTGAACCGATTATTATGGACTTCAGTGGACATACGATTGCGACTGCGGTGGTACCAACGCTATTAAATGGTGTGATTGGGGTTTTATCTGGATTGATTGTCGTTGCTATTTGGACTGCTATCGGAAAAATTCGCGGTAAGTAATCGTTAAATTACTGCTGGGAATAAGACAGTCTTTTATCGAAACAAAAAAGGGTCACCATAATTACTATGGTGACCCTTTTGGCTAAATGGAGGGTGTTTATTTAACAGCCCAAGTGCTTATTTTACAGACCAAGCAATCGCCTCGCCGCCACGGATTGGCACAACGATGTCTGAACCGAAAGGCATCGTTTCAGCAACATTCCACTCTTCTTTAACGAGCGTAATTGTATCTGAGTTACGTGGCATGCCGTAGAAGTCTGGGCCATTGTGGCTCGCGAATGCTTCTAGGTTCTCAATCTTGCCTTCTAAATCGAATACTTCAGCGTACAGTTCAACCGCAGCGTGCGCTGTGTAAGAACCTGCACAACCACACGCTGACTCTTTTGCACCTTTAGCGTGTGGTGCAGAGTCTGTACCCAAGAAGAACTTCTTGCTACCGCTTGTTGCTGCTTCAATAAGTGCTAACTGGTGTGTGTTGCGCTTAAGGATAGGTAGGCAGTAGAAATGTGGCTTAATGCCGCCAACCAACATGTGGTTGCGGTTATAAAGCAAGTGGTGAGCAGTAATGGTTGCCGCTACGTTCTCGTTAGCGTTCTTAACGAAAGTCGCAGCATCTGCCGTCGTGATGTGCTCTAGAACGATCTTCAGGTTAGGGAAGTCGTTAACAATCGGTGCTAGAACTGTGTCTAGGAACTCTTTTTCACGGTCAAAGATATCAACATCGTGAGCCGTTACTTCACCGTGTACCAGCAGCAACATACCCACTTCTTGCATTGCTTCGAGTACGTGGTAAATCTTTTGAGCTGAAGTTACACCTGAATCAGAGTTAGTCGTCGCGCCAGCAGGGTATAGCTTCGCTGCTACAACAGCGCCAGATTCTTTCGCTTTACGAATTTCATCAGGTGTTGTGTTGTCTGTCAGGTAAAGTGCCATTAGAGGCTGGAATTGTTCACTTGGCTGCTCTGCCATGATGCGTTCACGGTAAGCAAGAGCCATTTCGGTATCGGTTACCGGTGGGATGGTATTTGGCATGATTAACGCTCGACCATTGTAACGGCTGATATCGCGAACTGTATCTTTTAATACTTCGCCATCGCGTAGATGAACGTGCCAGTCGTCAGGACGAGTAATCGTAAGTTGTGTCATTGAAGGCTCCCACCATTTGAAGTGTTATGTAGTTGGAGCCTAAACTCAGCGAAATCTGTGAAAGCAATCGCTTACGTTTAGGCGACAGGATGATAGTGGAAAAGTACTTTCATTTCATCCTATTTTTAACTCTTCATGGCTAGGAGCTTGTTTTTATGGATATTTTATTCGGTATCTATTTGTTAATAAGGGTTAGCGGGTGGCTACCCACAGACCATGGATCATTCCTGGAACCCAGAAGAAGAAAGTAAGAATGATATTAATCACCAAATCTTTCCCGGCGCCGCGAGCGAAGAACACGCCAACAGGCGGAAGCAGTACACATAAGATGATAATGACGAGTTTGTTCATGATAAATCCTTTTTATTCAATGAAAGTTCAATGCGGTAAACGTGTTCATATTATAGAACGTCTCGAGAGTGTTACTGCATTGCTGCCTTAATGTATCAAGATAGAAAGCTAAACATCTCAAGATACTAGCCTAGTATCAAGTGTTTAATGCCTGCCAGTTTATCTATTTATAACCAAATGCTTATAATCAGTATTCCCATCAAGATATACATTTAATCATTTGAAGTTTGGCCGTGATTTTATGACTAGGCATTTCCAAGAGTCAATTTTGCATATTTGCTAAACATATCCAGTTGCAAAAAGATAACATCGCAATCGAATGTAGAATTCGTATCCTACAAGGTTAAATTTTAAAAAGGTCAAACGATATGTTAGATGTGTTGCCAAAGAAGGCTAATTTGTTACAGGTAGCTTTAATCTTGGCTGTTTCAGGTTGTAATGGTGATTCAGGAGTTGGTTCTACTTCGAGCCCAGATAGCCCAGATAGGCCAGCTCAATCGAACGTACTTTACTCCGTTCAAGATACCATGCAGCACACTAAACCTCGTGAAACTTTTTATGTTGATCTCTCCAACAATATGGAAAGTTCTGATGGGACACCTGTTGCTCTGCTGAATGTTGAATCCCTTAATTCTGACTATCATTGCGATGTGGTTTCTAACGACCAAAATGGTTTTTATATTAAAGCAACGCAAGTAAACCTATGTGACTACCGATTTCGTGTTGGATCCTCTGTGTCAAGAATGTCAACAGCGATATCTTATGATGGCTATAGTGAGGCTACAGCTCGAATCGCTATAGCTGAAAACAGTGAACAATTAATACCCATATCATCTGCAACTTCAACTGGAACACCCATTTCGGTGAACGTGAAGGACGAGTTAGCAAATTTGGGGTACGAGGTCGACACGAGTCGCTATACACTTAGTATGACGCTAACTTTGCCTAATAGCGATTCAACGCTTTCATCAGCAGTATCTGATCCCGCGAATAACGTTATAGAGTATACTCCAGGTGCTGGACTTGAATCCGGAGTTGAGAGGGTTTTATATAGCTATAGTGATGGAGTAAATGTTCTTAGTGGTAGCCTGGATATTGCAGTTTCAACAACAGTAAATGGTGCTCCAATAGCTAACTCTACATATATACAGACATTTACCGATCCTGATACCTTAAAAATAGTGTCAGAAGTTCCATACGGGAAAACGGTCACAATTGACGTTTTGAGTCTCATTTCTGATCCTAATGGTGATTCATTACAATTAATTGATGTCTATGCTTACGATGCTGATGTTGCCATTATAGAAGATGCTAACTTAGATGGTAATCTGTTCAATGACACTATTTTCACGTTTACTACTTCTAATTCTGGCTATCACAATATCACTTACGTTGTCTCTGATAACAAAGGAGGCTATGCCACCGGGATAATAAAGTTAAAATCCGAAGACTTATACCCGATAATTGATTTTAATGGAGTCAGACCTGCTACTGTTACTCCACCTTTAACTATGGAGCAGGCAGAAACTGCGAGTATTGAATTCGAAATAATAGGAACAGGAGATGGCACCAATGCCGTCGATAATGTAACAACCGTAGCGCATTCGAAAGGTGTTGCTGAAGCAATTTGTACTGCAAGAGGTGCTTTTTTACCGGATCAAGCAGATTTGCAAGAACTTTATGCTTGGAAGCCTGATGGTCAAATATTTACAGACTATAGATATCCAAATGACAAACCGTATTGGACTCGTGACCAGGTTGATGAAACTACCACAACACTAGTCAATCTATTTGATGGTTCAGTCACTGCTAGTAATAATGGAGAGGTAAATTATGTTCTTTGTACTAATGCTTTTTATATCCCAGAAATCACCCCAGTATCTATCAGTTTAAATGGTGTGACTTCGATTCAACGTGACTTAGAGCTAGATAAACATGAATTATATCAGGCGACTATAACTAACTCAATTGGCCAAATGGAACAAGTTCCAGCCGAATATGTCAATTGGACAGTAACTGAGTTGAACGCTAGTACCTTTGATGAACATACAGGTATCTTGACAGCGTATTCTACCGCAAATACAGAACCTGAATTTAATGTTAATATTGAAGCTTGCTATGCCTCATTTTGTGATAACTTGAACGTTACTTTACTCGCACCTTTGGGTATAACTTCATATGAAGGAAGTGAATTTCTTCCGTTGCTTACGAGAGAACAAGTACTCCGCTATAGTGATAATAATGCTTCGATTTTTGCTCCGAATGATACTGCCGATCATACGTATTCGGTAATCGGAAGTGATGGGTATGACGCAGATGACACGAACTTTATAGAGTCTGGATATGATAGCAACCAGACTCAATATTACTGCTCATCAATAAACTTCGATGGTGGTGGGTGGAAAGAATTTGACTCGTCAACTATTGCATTGCGGTTTGCTAGCGCTTGGAATGCAGACCCTGCATATACAGCCATACCTGCAGGTCGTATATATTCACATGCCGGTTACCTAGATGAGTTTTGGTTCCGAGGAGATGGTTATCTCTATAAGTTTTACATTAATAATTACGCGGACCCATCTGGGGGAAACGGTGGTATCACGTTTTATAGAGGTCCTGAATCTACTCCTGAGGCCGACCAAAATTACTTTGGTAGCCAAGTACACGTTTTTTTATCATGCTATAGATGATAGTTATGAGTCTGTCTCCCTTTAAAGTAGGTTGAAAATCTTTAGTAAGCCAGTAGCGATGTTACTGGCATTTTTAATGCGAATTATTTACGTGTTATTGTCATGTTGATATTTATTAATTAATAACCGCAAGGTAAATTCTCCGTCTCACTCTATTTCCCCAACTAAAGACATCACTTGTAAATTAAACGCTAGATTATAATAACTTAGGTTACGATTTAGGTAGTTTAACTTGTGATGGTCATAATTAATATTATATAAAGCAATATAATAAAATAGTTATGATGCTCATTTTTATAACTCAGATAGTCACCAGCGTTACCCCTTCTCATATCCAATTGAAACACCTTTCTCAAAGTTTGATAATGGTTATTATGATATCCAATTTAGTGTAACTGAAAGTATTTATTGTACAGATCTTATTCCCTAGATAAATGAACTAGTCGGCGATATATCGACTAGGCATATTTAACTATAAATAATTCCAACGTGCTAACCTAAAACGTAGTTATTTTAATATTATATGCCCGTTGTTTAGCAAGAGGCTAACGCAATGCTTATATTATATTAAAGGAAATAAAATGAAAAAATTAACACTCATTACATTATTGTCTGCAATTGCTGTTGTTCCGGCTTTTGCTGCACCTGGCGATACCTCTATTGGTTCTGCAGTATTCAGCGGCTTTGTTCCTGGTTTTGTATCCAACGGTGACATCATTGTTACTGGTGCGGGCGGTAGTGAAGACTCTAGTTCTTTTGTTGGTACGTTACAGGTGAACGCTGACGGTACGTTCGCAACGACTAAACCAGTTGTTTTGGAAGCGCATGACTACACGGGGGCTGTGCTTGGGGCTTTAACTCCAGCTAACTGGACGGTATCACAAGTAAATGTGCTTCCAGCTTCAATGGGTGAAGTACAGCCTAACATTGTCGTTGGCGATAACCTTACAGGGACGGAACTTACTTCAGCTGACTACTTAGCTTCAACTCTACTTTCACCAGGCGATACGATTCAACTGTATGTTGCTAACGATACAGTACACTCAACTCCAGATGATATTGCTGGTACAGAAGTTATCGTTAACGTTGATATGATTGCAACTTTGCCATAAGAAAAAATCTCATTATTTGATAGGCACTTAATTAATTAAGTGCCTTGTTTTTCGAGGCTGATGAAAATGAATATCTATATAAATTATTTCTTTCTATTATTGCTTGTTATTTTTAGTTTCAATAGCTTTGGCTATGAAAGCTATTCATTTCCAGTAAATACACAAATAAATAGAGCGAATTTGTATGACTATTCTATAAGTGTAGATTTATCTGATGAGTTTATTGCACTGAAGTATGATAGTGAGAACGAAACCTTTCTAAATGGGCGTTTTTATTCTTATATTAGAACGAATATACCAACAAGCACTGGGGATTCGTTTGAATACAGTTATAACATATCAGAGTTCACTTCTAAATGTGTTCTCAACGATAGCGGTGAGACTATGTATGATGATTTTGTCGATCTCTATATCGATAGAAAACATTACTCTGATATTTTAAATATACCAAACTTTGAATTTAATAATATTAAAAATACTGAATATGAAAACTCTACCAATGAATTTGAATTAGTGACAAATAAAAATATACCGAGTGATGAGCCATTAGATTGCAATGGTCGTATTACGTTCAATGTGGAGCTTCAACTATAATGTTTATTAGACTTTGGTTTGGTTTAAACTTAATTATCATATTTTTCTTGGCCATAATATATAGTTCAAAATCCGTCGCAAATATTCCAGATGGATTTGAAGATATGTTTGAAGAGAAGTTGATAAGAATGCCACTAATTCTCTCGGCTGATAACAACAAATTATTCTATTCGGAAGCTTTCATCTCGGGTGATGAAGTAAGAATTCCCACTTCACAAAAACAACTTGTAGCACAAGCATTGGCGAATGAACTTGGTATTGAGAAAGATGTTAGCGATGCGATGGCAACAACACTGGTAAATGGGGTTGAATCGAGCCTAGATTGTAAAGGTTATCGAAGTGAATGTGGTCTACTACCTGATTTATATGATTTTGTTTATGTGCCAGATAGCCAATCATTGATTATTCATGTTAACTCACAATTCTTAACTGAGATAATAGAAGAGTCAGAAATAAAATTTGTAAAAGAAGAGATCGATCAAAACGCGATCATTATGTCACATGGTTTGAATCTATCTGGTTCTTATAGCGACAACACTGATTATACATCGTCTTATTCTTATCAACATGAAAATTATGCAGGTTTTGGCAAGTATGGCTATTTGCATAATGATCTAAACTTTAGTGATGTCAATGGTTTCAGTTCGGATGACTCATCGTATAACTATGTTGGTGGTAATACTCGTTTCTCTGTCGGGTATAAATACCAAGAACGCTCTTGGAATAGTACTCAGTTTTTAGAAAATGGCAGCAAAACTTCTGGTTACATGTTGTCGATTGGATCGACGAGAGAGCTAGTAAAAAAATCATCTCCTAATTCTAGACGAGTATATTTGAACATTTCAAGAGCTGGTCGACTAGAAATTAATGATGATAGAGGCCGTGTTCTATTAAGTCGTAATGTGGATGCAGGGCAAGAATACTTTGACTATAACGAGCTACCATTTGGTACTTATACTGCGACAATTCGAATATTTGATGGCAGTGAAGAGTTTTACACAGAAGATAGGTTGATAGTCAATACAAGCTCTTCGTCGATTAAAACCGGCGAACTAGATTATCATATTACAGCCGGTTATTTATCAAGAGACCTGACGAATACGGGACTAGAGGACGATTTTGACCAGAAATCCATCAACTTTGCTTATGATAATTATGAAAGTCCAATGTTCACCAATGGGAAATTGAGCTATCAAGTTACGGATTTTTTTGCACTGGGTGCAGGTTCGTTTATTACAGGGGAAGATAATTATAATTATGTTGGTGGTCATTTATCTTTAGGGGAAGTGTCCAGAATATCGGCAGTAACAGGATTATTTGACGATGGATCTAGTTTTTATAATTTTGATGTGGGGATTTATAACTTAAGTGTATCTTACACAAAATTTGATAGTGAAAATGATAATAGTATTGGAGATATTAGTTTGTCTCAACTTTTATTCAGTAACTCGAACTATACGTCATTATCAGTAAATTACAACAAGTACTTAACGAGAAATATATCATCATATATATCGGGTATATTAACAAAAAACCAATATAAAGATTTTAGTAATGGTTATAATAATGAATCAGAAAGTTGGTCTGCAAGAAGTGGCGTGCAGATATCATCATTACCACTTGACTCAAAGGTGAACTTAGAGTTATCAGCAAGTGAATCGAGCGATATAAATTATGGTGTTATGGCCTCAATAATTATTCCAATAGGCCAGGAAAACACATACACACATAGTACACAAGCACAAATAGATGATAGTGGTGATGTTGCGCTATCGCATAGAGATACAGTCTCAAGTAGTCTAATTAACAGAAACAATCTAAATGTATCAAGCTCTGCGGGACTTTATTATCAAGATTCTACTGAAGACCAAAGCAGTGCCGATTTATCATTGTCTGCAAATTATAAGAATAAACATATTGACTCAAACTCTTATGCCTATATCAATTCAAGTAGTAATACAAGTGTTTCTGCATATATTGGTACAAGTAATATCGTAACTTCTCAAGGAATAGAGTTTACGAGTGAAAAGTCATCTTCTTATTTTATTTCGAATAATGATACAGGGGAACTGTCTTCGGATGGAAAATTCTTGGCGGTAGTTAACTCCGAGCAGAATGGAAAACAAAGCAATGCTTATGTTAGTGGAGATGCTTTGACGGTATATCCATTAAAAGAGTTCTATGAATATGAATTCAAGCTTGATACGGAAGCCTCTGATTTTTACAACAATGGTGAGTCTTATACGTCGGCTACTAGTTATCCAGGAACTGTTATCCGTTTGGATACGTCGTTGTCTGAGTTGAAATCATTTATATCGACGTTTAGTGATATAAATGGAAATCCAATAGACGGAGTTGAATGTATCGGTGGAGGTTGTGTTTCTACTGACAAGCTTGTTGAAGGTGTGTATCAATTTAAGGTGAAAGATAAACAACCTTACAAAATTATATCTAAGGAAAACCAATGTGTAATACCGGAGTTATCATCGGTTAATAATTTGAATTTAGGTAATAACTTCTGTATGCCATCATTCGAAGAAAATAGTGAAGGTTATCAGATAGCCCTAGTTGATGGTGTTTATTATTACTACTTAGGGCAATACAAGGATAGTAATATTGTATTGAACTATCAGAACAAACTGAACAACTCAGGTGTTGAAATTATAAACAAAAAGCTTGGCGGTTATTTGTATATATTCGCTAAGTCTCCTGAGCAACTAACTACGGCAAACAAACTGTATGTTGATGAACTCATTAATTATGCAGTTCATATGGAGATGACGCCATATGCTTATAACTAACATAGAGAAAATTATGCAACGTGTAATATTTACTTCGATACTATTAATGACGACCTCTTTTAGCCATGCATTTAGCATAGATAAAATGCTTCTTATAGCTGGAGAAGATGGTAATGGAGTTTTTACTCTGACTAGTTCGAAAACTGAACCTGAATATATAAAAGGTAACGTTAGCCAAGTAAAGGTTGAAAACGGAGAGTTAGAAAAGGTAGAGCTAACAAAAGATAATTTACCTTTATGGGATCTTGCGCTATTACCCAATAAACTGATATTAAATCCGGGGGAAAGACGTCGTGTATCAGTAAAGAATTTATGTCAGGTTAATTGTGATGATTTAGAGAAGGACAAAGTTTATCAAGTGACTTTCATGCCTAGCGTTATCGATGGAGATAAAAAAGAAAGTATAATTGGTATTAATTATGGTTATGCTCCTTATTATATTGTACCTGCAAAAAATACTAATGTTGACTACAAAGTTAAATATAACGGTTCAGAAGTTTATGTGGAAAATAATGGTAACACATTTTTCTACATGCAGTTTGATAACTGTAAACCGAATTCTGTTAGTAACAAATGTAAACAAACTAATACAATACTATCTGGTCGAAAGAAAACCATAAAATTAGCAGAAGGCCTGCAAAATGTCGATTCGTTATCCGTTAAGGTAGCCAACCATGATTACAGTTATAACAAAAATATCACTATTAAAAAGAAATAGCCTAATTAGTATAGCGCTATTATTCACGGCTTTAGATAGTAGCCATGCTGCAGATGTATACGGAACGATTACAGCAAACAACTCTGTGGTTTGGAACAATGCGGCGCCAAATAGTTATTTCGGTAGTGAAGCTATATCTCCATCTGCATGGACGATAGCGCAAGAGCAACCAACGGCAGAGTGGTATCCCGCAACGATGGATAATCAACCCGTTAATAACGTTAGCTTTGTTAATCATTCTACAGGCGAAAGTTTTAACACCAGCCTGGAGTTGTTAGGCGTTGAGTACAATTTGGGTAGCTCGGCTAGTTATTTCACATCAAAAGACTACGGGTCAAATGTGGGAATGGGAGTTGCCAATGAGTGTGCAGCTACAAATATAAGTGGTTCGAGTGCGAAAGTGGGCCAAGAGTCGACTTTGTGTGTGTCGCGAATGGGTTACACAGCAACAAGCAGAATAGAGCCTTTTAAGTTTTATCGACCTGCTTTCGCTTTGCCTAATATCAGTAATGATGTGTTCGCAGCCCCTGTTGGATCTGGAACTTTTACGGCATCAATTAACCTTTCACCCACTTACTTTTTTACAAGTCAAACCGGTACGATGACTTATACCAGAGTGCCGGAGACGTTAATTATCACGATTGATTATCAAGCTGCGATCCTTGAATCATTAACGGTACTTGGAGACGGGAATATTGAACCCCAGTATGATACTGCAACAAAAAGGATCTCTGGTACAACGAGGTATGATGTTAGCTTGTTAGGGACTTTACCTACAGGCGTTATTATGACATTTAGCCCTACGTCAGGTGACTATGAGCTTACAAATATTGATAACTCGCTAGAAAAGATACCCTACACAATCACGTGTGCCATTGGCTGCGAAAGCCCTGACAAGGTGATTGTCCAAGACGGAGTACTTAATACCGCATCTTTTCCTGATTCAGAAGTGATTACAGTGAATGGAGAAGGTAGTAACAAAGTTGATGTAGCATACGATGTTAGTTTTGATGTCGATGGAAATGCACTCAGTTCAGGTAATTACCAAGGGTCGTTTAATGTTGTTTATGAGGTGAACCTGTGAACCGACTAATTAATAATATTTTTTTTATGTTTCTAGTACTAACCAGCGGTGCAGCGGTTGCTGAGAAGCCAACTGCTCATATTTTGGGGGTAGGGGCAAACTATGGCTATAATTTTGATGGAGATATGTTTGAGAATTCTCAATCTATTTATTTTCTCTACCAATATAACCGACTTCAATTGAATCTAGGTATCAAACATTATAAATTATTAGATGATTCTGAGTACATACCTGATTTAGGTTTGCTTTATAGTATACATGATGGAGAAGAAATTGATTTGAAGGTTGGAGTCGGATTTGAAGATAAATATCCAACAATAGAGTACCTTGCTGAGTATGCTTTGAATGAATATTTCGGTGCGAGTATCGCACTTAATCAAACGTTGAATGATGATTTTGGGCAAAATCAACGAGAAGCCGTGGTTGGATTATCTTATTATTTCAATGACAGCAAGCGTAAGATTGAGTCTGACCAAGTTGAACCTCGCCCTTCGTCACTTGAAATTACGAAAGCTCCGGATTGCACATCTGACCCAACTGATACGGACTGTGACTTCGATACTATGTCTAACAGTATATCCGAAGTTGCTGTTAAGCCGACATTACCTTATGTCGTACAAGAAGGTGATTGGTTATATGAACTACGTAGAAAGTTCGGCTTCGATTTAGAAGAGATCATTGAGAGTAATGATATTGAAAATCCTGATTTGATCATTCCTGGCCAAGTATTAGAATAAGCTCTTACCGGTAACCTGATCAATATTAAAGTATTACTAGACCTATTTCTTATAAGGTATGGTGATGCTTTTTTTTGCACTCGATTAAATCTGTCTAACTATTCATCTATGATCTTACATAGCTTACGTTGATGTGAATAATCAAGTGTTGCCAAGAATCATGGTTTACATTCCAGATCTTAGGTTCAGGTATTAAATATTACGAAGTTAGATAAAATTTAATTCTCTTAATGTAAAACCATTAAACTACTATGAAGACTTGCAAGATATGTATTAGCGTTTTACTCTTCGGTCTCTCCCTAAGGTTTAACTGCCATCAAATAGCTAACCAGCGCATAATATGTATAAGTCTGGTGAATTGATGTGGCTGTATCCATGCTATATCATGATTATTATGAATGGACTTTTCTGAACAAATTAATGTTTACAAATCTAATATCACGGATGCAAGAGTGGCTGGTAGGCATTAGACTTCTTTTTTCCTGCGAATAAGCTAAACTCTCATATGTAACCAATTACATTTGAGGTGTTTATGAAGTCGTTTGTCAATATTAAGGTCGTTTTATGTTCGTTTTTATTTTTTGCAGCCTCAGCGATTGCTTCTATTAGTGCTGATGATGTCACGTTTTCAGGCCGAGTCGATGGAGATATACGAGCAATTTATTCTGACAAAAGTCTAACGAATGTGGATGGCATGCAAAACACGAAAGCTGTAAGAGGCATGACTCAGAGCAGTTATGTAACATTACTAAACAATGAAGTAGATGATGTAATTGTTCGTGAGGTTGACATGTAGTCAAGCGAACATAGCATATTAGATTCTAACTTTTTACCATATGCTTTAATACTCAATCGCTTAATTACATAGTATATAGATTGTACTGATAATTTAAGTGGGAAAATAATGAGGTATATTGGTTCAATAATATCGAATACGAATGTCAAAACTGTAGAGCTGTGTTTTGAAAGATTGAAGCAAGCAGGAGTTCATCCATCAGAACTATCTTTCGATGGATTGGTACTCCTGTTAATGTGCGCGGAAAGAGACCGCTTAGCAACACTGAGAGCTAATTGAGCATGGGTTTGAACAGGTTTGACAGCCTGTAAGCAAGTTCAAGAACTCGGGTTGAGTAAATAGCTGGCTTGTTTTTATGTGCATTAAAGCTTTAGAATAATAGTGTTTACCAATTTTGATTGCACCGTTGGTTGATTTTTTCTCGTACGAAACAACAGAAAATCCCATTTTTTCGAGTACTTCTGCTGAGCTCTTTATAGCAACTGTTGTGTAGTAGTCGGTAATGTTAGCGTGTTTTGCTAGAAACCTGAATTCTCTATTTAATTGTAGACGAAAAGGTCGCTCGTACAGCGAATGCTGGCTCACCGCAAAATAAGCTAATTTTCGGCTTTTATTATAAGGAACGGTTTTTCTTAAATCTATTTCATCAATCGACTTTTGAGAAAGTGTTTCAATTTCGGAGATCATACCTTCAGTCGTGAATATAGTGCCTATGTTATGTCCTAATAGCTCTCCTGTGACGCTGTCGACATATTTATAGGCAATGAAACGTTTTTCATTGCAATAGTTTAAAAAATCGATTTTATAGAGTCCATGCTTAATATTCTCATCAGAGGTTTTCTCATGAAAAACAAGTACAGAATTTACAATCTCACTATCATTAGAATTTCCAATCGGATATTCACAAACAGGATTGTGTTCGATCATCGATGTTGACTGATAATTTGCTCTGGCGATCAAGTTATTTAAACTACGGTATTTCTCTTCCATCAGAGTATTGAATTGATCAACTCTATTTTTAGAACTAGGGTCTTGATGTTGTAAATGACTAACTTTAGATAGATAAGGCTCAAGATCGTTGGTAAATTCTCGCAAAACACGAATACTACGGCTAAGAGTTGGTTTAGTTGTTCCTCTTTCCCATCGACTAAGTGTAACGGTATCAATGTTCGATAGATCTCCTCCGAGTAAGTTGAGCTTTGTAGCTGCTTGACTTTGTGTTAGTTCATTCGCGATTCGATATTTTTTTAAGTATTCGCCAAACACAGTAGTTTTCTCCAATCTTTTGCATAAGGCGAAGTATTATTATGTGTAGAAACTTAAGATGGTAGGCATCTTAATTTAAAGGCTGTTTGGCTATGCCTAATGATTTTTGATTGAGTATTGGTTATCCCACTGGGTTGTTTTTATGAGGGTTATTATTTCGGGTTGAGAAAGAAGTGTCGCTGTATCAATTTCGTATAAGCAATGTTCGAATGAGCGGTTGCCTAATTTAAAACCTCCTTTTTCTGACTCAATATCAAATGCTATTTTCTTAAATCCAAGTTGCTCTAAAATTTGTCCGCTTTCAGGCCATGCATTAAAGAAATAATAACGTTGAACATTTGAATAGTGAATTAGGTTTATAAATTGAGAAACTAACATACATCGAAATATCTGGAAATTAGAAGAGTAACGATTATAATTACAAACCGATAACTTAGTCGAATTTTTATAACTGACAGATTTTGTCAGGTCGATATCAATGATTTTTGAATGAGTAACTTTGTCAAAATAGTCACTTTCGAATATAAAACTAAGTGAGTGACCTACCAACTGCCCGCTTTCTGTTATAAATCTTTTTAAAATAGCTCGTTTGTTTTGTTGGTAGTCATATAGATTAATGTCGAAAAAACCCTTCGGTGTATGGATGGCTGTTTCGTAAAAGATTTTAAGGCTAGATAGTATCTCGTCATCATCTTTCAAAAGAAGTGGCATCTCAGTAATTAAAGCTGATTGTGGCTCTTCATAACTTAATGATGAAAGCTTCGTTACCCTGTTATTAAAACGAAGTTGTTCAATCTCGTCTAGTAGCTTTGTTTCGTTTGGATTAGGTATTAATTCATAAAAGTCACTCAGGTCAACCTGTAAACAACGCAAGATTCTTAGGCATTTTGCAAGTGTTGGTTTGGTTTTTCCTCGTTCCCAACGACTGAGAGTTACCACGTCTACAGAGCGAAACTCTTCATTTGCAAGGTTTAACTTAACAGCAAGCTCACTCTGAGTAAGACCTAGTGAGACTCTCAATTCCTTTAAATAGTCACCAAACATACATTATCCCTAAGCGTAATTTGATCTAATTGAAGTATAGTCATCTATGATAGTTTATGGCGTTTTTAATAACCTATCTAAAAGTAACAGACTCGAGATTACCGTTTTGAAACGGCATTGTGTATTTGTACAGGAGTTCGTTTAACTACTTATGCAGTTTGTCTTCACGGTTAAGAAGTAGGCATGTAAAGCTACATATGATTTGTTCATGCTAATCCTTGCTAGTTATTGATCTGTAGGATGGATTAATCACAAAAAGAGGTTTGTTTATGAATACGAATATGTTGTCTGAAAATTTACAAGCCGAAGCACTTATTGACGATGTTAATCAGGGATTGTTTTATCCTGTTTTTCAACCGATAACTAATGGCAATGGAACTGTCGGTGCTGAGGTTTTGTTACGTTGGGAAAAAGGGCACGATGTTGAATCGTCAATTCGCTGTCTGTTAGACTCTAAGAAGATTGCATGGTTTACTCAAATATTCTTGTTAAGAGTGTCCGAGGAATTATTGTCTCAGAAGAAAATGATTGATTTTCTGACTATTAATATCTCCCCTGATCACGTTTTAAGTTTCACTTTTCTACGTGATATTTCCCCAATTTGGCAAGCATGCAACAAGTTAGGTATAACCTTATGGATTGAGCTTACTGAGAATGAACAATACCCGGTTGGCATTGACGAGAAAAGGATGATGTCCCAGTTTGGAGTATGTCGTGGTCTTGGAATTAAAATCGCGATAGACGACTATGGCAGTGGTTATAACACTGGTGAAGCACTGATTAGGGTTGTTAAACCGAACATAGTGAAAATAGATCGGTCGTTAATGAGAAACCGGAGTGATAATTCGACCTTTTGGGAGCGTCTTAGATTTTTAGCTCGGAAGTATCAGATTGAATTGTTATCTGAAGGTATAGAAAACCATGAAGATTTACGTTTTGCACAATCGCAGGGAATAGATTATTTTCAGGGCTATCACTTAGGCAAACCTGGCTCATTGAGTCAATTGTCGAAACAAGGTGCAGCATATTGCTGATCTACTTAAAAATAGCGTGAATAAATTCGGGTTACTTTTAGTGTGTAAAGCATCATCGTTAGTTTCAAGAGTTTTAGGTTTGCCGGAACATAATGCCATTCTATTAGTTTAATCATGCCTACTTAGTATCAAGTGTTTAATGCCTGCCAGTTTATCTATTTATAACCATTTGTTAGCATTGGGACAAACAACAAAACATTGGAATCGTTATGTCGCAGTCACCTTTGGATCAAAAGGCTTTGGAGCAAGAGCTTTCAGGTCAACAGCCCTCCTTATCTCAAATTAATGTGTTTCCGGTTAAATCAGTAGGTGGGATTGCACTCTCTTCTGCTTGGGTCGAAAAACAGGGCCTTACCTTCGACAGACGTTTTATGTTGGCCTTGGCTGACGGCTCAATGGTGACGGCGCGTAAGTACCCTAAAATGGTCAAGGTGTCTTCTAGCTTGCAGCCAGACGGTTTGATTTTTACTTACGAAGGCAAAGAACCGCTGCGCCTAAAATATGCAAACTTCAAGATGCAAGAAGCGCCTGCAACAGTGTGGAAAGATAGCTTCACTGCGTATACCACCAACGACGAGGCGGATGATTGGTTTAGCGATGTGCTTGGTGTTCGCGTAGAACTTCTGTTCTGTGGTGAGCAATCTAATCGTGTTCGAGAAAAGCTTGGTCAGAATGTCAGTTTCGCCGATGGTTACCCGATGTTAATCATCAGCCAAGCTTCGCTTGATGAGTTGAATCGCCGTAGTCCTGAAACGCATTCCATGGATCAGTTCCGCACCAATTTTGTCGTCTCAAACACTGAAGCGTTTGCTGAAGATGGTTGGAAGCGCATTCGAATTGGTGAGGTTGAATTCGAAGCGGTGAAGCCTTGTGAGCGCTGTATCCTAACGACAGTCGATGTTGAGAGCGGCGAATTCAGAGCAACAAAAGAGCCACTCAATACCTTTTCTACGTTCAGAGCCAATGAACGTGGTGGCGTTTTCTTTGGCCAAAACCTTGTGGCTAAAAATGAAGGCTTAGTCAAAGCCGGTGATGTTGTTGAAGTATTAGAAACTAAAGAAAAAGAGCACTACCAAGATACATGGGTAGAATCGCTACACTTAACTTGCGTTGAGCGTGAAGAGATCGCTCGAGACTTTACGACGTTCTGGCTAGAGCCAGCGAAAGAGAACCACGCATTACCAAGCTATCAGCCAGGGCAACATCTACCGATTGAAATGGTAATTAATGGCGAGAAAGTGTCTCGTCGTTACACGTTATCTTCTAGCCCTTCACGCGCAGGTCGTTTGGCGATTTCCGTGAAGCGAGTGGACGATGGTCAAATCTCAAACTGGCTCAATGATCACTTCCAAGTCGGTGACACGCTAGTTGCTCAGAATCCAGATGGCGCATTCTACTTAGAAGATAACCCAACACATCCATTACTGCTGTTATCAGCGGGAAGCGGCATCACCCCTATGTTGTCGATGCTTCGTTACTTAGCCGACCATGGTCAGATTGATGATGTGGTGTTCTATCACCAATGCAGCAGTGAAGAAGATATCCCTTATCAAGCTGAGATTGATAAGATCGCTCGCGAACATGCTGGTCTAAGTGTGATTTATTCACTAAGCCAACCAACGAAAGAGTGGGATGGTTTGTCAGGTCGTTTGAGTGTGTCTCATGTCGCCAAAATTGAGGACCTTCATAAGCGCCAAGCATTCGTGTGTGGCCCTGACGGCTTTATGGATAATGCCAAGAAATTGCTGATTCAAATGGGGCTGAATCCTCAGCATTATCATCAAGAAGCGTTTGGTGTTGCTCAATCAACGGAAGAAGCGGTGAAGCAACTGCAGTTGAGCGTTAACGGCTACCTGTTCGAAGGCAACAACCAATCAACACTACTAGAGCAAGCTGAGTCGGCAGGTGTGTCTATCGCATCAAGCTGTCGCGCGGGTTTCTGTGGTGCTTGTAAAGTGACCCTTGAGTCTGGGCAAGTTCATCAACCTGATGTACCGGCGTTGCAAGAGCATGAACGCAACATGGGGCAAATACTGGCGTGTTGCAGTGTGCCTCAAACTGATATCGAAGTTGTAGACTAACTCGGTAGGTCGGAAGGCCAGAAAGAAAAGCACATTGAATAGAAAAGGCCGGAAGTTCACTGAAATGAACTTCCGGCCTTTTTGATTCTAAGATTAATTCAAACAATTAATCGTAGATCGTTGGGATCGGTTGACGCTTGTGCTGTGTTGCTTTGTAGATGCCTACTAAGCGGTCTGACACGTCTTGAGGGACTTCTTTACCTTCAAGGAAATCATCGATTTGGTCGTAAGAAAGGTTCAATGCTGCTTCGTCGGCTTTCTGTGGATCAAGCTCTTCTAGGTCGGCAGTAGGCACTTTCTTAACCAATAGCTCTGGCGCACCTAGCGTTGCTGCAAGTTCACGAACTTGACGCTTGTTCAGGCCAAACAAAGGCGCTAAATCACATGCACCGTCACCGTGTTTGGTGTAGAAGCCAGTGATGTTTTCTGCTGAGTGGTCAGTACCAATCACAAGACCACCAACGTAACCCGCAATTTCGTATTGCGCGATCATGCGAGCGCGAGCTTTCACATTACCTTTAACAAAGTCGATTTTTACTGAGTCTGTTGGTAGTAAACCTGTACCTTCAAGTGCAACGTGAGATGCTGCGTGAAGCCCATCAACACCCGCTTTGATGTTTACAGAAACAGATTGAGAAGGCTGGATGAAAGAGAGAGCAAGTTGTGCTTCATCTTCATCTTTTTGTTCGCCGTAAGGTAGACGAACCGCAATGAATTGGTAGTCGTTGCTGCCAGAGTTTTCATTCAGGCTATCCACGGCCATTTGTGCCAAGCGGCCACAGGTCGTTGAGTCTACACCGCCACTGATACCAAGGATCAGAGACTTGCAGCCTGACTGCTGAAGTTTCGTTTTAATAAAGTCCACACGACGAGTCACTTCGAAGTGAGGGTCAATTGAGGGTAGTACGCGCATTTCGTCACGAATTAACTGTTCCATTCGTATTCCTTTCCTGCAAGCAAATTAAAAATCTAGTGTTATCATACCTAAATCATCCGATTTAAAAACCTCTTTGCACAAGCTTAGAAAGAGAAGGCAGTAATAAACAATGGAAAAAATAGCCATTTTCGGTAGTGCGTTTAATCCACCGAGCCTAGGGCATAAAAGTGTGATTGATTCGTTGGCTCACTTTGACAAAATTCTACTCGTTCCAAGTATTGCCCATGCTTGGGGAAAAGAGATGCTAGACTTTGATACGAGATGTCAGTTAGTTAATGCATTTATCAGTGATCTTTCACTGGATCAAGTTGAGCTTTCGTTGATCGAAAAGAGCTTATTTACACCCGGCGAAAGCGTGACGACTTTTGCTGTACTCAGTGAACTGCAAAAGTTACATCGTGACGCTGAACTGACGTTTGTTATTGGCCCAGATAACTTCTTTAAGTTCTCATCTTTCTATAAATCAGATGAGATTACTGAGCAGTGGTCTGTAATGGCTTGCCCTGAAAAAGTGAAAATTCGCAGTACAGACATACGTAATGCACTGATAAGTGGAAGCGATGTGGCAAAACTGAGTACAAAGTCAGTTACAAAGATGTTGCAAGATAGTGGACTGTATCAGATAATGTAAGTTCACTAATCAAGAGGTCAGAGGACTATGCTAAAGAGCGCGATACCAGCGACGTTGATCATGGCAGCATGTAGTATGCCTGCGTATGCTGAGTGTGATTTTTTTAGCTTAGATTCAATCATGCTGACTTCTGATGAAGATGACAATTGTCTAGATTTCTCGACCAGCATTGAGTCTTTTGGCCAACGTATGATGGAAATCAGTGGGCTGAGCGATGATGAACCGGAAAGCACACCGGACTATTGGTCTGACTGGGTTCTTCAAACCAAAGACTCGCCATTGCTGACACAAAGCATTGAGTCAAACTATGTTGGCTTGGGTATGTGGTTTCCAGAAGACCTTGAAGATGAGCAGTATGATATGTCGACTGAAGAGTGGTTGATGAATCATGGTCTTCAACTCAGCATCGGTTTTGGCGAGAAAGTCGAAGGGCAGCCGCGTATGCGCTTTGATTATCGTTGGCACGACTCACGTGACGCCGACCTAATGATGCAGGTTGAGTTGCCATTTTAGACAGGCAGATACACAGATAGATTGCTATCTACGTCTAAATAGTAAGAATTAAAAAAGCCGCAAAAACTCAGTTTTTGCGGCTTTTTAGTATCTGGCTTGCGAGTTTTAATACCAGCACTCACTTTCCGCCAAGCTATAAATCTTCACCAAAAACAAGCATACACAGTTGCTCGAACTCTTCTTCTTTACCTGAGAACAGATCATCAATCACAAGTGAACGTTTTTGACCTGACTGCATGCGTTTCTTCGCTTCTCGCATCACCATCACCAGAGTGTGCTCTTGTGGCAGGTTTGAATCATCAATGTTCCATTGATTGAATCGCTGAGAAAGAGCACTTTCGCAAAGCAGTGGTTTAAACGACAACACTTCTTGCTTCAAGACAGAAAGCATATCTTTAAACGCTTGTTCCGTATTATTGGCATTGGAAGCACGAGCTTTGGTTTGTTCTAGCTTTTCTAGTAGTGCCGAAGAGAGGTTGGTTTGCGTAATGTAACCCGCTTGTCTTGGGAATGAATCCGTCAAACGAACAGAAAAATCGACACGGTTAACCTGAGTGTTTGGAAAGTAGGTCAGTGACGTTAGGCAGTCGTATGGAATCCAGACGCTTTGTCCTGGTTCAACGGCATACTCTTGTTTGCCTAACTTAATCAAAACCAAGCCACTTTGAACCGATACAAGGCTATGTTTAAGTACTTTCTTGCGTGGTGTGATCACCAAGTGTGAAAAGTAAGCCGATGTATATTCAATAGCGAAGTTCATAGATAGTACCTTAATTTTGGGGCGTCAAGATTACCGTTAATCTTAAAGAATGCCAACAATAACAGGGGATTTTCAATGTTTCTGGTCTGACCTTGTCAAAAGTATGGGCTCTGTAGCTGCGAGAAGTCAAAACAACGCGTAGAATGAGCCAGCTTTTTATTATATGAATTAAAAAATGACCTCTCCAACCGATCCATATGTTGATATTCGCCCTTACGGCGATGATGAAATTCCAGCGGCACTAAACCGTCTTATTAATGATGAAGAATTTATCAGTGCAATCTTGCACTACCGTTTTTCAAACCATGCGTCTTGGTTCAAAGCATTAATGAGCCCGATTTTGCGTGTGTACTTAAAAATGAAATGGAGCAAGCTGACTAGCGTTGAATCCATTCAGATTGAAGTAAAAAAGTACTTACGCGACACGTTAGCGAAAACCACTAACGGTGTGACGTACACTGGTATCGAGTCACTGGATGCGAACCAAGCTTATCTGTTTGTATCAAACCATCGTGACATTGCTATGGATCCTGCGTTAGTAAATTACGCTCTGCATCAAAATAATCATCAGACTTGTCGTATCGCTATCGGAGACAACCTGTTGAAAAAGCCATGTGCGACTGAATTGATGCGTTTAAACAAGAGCTTCATCGTAAAGCGTTCTTTGAAAGGACCGCGTGAGATGATGAAAGCGCTAGGGCAGTTGTCTTCTTACATTAAGCACTCTCTAGAAACGGGCAACTCAATCTGGATCGCTCAAAAGGAAGGTCGTGCGAAAGACGGTAACGATTTTACTGAGCCAGCAATTTTGAAAATGTTCCACGTTGAAGGACGTAAGCAAAAAATTGCTTTCCCTGAATACGTGAAGTCATTGAAGATTGTTCCTGTGGCTATTTCTTACGAGAACGACCCATGTGACACGGCTAAAGCGATAGAGCTTTTCGAAAAAGACGTAAACGGCAGTTACGAAAAGGGTGAGTTTGAAGATATCGAAAGTATCATTCAAGGCATCATCGGTGATAAAGGACGCGTTCACGTTGGTTTCGGTCAGGTTATCGACCAAGATTTTGATACGCCTGAAGCGCTTGCTGAAGAGATCGATCGTCAGATCCACGATAACTACAAACTGTTCCCAGTAAACTTGCTGGCAGCAGAAAAAGAAGATGAGTCGATTACAGCGGCCGTTAAACAAGAGTTTGAAGCTAAACTGTCGAGCCTGCCACAAGGTGCGCGTCAGTATTTGATCGATAGCTACGCCAACCCAGTGAAGAACATTGGTTAACGAGCGTTAGTTAGCTTGCTAGTTGATTAGCAACTTGATTGAATTGAAAAAGGAGCCTTGGGCTCCTTTTTTGTTTCTGAATCACCATTTGTTGCTGCGATCGAGCATTAACGTATTAGAGCATTAGAGCATTAGAGCATTAGAGCATTAGAGCATTAGAGCATTAGAGCATTAGAGTATTAGAGCATTAGCCTGAATTAGCGAGCGACTGCACCACCGAGATCTAGATTGGTTGGCCATTTGGTTACGGTGTTGCCGCCCAGATAGATGTTGCCTTTGACTGTCATGGTCTCGGGGAATGTTGTAATCCCAGAACCGCCTATATAAAGGTCGCCGTCAATCACGATCCCGTTGGGTAACTCGGTTAAAGGAGTGCGGATCACGCTCAGATCGCCTTTTACTCTAAAGCCATTCGGTAGCCTTTCCAGTGGAGTGTCGGTGAGGTTGATAAAGCCGCCCACTCTTACACCTCTTGGCCAGCTGGTGATTTGGCTGCCAATCAAGTTGACGTAACCTTTTATCTTAACCCCGCTCGGGACTCGAGCGAGTTGGCTGTTAGAGCCTTTAAGGCTGCCGTTCACTTCTAACCCTTTGGGTAGGCGTGTGATCGCAGTATTCTCTATATTGAGATTACCATCTACCACCAAGCCAGTTGGAAGTGATGTATAAGGCTTATTTCGTAGATATAAGTTTCCGTAATTATCGAGATGGTTCAATATTTGATAGTGATCGAGTGGTTCAGCACTGACATTTGTTATGGTTAAGGAACCAATAATAAGTGCAATTATTCTGAGCATAACAGGCTTCTTATTACGATAGACGCTTACACTATAATGGAAAAATTAATCTCGCATAGTGTTTTACCCATTTGGCGGTAGATTAACGAGGAATGGAGCAAAGATGATAGGTAAATTAATGATTAGAGTAAATATACGAATTATTAAGGTCTTTCTGATAGCCGCTTCAGTGTTTGGCTCAATGTCTGCGAGTGCCAACAAAGTAATTTCAACGCCCGGTAAAGCTGCGGTGGTTGTGACACAAGGCGGTCAACAGCAACGAGTTTGTTATTACGATGACAAGGCTTATAGCATTGGGGCAGTGTTAGAGGTGGGGGGCGTAGTGATTCAGTGCGCTGCAGAAAACGATTTTGAGCAAAATGGGTCACTGGCTTGGGTTCAATTAAAAAAAGACGAGTAATTCACTCGTCTTTTAATAAGCATATAAATGCTTATATTAACGCGCTAGAGAGCGAGTCTTAAGTTCAAAAATAATCTTCTCAGCGCTAACTTCAAATTTAAAGCGAGCGTGCAACTCTGTGCTTTCTTCAGTCATCTCTGATGCTTCGAACTCAACGTTGCTAGACACTTGTTTAGCAAGTTCAACATACTTAGCAAACTCAGCTTCAATCAGTGCTTTTGAGTTTCCGTAAACCGTTACTTCAGCAACATCGTCGCCTTCTTTAATGATGAACCCGATTTCGCCTGCACAGCCGCAAGCCTCACATACATCGTTGTTACCAATATCTTGGCTCATAAATAATCCTCTTACAAAGTCTGAGGTTATTCTAACGAGCAATTTGAACTGTATCTACAAAAATTAAAACCTTTGAACTAATTTATACTGGTATGCTATGTTGTTTGTTAAGGTGTTTGATGAATATCTATATTCGCGCCGCCAAATATGTATGTGATTTACCTCACGTTTTGTTGAAAAGGAATGTTATTAATATGTCAGAATATCATTCACTTAGTTGCGCCAGAAATGATTTTATAAGACTATCTATCGCTTGATAGGTATTTATACAATGAATTTTTCGTTGGGTATTTCATATTCTAAGTAGTTATTTAAACTTATCGACTTAGGATTGTAAGGTGATTTTCGAAGAATAATTAGACAAAGTGTCCAAAGAGGCATCACTGTAAAATTGTTCGTACATAGTATTTGTGTGAATTTAGTTATAAATACTTGCGAAAAAATACCTTGCTCACATAATGCTGATAACGATTTTCATTCTGACTTCATTTGATTGAGTTAGATGGATTTACAAAGAGAAGAGCCTGAATATGCCAAAGCGTAGTAAAGAAGATACAGAAATCACGATCCAGAAAATCATGGATGCCGTTGTAGACCAGCTACTAAGATTGGGTTACGACAAGATGTCATACACGACGTTGAGTCAACAAACGGGTGTTTCTCGTACAGGTATAAGTCATCACTTTCCAAAGAAAACGGATTTTACTGCTGCTCTAGACGGTCGTATTTTCAAGATGTTCATGGAACACATTGACTTCGAAAATGGCCTTGACGCATTTTCAGCTAGCTGGGTTGCAGCACTTGAAGACGCTGAGTTCCTAGCAATCTTACGTTTACTTTTCCATCATATCGTTACTGCTGAGAGCGCGCATGAGTTCGCTGCAAACGGTATTGATCGTCTATACAAGCTGACTGAAACTCAGTTTGGCGATACTAGCGGTAAAGAACTAGAGTGGCTGATTGGTAAATCATTGATTCGTATGAGCCAATAATCAGCACTCAATAAAAGAAGCTCCTACGGGGGCTTTTTTTGTGCTTGCAGTTTCACTTCTTGTACGTTTTTCTCTCAATCCCACATCGATGTCGCAGTCTTGTTGATTGATGCTGAATGATGTTATTTCCTTTCTTTTTATATGCTTACGCTCGCGGCTTGTTTTACTCTTCAGTGTTAAAAGCTAAGTAACCCTAACGGGTAGTGTTCATTTCTAGAGCCTCAAATGCTCAAGGTGAGTCGTTTTGGTGCTTGATGCTGTGGTTATTAATAAAATTGAGTTTAAGCCGAGATAGTGGCTGTGAGCCAATAAAAAGCCCCGAACAAATCGAGGCTTAGGATTACGTCATTGTTATCAAGAACGAATACTCAAAACGAGTCGCTCCTTAATCGGACTTATTGTGCGGGGTGAACCTGAGGGAAGCTCATGGTTGGGTGTTTTTCTACGATACTTTTGTAACCATACACATCTTCTATCATCGAAGGTTTCAGTGCATCCCAAGGCTTGCCATCACACACCAAATTGCCATCTTTCAATACCACCAATCGATCGGAATACTGCGCGGCTAAGTTGAGATCATGCAAAACCACGATAACCGCGGCATTGTGGTTATCGGCTAATTCTCTCGCAATCTTTAAGGTGTTGTGCTGGTGGGCAAGATCCAGTGCAGAGGTTGGTTCATCAAGCATCAAAATACATTGGTCACCAGAGTGGTGAAGCTGAGTTAATACTCGAGCCAAGTGCACTCGCTGCTTTTCACCGCCTGATAGCGAAGGATAAAGTCTTTCACTCAGGTGAGTCACATCAGCAACATCCATTTTTTGGCTAGCAATGCTGGTCAGCTTCTTGTTGGATTCTTGCAGAGGAATCCCACCAAGCTCGACAACTTCATGTGCCAAGAATGGGAAGGTCAATGTGCTGTGTTGAGGAAGCATAGCAAGGTGCTTCGCTAACTTTTGAGAAGGCCACTTGTCTTTACTGTGTCCAAAATACTGGATATCGCCGTTGCTTGATATCTCTTGGCACAAAGCTTTAAGCAGCGTGCTTTTACCTGCGCCATTTGGCCCAAGCAGTGTGGTTACCTTTCCCGCTTCAATCTCAATAGAAACGCCATCTAATATCACTTTACTGCCGAACTTCACTTCGATATCGGTCGCTTTTAAAGCTGAAGGAAACATTAAAGGATTCTCCCTTTCTGTTGAAATAGTAGATATAAGAAGAATGGGGCACCGATAATCGCAGTGACAATACCTACAGGTAGCTCTGCCGGAGCAAGTACCACGCGTGAGAACATGTCTGCGGCGGTTAGCAGTAGTGCGCCTAGTACCGCTGATAGTGGCAACAGAACTCGGTGGTCCGGGCCTGCTAACATGCGACCTAAATGTGGGATAACCAATCCAATAAAACCAATCATGCCAGACAGGCTAACCGTGATACCAACGCCCGCAGCCGTCAGTAGAATCAGCTTTCGTTTCAGCTTTTGAACTGGGATACCAAGGTGTTGTGCTTCTGACTCGCCCAGTAATAGAGCATTTAGAGACATCGCTTGGCGGTAGAAAACAACAAACAATCCAACGAGCGTGACAGCAGCCAGCAAAATGCCTGACCACTTAGCGCCTGCCAATGAACCCATTGACCACAACGAAAGATCACGCAGCATTTGGTCATCAGCAATGAAATTCAAGAAGCCAATACCTGCGCCAGAGAGCGCACTGATCGCCACGCCCGCTAACAACATGATGGTGACAGAGGTGCCGAATTTACCCGTGCCCAGCTTATACACCAACAGTGTGGTTAAAGCGCCGCCAAGAAAAGCGAACACAGGAACCGCAGCAAAGTTCATGAAAGCAGGATATTGAAGCGAAAGCTCAGAGAAAAGCACGATGGCCAGAGCTGCACCTAGCGCGGCACCAGCAGACACACCAATGATCCCAGGCTCAGCAAGTGGGTTTCGAAATAAGCCCTGCATAACAGCACCACATAACGCGAGAATCGCACCAATCAACATACACAAAATGGTTCTAGGTAAGCGAATATCTTGAATCACCAAGTTGATGTGGGGTGCTAAGTCATTGTTTGGCTGAAGTAAGCTCGCTGCGCTGTCAGCCAAGCTAATGTTCATTGGCCCAACGGTGATTGAAAACAGTGCGACGAAGACTAGGGTAGCACCTAGGCCTAACATCGATGTTTTCAGCGGGACGGATCGTAACAACATAAAGGGCCTCAATGTCCGTCACTAACTTCAATATCCATCACCAACATTGCGAAAGTAGGCTGGTGACGGGCATTGAACTAGCAACAGTAAAAATAGGGTAGTCGCGTTATAGCGGGTAGATAAGTTATAGCGGATAGATAAGAGCGTTTAATCGCTTAGCTTCTGAAAGGCTCTCGAGACCAAGTCCGCCAACCAAAGCACTGCCATTTACGGTAATGATTTGCTTGTTCATACCTGCAGGCGTTGCCGCTAACATAGGTAGCGATTTCAGGATGGCATCAGCACCGCCCATTTTTTGGTAGCTACGACCACTGACTAAAATCACATCTGGCTGCATTTCTACCAGTGATTCCATCGACAGTGGCTTGTAAGACGTTAGGCTTTGAGCGGCAGGGTTGATACCGCCAGCTAACTCGATGATTGCGTTTGGCGAAGTTTCACCGCCAGCAACGTTCGCAGGGCGACCTTCGTGCAGCAACAGGAAAAGTACTTTCTTCGCTTCGTTACTTGGTACCTGGTTCGCTTTCAGTGCTGCAATCTTCTGATTTACTTCAGCTTTAACTTGCTGCGAGTGCGCTTCGGTATGGGTAATCTTGGCGATTTGGTCAATACGCTTTAACAGCCCTTCAACATTTGCTTCGGTGTTGACGATCTCTACATTGACGCCTGCCGATTTTAATTGAGAAATCGCGTTGTCTGGTCCCATTTCATCTGAGCCAATCAACGTGGTCGGTTCTAGGGCAAGTAAGCCTTCCGCAGACAGGTTTCGGTGATAACCAATCTTTGGCAGGTTTTCTCCTTGAGGGAAGTGGCTGGTCACATCAATCGCGACTAACTGCTCTTCGGCACCTAATGCCAAAACCAATTCAGTAACGGCACTGCCAGCACTGATGATTCGAGATTGTTCAGCGTCGTTGGCCATTGCGGGTGCGCTAAGTGCCAGGCTCATAGCGGCAACTGAAAGGAGATGTGTCTTGGTCTTTAATTTATTGAGCACGTTTAAGTTGTTCATAATAAGTTCTTTATATTTTCTTTTTGTATCGCGAAGATACTCAGTGAGCAGTCCGTTCGCATTGTGAGTTCGATTCGAAAGAGGTCTAGCTCTGGCTATTTGTTCTTAGTAACTAGAGCTTAACCTCATGAAAATAGAGAGTTGCTCTAGCCATCTTCAGTGAGTAATTGAGTCGCTGGTATTCCATTCTCTTGAAGGAACGACAGCAACTTCACTAGGTTCTCAACGTTGGCAGCTTTATCCGCGCCAATGATGATCGGCTTTTTATCCGCTGAACCTGTTTCTTCGAGTAAGGCAATTTTGAAGTTTTCCCAGTCGATGTACTCTCTGCCGTTAATCGCCCAGTAAGGTTCGCGATCTAAGATATTGACGCTGATCGAATCTTTATGAACTTCAGAAACGTTCTTAATATCAGAGCTTGGTAGTTCGACTTCTAATGACTCCAACTTCACTGATGCTGTCAGAAGCAGGAAAACCATCACGATAAAAATGATGTCGAGCAGCGGTGTTAAATCTGGCGCTAAACTTTGTGTTTGAGATGAGTGGGGCGTTTTAATCATGCTTGGCTCACATCACCGACTTTGTTTACTGATGAGCCTTTAGTCTCGTCAGAGTGATTGGTTTGAATCGACATACCTTCTAGCCACACATTCACATAGTTCAGAGTATGTTCTAACTGAGCCAGTACTCGGTCGGCCCATAACCCAACCAGTTGAGCGCCAGAGATCGCAGGAAGCGCAATCATCAAGCCTGCCGCTGTGGTTCTCATTGCTAAGCCAAGGCCGTCAGCTAGATCGTTCGGTGTAATACTGCCGGTTGTAGCTGCAACCCCTTTGAACATCTCAATAAGTCCAAGTACCGTACCAAGCAGTCCGATCAGTGGACTGATCACGCCGATTAAACCAAGTAATCTCAACCCGGCATGAAGCTGGTGGCGTTTTTCTTGTAGCCAAATTCCTGCTGCATCTTCACGTAATCCTTTCGAAAAAGAGTGGTTAGCAAGCAACATCGACACGCCCTTGTACAGCAGCGGTCGTTTACCTGAAATAGATTGTGCTAATGCTTCGATCTCTTTGCTGTTGGTTGGTGAGATCTGGTTGAGCTCGCGACGAATGGCGCGTTTGCCAACACCAATGCTTAGCATCACTTGGAAGACGCGTTCAGCGATGATCATTGCTGTTAATGCAGAACAGATGAGAAGAGGCCAAGTCATTAAGCCAAGTTGATCTTGTAAGTAACTGATTTGTTGCATGATTAATCCAACCTAAAACGAACAGGTATTTGTACACGGTGAGCAATCGCTCGACCATTGACAGTGTGAGGTGAGAATTTCCATTGTTTAATGGCGTCTAAAGCGGCGTTGTCGAGCATTAGTGCGCCTGATGAATTTACTAATGCTTGTTTAATTTGTTTGCCTTCAGCGTCTAACCAGACCTCATAAGTTGCGACACCTTCAACGCCACGACGTCTAGCTTGGCGTGGGTAATTCGGTGGTGTCGGGCGTGAAGAAAAAGAGGGCTTAGTGACTAAGACGGGCTCTTGGTTTGATACGCCTTGGTTGACTTCCTGAGGTTGGTTGGCAGACTCGGCCAGATTTCTATCGACTTTCTTGTCGGCCAGTTTTTCTGGCTGAGGCGATGGTTTGGATTTTGGATCTGGTTTTAGTTCTGGGCGTTTTTTCTTAACGACCTTTTTCTCAGTCTTTGGTTTCTTTTGAATCGGCTTCTTTTCAACAACCTTTTTCTCTACTTTCTTGGGTTGAGGCTTATTGGTGATCGCTTTTTTCTTTGGTGTCGGTTTGGCTTGTTTTGGCTCAACGGCCTTGGGTTCGACAGGTTTAGGTTCAGCTTGTGAGACCGTTTCTTTGATTGGCTCTGGTTCAACCGGCTCTGTGATGGTTTTTTGTTGAGCAGGGGAAGGCGTGGTCTTAGGCGTGAAATTGATCGATACCGTGTTCGATTGGCTACCTGCAGACATCGCAAATACTTTGGATTCTTGAGCGACAAACAATAGCGCCGCATGAATCACTAACGATGCACCGCCTGCAATAACATATCTAGGAACGTTCACATTCAATCCTTTACCAAATCTAAAATCTGTACCGGATTATTGCTTAGAATCTAAATAAGATCAATTATCAATTGCATTATCATTTGCGTCTATTTATGATTCTCTCAGTTTTTAGCGAATAGTCTTCCAGACTTTGCTATGTAAGTGTTTAGAGAGATTATATGAGTCTTGATATCTATAAATTTGACGAATCAATTCTGGGTGTTTCTAGCCCTGATCCGCTTCGTTTTGCGTTTGCGAAAAAGCATTCTGCACATGCCGGAGGAAGTTCAATTCCGGTCGATCCGAGCAAGAAGTTGGAGCTCTTTGATGAACTGATGCTAAGTGAAGGGAAAAAACAGGATAAACGTTGTTTGTATATCCATATTCCTTTTTGTCGTGTGCGTTGTACGTTTTGTAACTTTTTCCAAAATGCTGCAAGTCGCAAATTAGTGGATGAGTATTTCGATGCGCTGATGGTTGAGTTGAAGCAAAAAGCCAAAACTCCTTGGGCTCAGTCTGGATTGTTTCATGCGGTCTACATTGGTGGTGGAACACCTACTGACTTGTCTCCTCAACAAGTCGAGCAGTTAGGCAAGGCTATTCGCCAATATTTCCCACTAGCAAACGATGTGGAAATGACCTTGGAAGGGCGCATCAATCGCTTTGGCGACGAGATGTTTGATCGCGCGCTTGAAGGTGGTTTCAATCGCTTCTCATTTGGTATTCAAAGTTTCAACACTCAGGTTCGACGCAGCGCCAAGCGCTTAGATGACCGTGAAGTGGTGTTGGAACGTATCAGTGCTTTGAGCCGCACCGAGCAAGCTCCCATCGTTCTGGATTTGCTGTACGGATTACCATACCAGTCTATGGAAGTGTTCCAACAAGACTTAGAAGATTACATGTCTACTGGTGCTCACGGTATTGACCTCTACCAACTGATTGTTGGGGGTAATGCTCCTATGCTTAATCTCGTTGAGAAAGGAAAAATTCCACCACCAGCGAATACGCCAGATAAAGCGAGCATGTACTTGGCGGGCGTCGAGTTCATGGCAAAAAATAAGGTTAAGCAACTGAGCGTGAATCACTGGACTCGTGATAACCGAGAACGCAGCATTTACAACAGCTTAGCGAAAACTTATGCCGAAGTTCTGCCAATTGGTTGTGGTGCTGGTGGCAACATCGGTGGTCATGGAGTGATGCAACATCGAACTTTAGACAGCTACATGGAGTCTATAAAGCAAGGTCAATTACCTATTGCGATGATGACGAAGCAAAGCTCACTAGAGCCAATCTTCTCGACATTAAAGGCAGGCTTTGACTCTGGTGTTGTTAGAAGAAGTACGTTGCCGACCTTTATGGGACAAGACACGTTCGATTACTTGAAGCCTCTGTTCTCACATTGGGAGAAGAATGGTTTGGTTGAGCTTTCAGAGAATTACCTGAGCTTGACTATTGCTGGTAGCTTCTGGGCAGTAAGCCTCGCTCAGAGTGTGATTCAAGTGCTTAACGCTGAATATCAAGCGATGCACCCAGCACAGAAAGCATCAGGTTCAGGCGTTCACCCGCATGCAAGTTTAAAGCACGCTTAATATCGAATTTTTAGTTTATAACTTACTCGTTTATACGGAACATATTCAATGACAGATACAACATTAGAAATGACAGAAACTCTAGAACAACGCGTAGCTTTAATTTTAGAAGAAGAGCCAAAACTACTGCCAACAGCAATTGCTGAGAAGCTAGGTGTTTCAGAGGTTGAAGTGGTTGCTGCTTTTCCAAACGACATGGCGGTAATGCTAGATGGCAGCCGTGCTCAAGAGATTCTAGAAGGTTTAGTGGGTTGGGGCCCTGTGACCACTATCGTGCATTCATTTGGTTCTATCTTTGAAGTTAAAGCGCCATTCCCGAAAGGTAAGGTAGCGCGTGGTTACTACAACCTAATGGGCAAAGAGGGCGAGCTTCATGGTCACCTTAAACTTGATAACGTTAAACATATCGGTTTGGTGAGCAAGGCGTTCATGGGTCGTGAAAGTCATTACTTCGGCTTCTTCAGTGAAACCGGTGAGAACATTTTTAAGATTTACCTAGGCCGCAACGAAAAGCGTGAGCTTATTGCCGACCAAGTAGAACGCTTCAAAGCGCTAAAAGAACAAGCTTAAGTTCAATTTACAGTAAATAATCAGCAGCAATCTTACATAGGGTTGCCAACTGGCTTAAACAAGACATCAATGCTCGAGGATCGTTTAGTTCGCTAATGATCGCTCAACCTTGGGCAAAAATAATAAATCAGAGAAAGTGAAGAAAGGAATTACCCATGGAACAGCAAGTAAAACAAGAACGTCTACAAGGTCGCCTAGGTCCAGAAATTAAAGAGTTTCGCCAAGAGCGCCGTACCCTTCAACTTGCAACGGTTGATGAAGAAGGTCGCCCGAACGTAAGTTACGCACCTTTCGTTCAGAACCAAGAAGGTTACTTTGTTCTAATTTCTGATATTGCTCGTCATGCTCGCAACTTGAAAGCGAACCCTCAGGTCTCTTTGATGATGATTGAAGACGAAGAGAGCTCGAAGCAACTTTACGCACGTAAACGTTTAACGTTTGATGCTCAAGCAAGTGTTGTGGAGCGTGAAACGGAACTTTGGACTCAAGTGATTGGCCAGATGCAAGAGCGTTTTGGTGAAATCATTGATGGTTTGAGCCAACTTCAAGACTTCTCTCTGTTTAACCTTAAAGCTGAGAACGGCCTGTTCGTTAAAGGCTTTGGTCAGGCATACCAAGTGTCAGGCGACGATCTGGTGGATTTCGTTCACCTACAAGAAGGTCACAGAAAAGTATCTAACGAGTAATCTCGTTTAATCGATTTCTTTAGGAGCCCTCCAATGTGAGGGCTTTTTTATGTCTAAATCAAAGAGTTTGGTATATTGGCGTTTGATGACTATTTATATGTAAGGATCGGTACGTGAAACCAGTAAGTCGAGATTGGGACGAGTTCTGTTACCCGTTTATTTATGAAGACAGTCCTATCTGTGATTTTGAGATTTTGTCGGATGAACTTTGTTGCCGAGTTGGATTGGTGTTGTCTTTAGAGCTAGAGCCTCAGGTTCGTGAGATCCTGCAACGCTTGCAGCCAAACATCTACCATTTGAATGGCTCTGTGCGCGGTAAGCTTGCCATCACCGAGTCTGAATTGGTCGAGCTCAAGCAAGATTATCATCGTATCCGTGAGCAGTTAGAAGGGGGGTTTAAAGGCTTTGTCTTACCCGGTGGACACCGAGTGTCTAGTGAACTTCACTTGTGTCGTTGTCAGGCTAAGAAAGTTGTGCGAGCTTTGGTGAGTATTGAACATCATGAAAGCAAAAAGTCGCCAGCCCCGATTCTTTTTAAATACGCCAACCTAGTCGCGAACACTCTCTATGCATTGGCCTCTTTTACCAATCATGTCAATGAAGTCGAGGAAGTGGAATTCGTGAGTAAGAGCTACTCTATGCCGAAAAAGTCTATGCCAGAAAACAAAGACTAACGGTTAGCTCTATTCTTATTAAGATTTGAAGAAAGAAGAGACTAAGAAGCTAAACCATTGAGCACTATGCTCGGTTTAGCTTCTAAAACAGAGCCTAAGCAGCCGTAGAGGCGCCGTTTAAGACTTTTGCACCGCGTAGCATAGCTTCGATTAATTCACCCGCGTTGAACTTCTCAAGCGCTTCATGCGCCCCCACCTGATTGGCACGGTCGACACAGATCTCACTGGACAGTGAGGTATGCAAAATACAGTAAGCGTGACTTAAAGCGCTGTCGTTTTGCACTTCAAATGCAAGCTCATAACCATCTAATCCCGGCATCTCGATATCACTCACCAGAAGATCAATGGCATTGCCAGCGCTGGCTTGGCGTCGCATTAGGTCGATGGCATCTAAGCCGTTGTTACATATGCTGTAAGGGATGTTGATGCTGTCTAAGGCATCAGATAACTGTTTACGTGCAATCAAAGAGTCATCCACTAATAAGATGTTCAATGCTTTGAGGCGTTCCCTTTCTACATCGGTCAGCATCGGGATATGAGCATTCTCATAAGCTGGGTAGATCTTAGAAAGCAGCAGTTCCACATCGAGCATTTGCACAATACGGTCTTCAAAACGTGTAATACCCGTTACAAACACATTGCGACCCACACTGGTGGGTGGAGATTCAATGCTCTTCCAGTCGCATTCAATGATTTTATCAATTGAACGAACCAAGAACGCCACAACTGTTCTCAAACAGTCAGTAACGATGAGTACACAATCTTGGTATTCAGCGGGTGTTATCGGACGGAAGCCAATCGCAGCGGACATATCAATCACAGGAACTGTAAGGTCGCGGATAGTCACTGTACCAATCACGTGATGATGGGAGTAGGGGATCTGAGTCATCGGCTGAAAAGGGACGATTTCTCTGACCTTAAGCGTGCCAATCGCAAAACTTTGAGTGAGGGACAACTTGAACATCAACATTCCCTGTGACTGACTCGCTTTACTGATCGGTTTGGCCATAAGTGGCTCCTACTTAATACGCGCTTAATTTATAAGGATTAATTTAAAGGGAAATGGAAGCCGCAGCAAGTCGCGATGCGGTTTTTAATGGCCTTTAAGGCAGTTGTTTTCGGTTATAGAGTGAAGAATAGCGGTTCTTGGGTTAAAATCACGCTAAATACTCGCTGTCGATGGTTAGTCGACAAGCAGACAGCAACAAACTGAGAATTATCATGGCAAGAACAGCAGCAGCGCTTCATATTCTGGTGAAGCATAAAGAACTAGCAGAAGACATCATGACACAGCTTAAAAAGGGCGCTAAATTTCAAACGCTAGCGAAGAAACATTCAACCTGTCCATCTGGTAAGAAGGGCGGCGACCTAGGTGAGTTCAAAAAAGGTCAAATGGTGCCTCAGTTTGATAAGGTTTGTTTCTCTGGCGAGACGCTTGTACCACACCTTGTGAAAACAAAATTCGGTTGGCATGTGGTGAAGGTTCTTTACAGAACTTAGTTATAAATATGTGTTAGATTGAATAAAAGGAGCGTATATACGCTCCTTTTTTGTGACTTTTGTGCGCGTTTTAAAGCACTACGGTTGAGTGTTCATCCCAGACGTTATGCGATAATTGGCGCTACGCCCTTAACTATCCGCCGTGACTAATCGGTGAGAGGAGGAGGGGTTTTAATGAGTAACTCATATAATAAATACCATCCTTAAGGAAATTTATGCAGCTTTGCCTTTTAGCCTTTGTATTTATCTAGAAAGCTGTAAACGAGTTTGGTAGGAGAACAACATGGAGAGTTCAGCTATGTTAAGCAATCCAGCGACAGATGTCATATTGCATGCCTTTGACTGGTGCTACGCTGACGTAATGAAGAACGCCCCACTGATCCAAGAGTTGGGTTATAAATCTGTTTTAGTATCACCGGCGATGAAATCGCTGCGCGGCCCTAAAGGTTGCGATCGAAATTCTGGTACTCAATGGTGGCAACGCTATCAGCCCCAAGACTATCGTGTGATCGATAATCAGTTGGGTGACACACAAGATTTTAAAGCGATGGTCGACACGTTAAAGCGACATGGGCTTCGTACTTATGTGGATGTGGTGTTTAACCACATGGCCAACGAATCGGGTATCCGCGGTGATCTAACGTATCCCAATCAGCAAGACATGGCGTCTTATCAAAAAGATGCTGACTATTATGAATCCATACGTTTGTTTGGTGACCTTTCTGAGCCTCTTTTTGATGAGAACGACTTCGTGGAAGCGTTTGGTATCAAGAACTGGAAAGACACGTGGGAAGTGCAAAACGGGCGTATTACCGGTGGCGCCAGCGATCCTGGCCTGCCAACGCTACTCGATAACGATAATGTGGTGGCACAACAAAGAGCCTACCTAAAAGCACTGAAAGAGATTGGTGTGAAAGGATTTCGCATTGATGCGGCAAAGCATATGACACTGGCACACCTACGCAAGGTGTGGACGGATGACATCTGCGAAGAAATGCACATCTTCGGTGAGATCATTACCGATGGCGGCGCGACAGAAGAAGAGTATGAGCTGTTCCTTGAGCCTTATCTTAAACACACTCGCTTAGGCGCTTACGATTTCCCGTTGTTCAACACCATCTTCAAAGCATTTGAAGAGCAGGGCAGCTTTAAGTCTTTGATTAACCCATACTGTTTTGGTCAGGCTCTGTCGAATATGCGAGCGATCACGTTTGCGGTCACTCATGATATTCCCAATAACGAGGTGTTTTTGGAGCATGTGATGGATGAAGTGGATGAGCGATTGGCTCATGCTTTCATTCTTGGTCGAGACGGCGGTGTGCCGCTTGTTTACAGTGAACTGAGCACCAGCGGTATTCTGGACAAGAGCGGTCAGCCTCGTTGGCTTAACGACTGGCAAGCGCCTTACATGAAAAGCATGATTCAATTCCATAACCATGTTCATGGCGAAGCGATGCGTGTGGTTGAAGCGAATGATGATTTGTTGGTGTTTGTCCGTGGCGATAAAGGCATTGTGGTGATCAACAAGTCGAAGCGAAGCAAAACAGCCTCATTAAATTGGACTGGTGCGGTAACCGATTTACTGTCGGATGATGTGTTTGAATGTGTTGGTAAGGATTTAACCATCAAGGTGGAATCGAACCAATGCATGATGTTAACGACGAATGAATTGAAGCCTGTCACGAGTTAACTTGGATAGACTAGAAAGAGAAGCCCCGCTTACTGGCAATCAGTAATCGGGGCTTTTTATTTTAAGCTATTGCTCGGTAACTAAACCAAATGGCGACTCAGCCAAACGGCAACTGAGCCAAACCTTGGTTAAACCGTAAACTTATTCAATAGCTCGTCTTGTTGGCGAACATTGTCAGTTTGCTGCTGCATTGCGGTATTCGCTTCTTGGGCCGCTGTTGATACTTGTGTTGAAAGGTCTTTGATCTTAACAGTGTTGTTATTGATCTCTTCCGCTACCAAGCTCTGCTCTTCTGCTGCTGAAGCAATTTGAATGTTCATATCTGAGATGCGTTGAATCGCGTCACGGATACGGTCAAGTGAAGAGTTCGCTTGCTGAGCGCGTTCAACGGCGTCAGTGGCTGTGTCTTTACTTTGGTTCATCGCGTTCGATACTGAGCTTGCACCCGCTTGGAGCTGCTCGATCATGTTGCGGATTTCCGTCGTCGATTCTTGAGTACGTTGTGCCAGAGTACGAACTTCATCGGCAACGACTGCGAAACCACGGCCTGATTCACCAGCACGCGCCGCTTCAATAGCCGCATTCAATGCCAGTAGGTTGGTTTGGTCTGCAATATCGTTGATTACTTTTAGAATTGTTTCGATGTTGGCTGTTGCTGATTCAAGTACTTGTACTTCGGCAACCGCTTGGTCGATACGTGCTGAAAGGTTATCAATCGCTTGAGTGGTGTCACTTACGACAGATGTGCCGTCTAGCGTTGCTTCGTCTGCTTCACGGGCTGCCGCTGCTGCGCCTTGAGCATTGTTTGCAACTTCAGTTGCAGTAACCGCCATCTCGTTCATTGCAGTCGCTAACTGTTCAAGCTCTTCCAGTTGGGTATTCATCGCTTTCGCTGATTCGCCTGCACCTTTAACCGTGATTTCAGTACCACGCTTAATTTCAACACCAATCGCTTTCGATTGAATGATCTGATTTTGCAGGTTTTCAGTAAAGGTGTTGAAACCTTTCGCTAGGTCAGAGAACTCTTGGTCTGTGTTGGTATCTAGGCGCTTAGTTAAATCACCTTGACCGCTCGCCACATCTTGAATGGCTTGGTTAAGCGCATCCAGTGGACGCATTAACACACGAATCAGAACAGTCAGTGCAATGATGCTGAGAATAACTGCAATCAACGAGTAGATCATTGAGCTGTTCTTCAATTCTTCAACGGTTTGGAACGCGATCTCTTCATCGAGGATTGCACCTATATACCAATCTTCACTAGGGATGTGGGTGAAATTAACTAGGAACATTTTGCCGTCGACTTCAATTTCTTGAGAGCCTTCACGAATAGTCGCTTGTGGCATGTAGCTTGATAGCGTTTCACCGTTGTTTTTCGCATTTGGGTGAGCAATCGTGGTGCCGTCGGCTGTTACTAGGAACAGGTAACCCGCATCAAACAAGTTCACTTGGTTGACCAAGGTAGCAAGGTTCGTTAATTCTAGGTCGTAGAACATACCCGCAGTAAAGCGGCCGTTGTCTTTAACTGGAGTACCTACTGATATGATGACTTTCTTACTTGATGCATCCACATAAGGAGCGGTAACAACTAAACTGTTTTTGGATTTAGCATCAATGTACCAAGGACGAATTCGTGGGTCGTAGTCTGGACCGGCATCCCAACCATCATCATTTTCAATAACGAAACCGTTTGCTTCATAACCAAAACCAACCGCTAGGAAGCTGTTTTTAAGCTTTGGCTTTTCTAAGATTTCTTTAACGTAAGCGCGATCTTCAGGGTTGATCTCGATGACTTCAGTCGTCGATTGAGCCAACGCTTTCTTGGCGTTCATCTCCGATACGACGGTATTTTTCACGCCCGAGACCATCTCTTTCAGGCTCGCATTGACGTGGTTTTCTACTGCACTTCTTACAGTGTAAAGTTGTTGTATTGAAAGCAATGATACTGTCACTAGCAGCAAGGCTGATGATGCAGCAACCACCTTATGGCTAAATTTCATTGAGTTTTCCCCTTCTCACAGGCTTTGCGAAGACTAAAGTTAATCGTGTTTTTGTAATTATATATATCGACTAGATTGGATTTTACTTGAATGTAATTTCACAAAATAGACTACAAAAATACAACAACCTAAACAATACAAAATTCACTAAATCACATATTTGTTGTTTTTAGTATTTGGTTCAATGAGTTGGGGAATGGGGCTAGACAGAGTTTAAGGAGGGATTAAGAATGTATTAATTTGACGATTATGCGTTCAGTTTTCTATTAACAAGAGGTGGGTTGAATAAATGATATGAAATCAAGTGATATACAGAACTTATAAATTGATTGAACTCTAAATAATGCTGTGTATATATTTGTGCTAATAAAAAGCCCCACAAAAGTGAGGCTTTATAAACTGAATCTTTATTGAGTTACATAAGTAGTATCTAATTTAGAATATTAGATGCGCTACACCAGCGATAACTGGAAGCGTAATTAACGTACGTAGAATAAAGATAATAAACAGTTCTAAGATGTTCACTGGAATCTTACTGCCTAGAAGTAGAGCGCCCACCTCAGACATGTAGATCAGCTGAGTTACCGACATTGCTGCAATAACAAAGCGAGTCATCTCGTTGTCGATAGAAGCCGCAAGGATTGCTGGGATAAACATATCCGCAAAACCAACAACAATCGTTTCAGATGCTGCAACCGCTTCAGGAACACCAAGTAGCTCTAGGAATGGAATGAAAGGCTGACCTAGGATTGAGAACACAGACGTGTATTCCGCAATAACCAGTGCCATTGTACCTAAACCCATAACAACAGGCAGTACGCCAAATACCATATCTACGGCGTTACGAACGCCTTCGCCAAATACAGATTTAGCCGACTTTACTTGAGATGCTTTATTTACCGCTAGCTCAAGACCCCAAGAGAACGTTGAGTGACCTGCTGGGATCGCGTCAGCGTCTTTGTGCGGCTTGCTGCCATCAATGAAAGTATCTTTCTTCATGCTTAGTGGTGGAAGGCGAGGGATGATCACCGCTGCCACAATACCCGCTAAACAGATTGCTGCGTAGAAAGGTAGGAACAGGTGCTCTAGTTCTACCTGAGCAATAACCACAAGACTGAATGTGATAGATACTGCTGAGAAAGTCGTACCAACAACCGCAGCTTCACGCTGAGTGTAGAATTTCTTCTCGTACTGTTTGCTTGTAAGCAGGATACCAACACTGCCGTCACCCAACCAAGAAGCCATACAGTCAATAGCACTGCGGCCTGGTAGGTTGAAGATTGGACGCATGATTTTACTTAGTAGCGTGCCAAACAGCTCTAGTAGACCAAAGTTAAGTAGAAGCGGAAGTAGCAAACCAGCAAAGATGAATACTGAGAACAGTGTCGGAAGCAGGCCTTCTAGAACCAGACCACCAGTATTTTCTTCCCAAATAACCTCAGGCCCAACTTGGAAGAAAGCCATAACGGCTGCAGCACCACCAATTAAACGAACCAGCAACCACAGTGGAGATGGGTTGAAAAGGCCGTTTAAAAATGAATTTGATGTAATGAATGTAGGCTTAAAAATGGTGCTTAAAACTGAAGCTACAGACATGAAAGCAACGATCGCAGTGATGATAGGAACTAGATATTCACCGAAAACCGCTTGAATTGATTTGGCTAAGATAGCTACAGGGATGGTTAGATCACCTTGATAGCTGATTGGCGCCATGAAAAGGAATAAACCAATCAATGATGGGATTAAGAAAACCCAGAAACTGCCTTTAGATTTCTCTGTTTGAGCAGTATTCTTGTTGTTAGACATGTTATTGTTCTCGAATTTCTACACGTAAAAAAGCCACATCCTTGGCATTTTTATTCACTAAACGTCCGTATTTTCTCATTGGGTGCAAGATTACCCAGTATTAATATCGCTTGCAATACTATTCATCAAATATCGCTAAATATTCATACTGGTTATTCTGCAACGTATTAAGAGTTTAGAATAAAGTGTTGCGGATGTTACGTAGTTTGAGGTTATATTGCCAGATATTTATAAATTGACTGGGGTTTCAGTTCGATAGGTCAAGTATAACCAGTAGCTAAACGCAATAATGAAAGCAAAAGAGGCAGGGAAAGCCAATGCCAAGATTTCGAAGCGTTGGAACAGACAAGCGCCAATTAAGCCGCCAAACAGGAAGCCAACCACAATGAAAATTAGCAGTTTGGCTTTACGGCGGTCAAAAGGCATCCCCTTTAAGCGAGCGCCAATCATGATCCCAAGATCGGTAATGATCCCGCTCATGTGTGTTGTTCGAATGATTGCCCCGCTGTAAGTGGTGATCATCGCGTTCTGCAAACCACACGCGGCTGAAGCGAAATACTGACCTGAAGTATAGCCTTGCAACAGTGTCCACAGCGCCAAAAACAGCAATCCACCCTCAATACATAGTGCAACACCGTAACGGCGTCCTAACTTCAATGCTTGGTTTTCAATAAAGAACCCGCTGAACGCCGCACCTAACATGAAGCTCATGATCACCAATAGGAGGTGAACAGAAGCCGAGGTCGGTGTAAGCAGGCTACTGCCTAGCAAAGACATGGTGCCGGAGATATGGGAGATAGCTTGATGTTGGAAGCCAAGTAAGCCGATAGCATTAACACTGCCAGCAAGACCAGCTAACAAAAGGGCGCCGTATTCAACCCAGCGAGGTAACTTAGAAATCATGTGGTTCACCCTGGGTTAAATAGAGGAGCAAGATTATAACGCTAGACAAAAGATACGCTAGCGCTGTGAAGCGGTGATATTTGATCTTAGGCAACAGTATTGCAGTTTGTTTTAATACTGTTGCTATATAAAGATAACGGTCAATAACGAGATAAAGATAACGCTCAATGACGAACTAGTTGTAATGGCTCATTTGGTGGTCGAACTTAACCCAACCGTGTTTGCGTTCTTCATAAACCGAAAAGCTCGGCAGTGGGAAGTCTTGCTCTTTAAATAATCCGAGCGGGACGATATAAAAATCAGCGGCGGCAACCGACTGCAAAAGCATGGTGGTGCCACACTTGGGACAAAACTGATAGGTGACTTCATTACCCGTATCGCTGATGCGTGAAAAAGAGGTCACTTCACCGCTGAGTGTAACTTGTTCTATTGGGAACCGAGCCTGAACGCCGAACACACTTCCGGTGCGTTTCTGACACTCATAGCAATGGCAGACAGATGTACGTTGAGGTTCACCTCGGCATACTAGGTTGACTGCTCCACAGCGGCATTCGCAACTTCTGATATTTCTATCTTTAATATGATTGATATCCATCCATGCTCCACTTCTGGTTAACCCTGTATTGATAATTATACTAAAGCCCTTTATGGTCTGCACAACTGGATGAAAACAAAAGAATATAATTGCCCATGAAAAAGAAAATCTTACCTATCCCTCTGATTCTACTGATTCCAATTGTCATGCTGGTTGTGGTGATAGTAGCGGGTATTTATCGCTTTAGCTTAAGTGATGAAGAGATCTTGGCGAAGTTTCCTTCTTCTCAAGTGAGTTATGACCCAGTCGTAGAAACCGTTTTTGATTTGAAGACGACCAATCCATGGACAATTAAAGTTCCTGAGACTAACGCCTACGCTTTTATCAATGAAGTTGATGAGCCTAGAGCCATCGCGTTTGGACGCTATGACTCAGGTGTTGAGCGCGGTGTGGTAACGGTAGACACCAATAATCTTTCAGCCGCCACGTTGGGCAAGGCGAGTTTCTTTGTCGCGCCGATGTGGATATCTAACCAAGGCAGCGGTGTTTTCTATTATCTAGGCCTGTTTAAGCATGACCTGCAACGAAGCCGTGTGGTGTTAGTCGACCAACTTTTACTGGGTGATCGTATACAAATTCAGACATTGGAGGTAGCTCAGCAGCCAGGTTCGCAATCACAGAATAAACTTACTGGGGAAGGTTTTATCGGCTTTACTCAGCATTCTGCGGAACAATCATTTGCAGAACCCCCTTCTGAAAAGGTGTTAATGAGTTTTTCTTTTGATACGCAATCAATTGGTAAGCAATAACGTTTTCGTGAATGTAAGGATCTGTTGTTTATGTGAGCCAAATTACATATTATCTTAGTTAGATGAATGAAATTTAGACACAGTTAGCTTTGTGTCCGCTTATTATTACAAATGGAGCTTGCGAATGATTAATAAACGTTTTTTTAAGACGAAAGATGAAGTTGAAGTGACCTTCGAGCTAGAAGCTCAAGAAGCGAACTCTGTATCCATCGTTGCTGACTTTCTTGATTGGAAAGCCACCCCAATGAAAAAACTGGCCAAAGGGAAGGTTTACAAGTTTAAAACTCGTCTACCTAAAGATGGCGAGTTTCAATTCCGCTACCTAGTTGATGACCAACAATGGGTGAACGATGCGAATGCTGACCGTTACATCCCAAATGAGTTTGGTGAAGACAACTGCTTAGTGTCGACGGTTAACGCATAGTCTTTGTCTTAAAATCAGCGACTAATTCGCTTCGTTTATTAATTATTCGAAACGGAATAACGTCAACCAATAGAAAGCAGAAACTAGCCGTTTCTGCTTTTTTATTTTTAAATTTAGCGGTTAATTTTATTTCTTATCTGGTGGCTCTTCATCTACGGCAACTCAATGACTTAGGCTAAGTTGGGAAGATTCACATCATATTATGACAATGCATTGATGATTTATGCGTTTGAAAAGCATATCCTATGCCTTTATATCGTAGAAAGACCTGTTTACCGTGTATTCAAAAATATTTCCCTCTCCGTTTGCTGAGCTTTCACCTGTAAAAAAAGTAGCTATTTTGGGACTGCCACTTATTGCTGCGATTGGTGTTGCTTTGCAATCGTCACAATCGGATCTGACGAAAACGATCGATCTTGATTTGCCCGACTCAACCGTTATTGAGTCAATTCTGTCACCATCTTCTGTTACCGTTATTGAGCCGCCGACATTTGAGTATCAAATTCAAACGGGCGATAACTTGAGTAGCATCTTCACTCAGCTTGGATTTTCTTACAAATCGATGATGAGCGTGATGGAAACTGATTTGAACTTCCTTGCTTTAGATACGCTTCGTCCGGGTAATACATTACGCTTTTGGCGTGATGAAGCGACCGGCGACCTTTCTAAAATGGAACTTCAATTTAGCGTCGCGGACAAAGTGGTTTACCGATTACTTGATGACGGCAGCTACGAATTCGAAGACATCTCTATTCCTGGTGAATGGAAGCAAAAACCTTTAGTGGGTGATATTCAAGGCAGCTTCTCTATGTCGGCGAACAAGGTTGGCCTGAGCAGTCTTGAGATTGACCATATTGTGACTCTTCTTAAAGATAAGCTGAACTTTAGCCGAGACCTACGTGCTGGCGATCAGTTTGAAGTGCTTCAAAAAGCGCAATATGTTGATGGTGTTGCAACCGGAAAACGTGAAATTGAAGCAATTAAGATCATGAATCGTAACCGCGTTGTGTCAGCATACTTACACACTGACGGACAATATTACGATGCTAATGGCGATAGCTTACAACGTGCTTTCCAACGTTACCCAGTGAGCAGTAGCTGGCGCCAAAGTTCTCAGTTTAACCCTAAGCGCTTACACCCTGTGACTGGCCGCATTTCACCGCACAACGGTACGGATTTCGCGACACCAATTGGCACACCTGTTCAAGCAACGGGTGATGGCAAAGTGATCATGACGCGTAAACACCCTTATGCGGGTAACTATGTGGTGATTCAACACGGTAGCACTTATAAAACGCGCTACTTGCACTTAAGCAAGATCCTTGTTCGTAAAGGACAAACGGTATCTCGTGGTCAACGTATTGGCCTATCGGGTAAAACGGGTCGAGTGACAGGTGCTCACTTGCACTATGAACTGATCGAACGTGGTCGCCCTGTTGATGCGATGAAAGCGAATATCCCAATGGCCGATTCTGTGCCTAAAAAGGAAAAAGCGACATTCACAGCCGCGAGAGATGAAGCCGACAAGCTATTGAAGGCAGCGTTAGAAACGCGCAATCTAGCAATGGTTAATAATGCTAGTAAGTAGCTAGCCATTAAACTGTTTTAAAGCCGCAAGAGCATCACAAAACACAGTCAGTGTTAAGTGATGCTCTTGCGGCTTTTTAGTTCTCAATAGAAGGTTCGGTAAGGGTTTAAACTAAAGGCTCTGAGTGCGCGACATAGCTAACGATAGCTTCAGGCCGCATTGGAGGTGAGTAGAGGTAACCTTGGATCTTGTCGCATCCCATCGCGTGCAGCTTTTCTAATTGCTCACGCTTCTCAACACCTTCCGCAACCAAAGATACATCGAGTCTATGGGCCAGTTGAACAATCAGCCATACTACGCTCTCTGAGGTCGAACTAGTTAACAAGTCTCGAATAAAGGTCGCATCAATTTTAATGCAATCGATAGGGTAGCTGTGGATGTAGTTCAAACTGGAGTAGCCTGTACCAAAGTCGTCGAGTGCAATCGTGAAGCCTTGTCCTCTCAGAAAGTTAAGCGCGGATTTTGTCTCTTGTGTTGGCGATAACAGAACGGTTTCGGTTAACTCGATAACAAACTCATTCGCCTTAAAATGGTGCTGTTCAATGGTTCGAGTCAGGTAGGATATATAACGTTTCGAATCAGTAAGCTCGTGCGCAGAGCAGTTGATTCCAAGTTTAACCTTGTAGCCCAAGCCTTGCTCTAGTGTGGTTTTAGCGCGGCACACCAATTCAATAATGCGTTCACCTAATTCGACAATCAGCCCTGACTCTTCTGCCACTTGAATAAACTCTACGGGTGAGATGTCTCCATGTCTGGCGGTTTTCCAGCGAGTCAGTACCTCGAAATATTCCCATTGCGTTTCACCTTGACCCACAATCGGCTGTACCACTACGTACATTCCATTGCTGTCGGGGATATAGCTTTGTGAAATTGGGTTTTCCAGCTCACTTCGTAGCGCTGCGACTAGCTCGGTTTTTCTTTGGTAACGAACTCTTAAGTGAGTGTCATAACATTGAATATGAGTATCTTGGCTGTGTTTACACTCTTTAAGCGCCAAGCTGGTATTGAAGATGATTTGCTCAACGTCTTTGTTGTCTCCATCCGAACTGGCAATACCGATGCTGACGTCGAAATCTATCTTGATATCAACGCTACTGTAGCCCTGCTTAATTTTGGCCAGTATTTGTTCGCACACGGCTATCGGATCAGAATGGTAGGTGATGAAGGCGAACTCGTTGCCAGCAGTCCGGAAAGTCAGGTTGCTTTCGGGTAAGGTTCTCCGCAAGGTTTCTGCGACAAATTGAAGTACTTTATCGCCAATATAATTGCCGTGCATGTCATTAATGGCTTTGAAGCTATTGATATCGAGTAAAGCCAATGTAAACGGAGTGACGCTCTGTTGAGTAATCGACTCTAAGGTATCTGATAAACAGCTTCGGTTGAGTAACCCGGTTAGGCTGTCGTGTGACACCTCATAACTAAGCTGATTTACAAGTTGTTCGGAACGATCGTTAAACCACATTTCACGCAAGGTGTGGATGATGATGTCGGCGAACAATTGATGGTGCTTTACCACGTCTTGTTGCTGATCAGGGCTAAGAGGCGAGGTGAACGTTGAAAACAGCACGCCCATCACTTCGCCACTTTGAGTTCGAGTCGGGATCGCGATGGAGTTTTGTGAGGTGATTTCCTGCCTAAATGCCGATGTTGGCAATGACTGGACGATGTACTGAGCAAATGAGCAATCTGGGTGTCTTTGATTGACGGCTTGTTGGTAGATGTGACCATGGCGCGCATTGATTTTGTCATGCAATACATGATCAGAATGGGCGATCACCAAAGGAACGGTTTGGTCAGGGAAGTACTTCTTCTCAATGATGCTGGTGTATTGAGTATCAAAGGTCTGATGTAAAGTAAGCACAGCTGACTCTAAAAGGTCGATACCTTCCAATTTCAGCAAACGGCCAATGCGCTCTGTGTCTATCATGCTGTTGTGCGTATGTTGAGTCATAGCCACCACCCCTAGTTAACCAGATTCACTGTGTAAGCGGTATACGTATTATCTTGTATATGTGCGAACTTGTATAATCTATATGCGTCAAGTTTATTATTGGCCGTGTTGTATAACTTTTCAAATTAAAATGTGACTTATTTCACAGAGCTTGCGTGCTACGCTCTTTGTCTAGCCTGTCTTTCAGATGGTCCAAAAAGAGCTTGGTTCGCGTGTGCGAGTAGTCAAGCTTAGGGTAGTACGCGTAAACCATCACTTCGTCGGCGGTAATATTTGGTAATACTGGAACCAGTGTCCCTTGTTTAAGATCCTCTTTGATCATTGCTTTGATGGTTAACAGTACGCCCATTCCTCGCTTGGCGGCATGAAACAAAGCCTCAGGGTTGGTGGTCGCAAAGTTACCGTTCAAAGTGATGCGCTGTCCTTTAGTTAGCGTGACTTCACGAATAGGACGCTCTCCCCATATTAAGGAGTTGTGCTGCTCTAAGTCTTGCCCGTTGATGGGATAACCATGTTTAGCCAAGTAACTTGGTGCGGCATAAAAGCTAGCTTTGTGTTCGAACAGTGGTGTTTTCTTGAAGCTTAACGAGTTGAGTTGTTCCAGTTCACGACTGATCACCAGGTCCAAGCCAAGCTCAGGTAATTGACCTGGCGTGGTGGTGATAAGCTGTACTTTAATGTCTGGATACTTTTCTAAGAAGTCGTCCATGTATTGCACGAGAAACTTAGAACCAACAGCAATGGTTGCGCCTATCTTTAGTAGGCCCGCAGGCGTTTGGTTAACCGATCGGGTTTCATCAATAATCGATTGCCAATTATCGAGCTGATCCTTGGCTCGCAGATAAAAGAGAGCCCCCGCTTCGGTTTGGCTGATTGAGCGCGTGGTGCGCTTTAATAGTTGAGTGCCGATACGTTCTTCTAACCAGTTCACTCTTTTGCTGATCGCTGAGGTGGTGGTATTGAGTTTACGCGCTGCGCCATTGAAGCTGCCTTCTTCCACCACTTTTACATAACTTTTTACGTTAAGAATCCAATCCATATTATTTCCTGTTGGGACTTAATTAAATTCCAATTTAGCTAATTATCAATTATTGGTTTTGAATGTAAACTCATCTGATGAACAAATAACAAACGAATAGGGAATTTTTTGAGCCAATCGACCTTTAAAAAAACACCGCTACTCTTAGCCATGATGATCATAGCTACAGGGCAGGTAGGGGTGAGTATCTATTTACCATCATTGCCGCTAATTGCTTCTGATTTAAGTGCTACTCAAGTAGATGTACAGCTGCTCGTTACGCTGTTTCTGGTGGGTTTTGGCTTGTCTCAGCTATTTTACGGACCGATGTCCGATGCGGTGGGAAGAAGACCTATTTTCTTGTTAGGTCAGGGTGTTTATTTGATTGGTACAGTCGTTTGTGTTGTGTTTTCTGACAATATGACGGCGCTAGAAGTTGGTCGCTTGCTACAAGGTTTAGGGGCGGGTAGTGCCTCGGTTCTTGGGCGAAGTGTGCTTCGTGACAGTTATGATGGCCCTCAGCTAACTAAAGCCTTGTCTTATATTTCTCTGACCGCTTCGATCATGCCGATCATTGCGCCTGTATTTGGTGGCTGGATTTCATTCCACCTTGGTTGGCAGGCGGTGTTCCTGTTCGTTTTATTGTATCTACTAGCGATATTTACACTGGGTTACTTTGTTCTGCATGAAACTTTGCCATACGGAAAGAGCCGCTTTGATGCGTGCCAAGTGGTGAATAACTACGGACGCTTGTTGACCAATCGCCAAGTGTTGACCAGTGCCAGTTACAACTGGATGAGCTACATGGCGAGTTTGGTATCGCTATCGTTGTTTCCATTCTTAATGCAAGAGCAATTGGGGCTGACCGCCGCTGAATATGGTTCATTAATGATTGTCCCTTCGGCAGGCTTACTGATAGGTAGCGTCGCTTTAAACTTACTCAATCGTAGGTTTAGTACGCCCCAACTGATGAGCCTAGCTATTTTGATTATCTTGGCATCGGGAACTTGGCTTCTTACTCATGAGTTATCCATCTTTAACTTAGTTTGGGCGTTTACTTGGTTGGCGATAGCACAAGGCATCTCGTTCCCATTATCAATCAGCATGTTATTAGAACCTCATAAGAAACAAGCGGGCGCAGTGTCGGCATTGTCTGGCTCAATTCAGATGTGTTTAGCGGGTTTATTGGGTGGGTATCTGGTAGAAAGTTGGGTCACGACTCATCTACAGTTAGGCGTGTTCTACCTCATTATTGGCGCAGCCATGGGCGGAGTGCTTTGGTCTTCAACCAAAATGAACAACAAAGGCGATACTGTTGAAGTGGAATATAGCTAAACACTAAATTCACTATCGTTTAACGCACCATCGTTAATACGTTGTATTTGTGCTGATGGTTTTCTACAATGCTTCGGTCCATTGAATAGGTAAGAACAAAATGCAGCAAAATGAATTTGAAGTACTGGTAAAAGCTATCTGCGCACTAGATGGCCTGCCTCAAGCGCTTGAGCTATTGAAATCCAATGAGGATACAGAAGTCGCTGAGGCTGCTGCATCACTGACTGGTCAATTTGCACTTGCTGAAGTGGAAGGCGAAAAGCGTATTTACCACGTGACGCTTCAAGAAAATGAACAAGGCGAAGAGCAAGAGTACATCGAACATGTTATGAATGAAGGCGATGACTTAATCAAATTTGCAGCTTGGTTCTTTGAAACGATGTTTGAATTGAAGCAAAAAGACACATACCAAATTGCCGGTAAAACTTACAGACAGCCAAAGCGCAGCTAGGTTTCTCAGTAAAGCATTTTAGAAAGCAGCTCTATTGAGCTGCTTTTTTTATCAGTGTCTAAATCAATGTCTTGGGTTGTTATTAGGAATGGAGCATTAAGCTCAAACCAGAATTTAGGTTAACTCATTGATATACAAAAACAATGCTGATTAGCACAGAGACAAAATTAGGCTAATTGCAAATGAATGCTTAATATTGCATTAAAGTGTGATTTAGATCTTGTTTTTGGGCGTTTTAAGTGTAGAATCCGCGCTAAAGAAAGTTGATTATGTGCGGAGATAAGCATGAATTACGAACTAGGCCACGCATACCTTGGTCAAATGGCAGCAAAAAACATGATGCACGAAGCATTGTACGGCACTTCAAAGCCAAAGAAACCATCGTTCTTTAAGCGAATGATGAAGAAAATGGCTAAATAAGCATTTTCAAAAACGGAATTTTAAAAGGCCTTAAACTCGATGAAGTTTAAGGCCTTTTTCGTTTTAGCGATTGGTGAAAGTTATCGCTTTGTTTTGTTGTGGATGGACACAAAAAATACCAATTAAGCTTCTGACTAATGGCTTTTAATGAACTCAGCCAGCAGATTGATTGGATAAGTCGACCACATTATTAGGGATGCTATCTAAGCCATTCTCTTTCATCCACGCTTCTAAGTTATCGGCACCACCGATGTACTTACCATCAAGCCAGATCTGCGGGACGGTGACCGGTGTTTTCTCACCAATGTGTGCCTTTACCTCTGGAATCATACGGTACAAAGCGGCGCTGTCTTTTACGACATCGTGGTATTGGTATTCAACACCCGCTTCATCCAACATTTTCTTTGCTTTAACACAGAATGGGCAGGTCGCCTTACCATAAACGATGTTGCCTTTTAGGCTGTCTCGTTTGGTCCACTCTTTGATCACCGATTGAACCAAGACTCCGCGATTAAGCGCTTCACCTTGGCTGACAACCTTGCCTTCAACAACAAGGATTGGAGCGTGCCAAGAGCCTAATTTTAGCGGCTCCCACCAGTGAGACAACCAATCTTTCACTTCCAATTCGACATCGACATCGGCCAATTCATTCTCAAAAGTATCCTTCAGAATGTCTTTGGTAAGGGTACATTCCCCACATGGGATATTAACTTTAAATGGACCCCAGCTGCCTGCCCAACGGTATAGTGTAATCTTGACTGGTTTCTTCATGGTTACGGCCTCTTTTGAATTCTCTTATCCATATAGAACGGACAGTCGAACTATTTATTTCACCAACCTTAAACTTTCTTCACTTTTGAAGGTTTTTTGGTTTCCCAGTGCGTTATAAATGCAACTGACGCAATAATAATAGCAGCCCCTAGCCATAAACGACCCGGTGGAACCCAACTAAATACAATCCAACCTGCTAAAACATTTAGCGGTAATTTGGCGTGGTCAAAAGGTTGCACAAACGAAGCATCAGCGACCGAGTAGGCTTTTACTATCGCCCATTGAGCGAGTGCCGTCATAACACCGATAACAATCAATATAGCCCAGATTGTACCGCCGCTTGGCGTTTGCCAACCTGGCGCAGCAAGCAGGATGTTAAATGGTGTGATTAATAGTAGAAGATAGACCACCATGGTTGAAGGACTGTCTTGCGAAGAGAGTTTTTTCACCATCAGTGAGTAGCATGCCCAGAAGAAAGCGGCACCGACTGGTAATAACGTTGCCCAGTTAAAATCTTCAGCCCACGGCTCTAGAATCACCATCGCACCCACGAAGCCTGCTAAGGTCGCGCCCCAGCGAGCAGCCCCAACTTTCTCTTTTAAGAAAAGCCCTGAACCAATGGTTGCAAACAATGGCGATGTCATGAGAAGGGCAATGCCTTGCCAAATTGGTACTGGGTAAGCCAGTGCCCATATCCAAAGTTGAATACCAATAACAGACAAGAAGACACGGAATACGTGCAATTTGAGGTTGTCGGTTTTTAGTGCGCGACGAATGCCCAGCGTTTTCAGATAAGGAAGAATAGCGAACAACGCGATGGCGTATTGAATGACGGCAACGGTGGTAGAAGTAAGTCCGAAATGAATGCTAGCAATTTGAGTTAGGCTGTTAATAACGGCAAAGGCTAGGCCTGCGGTTAGCATCCAGCTAGCGCCTTGGATCGGATGGTGTTGTGACATGATGCTTCTAATTATTTGATGTGGTACACCTATGATACGGATTTAGCACCACTTAACCAGAAAAAGCATTGATGAAGTCAGTCAGAATATTTGAATATGAAAAAAGGTTGAGCTATTGCCCAACCTTTTAGTCTGTATCTAAAGTCGATTTAGATTAGAAGTCGTAACGGATGCCCGCTTGTAGTTGGTCATCTTTATTGTCTCGCTGTTCAAACTTGTAACCAGCATATGTGCGAATGTGGCCGTTAAACTTGTACACCGCTTCAATAGCAAAGTTATTTGCTTCTTCGTCAGCCGCTTTATCGAACTCGCCGTAGTTGTATACGCCAATTAGTGATAGCTGTTTAGTTGCTTTGAAGATAGCTGAAAGCTCGTAGCCTGTGTAATCTTTATCTGCAACTGAAGCCATTGTGTATAGACCACCAACCGTAAACGCATCCATAGAAAATTGAGCTACAAGGTTGATTTGATCGTCATCGAAGTTACCATTCTTTTGAGAAACATAACCCGCACCAAGGTCAAAAGCGCCTAGGTTATACATAGCAGCAAGGCCAAAACTATCTGCATCTTTTTCATTTGCAGCGATGTAGTTAGCTTGTACCGTCAACGCGTCAAACTCGCCAGAGTAAAGGAAGTTATTCTCACGCTTATCTTTGTTGCCATCAACGGCATCAGCAGCATCTGCACCAAATGTTGCCATTGTATCTGTAATGTCAGTCAGCATTACCTGTGAAGAATCTTGCTTACCGTATGAGAACTCACCGAATTTGGTTCCTAAACCTGCGTAGTAGTAGCGATTGGTAAGAGATTCATTTTCAATTTTTACAGTATTGCCACTTCCGTCTTCGAACTCTGTTGTTGATGCGCTAGTGAACTCTGCTTCATACTTACCGAATCCATATAAACCGTCAGAAAGTTCAGATTTACCTGAAATATTCACACGAGCTCGTGACTTGTCTTTGAAAGAACTGTCAGATGCGCTTTCGTTGTTGTCAGATACGTTGAAACGAGCCTCCGCACGACCGCCAATTTTAAGTTCTGTACCATCAGAGCTGTAAACTGTTGCTGCTAGAGAAGAACCTGAAACTAGTGCTGCTACCACTGCAGAAGCTAGAACTGCCTTTTTCATAATCACTTACCTTGTATTTTAAAATCCGTGAGCAATGTGCTCTCCGTTTCGATATGAAGCTAATTTAGAGCAGCTAAATTAAGCTTTCATTTCTATAAAATTACATTTTCGTGAATAGGGAACTTTTTAAGTGTTGATTTTATTGCACTTTCATTTCAATAGACTGAGTGGTTTGTGAATGGTTATATAACTTATCGGTTCTTAAGTGCAGACTTTCACAAGCTTTTATTTAGGGGAAGTGATGATGATATGCGTGAGTATTATGGGAAAGTCAGAGCTTGTTCATCTTATTAACTGTTTGTACTGATTAAGATATCCTCTATGATGCAAAAACTTAGAAGAGAATAGATTTTGCTCAACAAGATGGAGACGTTGGATGAAAACAGAGTACTTAGGCGATGTTTTACAAGGTAGGCAGGTTATTGGCTCCTTGAATGTTGAAGACCTACCCGTTGGAGAGCACCAGTTTTGGTTTCAAGTCACCAGTGATGGGCTAGGGCAACCCAAGAACATGCCGGTTTCTGTTTTCAAAGGCAGTCAAGCAGGTCCTAAGTTGATGATCACCGCTGGTATTCACGGTGATGAGCTCAACGGTGTGTTGGCTGCTCAGCAAATTATCAGAGACTTAGTCGGTAAAACTCTCAAAGGCACGGTCACGATAGTGCCTACTGTGAACTTGTCGGGTTTGCTTAACCACAGCCGCGATTTTATCTCTTCGGATCCGGGCTCTTGCCCTGCCAACCTTAATCGACTTTTTCCGGGTGATGCGAATGGCTTAGCGGCAGAGCGCTTTGTTGCGTCTTTGTGGGATCGCTTACTCAAACACAATGCGACATTCGCCGTTGACCTACATACCCAAACTCGTGGCGCGGTCTACCCACTTTATGTTTTTGCTGACTACCGAATTGAACAATGCCTTGAAATGGCAAGGTTGATGACGCCAGATTGTGTTCTGAATGACCCAGGCGATCCAGGTATCTTAGAAACGGTTTGGAATCGAAGTGGAATTCCGAGCATCACGGTGGAAGTTGGTATGGGGAAATTTACTCAGCCTGACATGATTCAACGTGCGGTAGACGGTGTTTTTAACATGCTGTCTTATTATGAAATGTTCGAAATTAACCTAAATAACCCAGACAAAATGCAACTGCCGAGAATGGATTGGATAGAGGGTAATGATGTGGTTTCTATCCGCGCTGATATTGGTGGTTTTGTATTGCCGCAGGTTGAGCTTTTGCAAAGTGTCGAACAAGATGATCTGCTCGCCATCCAATATGATGCGTTCGGTAATGAATGTCGTCGTTATCACGCACCATCTTCTGGTCGTGTACTCAGCTATAACGTGGATGCATTAAGGGAGCCGGGCGCGCTTGTTTGTCGCTTGCTGAGTTAAGCAAAAAAAGACCGAGCAAGGCTCGGTCAAAGGACAGTTGTCTTGAGTTAACACGTCTTTGACTCATCGACAGAACTGCTTTTAGCGTAGCGAGGGTAAATTAAGAATCTATTGCGAGATGGTGACACTTCGACTTTTTTTGTTTCAAAACCATGACTTCAAAACTGTCGTTTCAAAGTGTTCTATTGTTTCGAAGCAATGAAAAAGCCGACTGCGGGTTGCGCGAGTCGGCTTTTATTCACTTCTCTTTCGAGTCTTTATCTCTATCTACACTCGACTAAAAAGCGTCATCCACGATATCTTTAAGTCGGTCGTAAGGCACATACCCTGGTAAAACATTTCCGTTCATCATCATGGTTGGAGTGCCCGTTAAGCCGAGTGCACTGAACGTTTGATGGTTAGTGGTTAGAACCTGGTTTTGTTCTTGAGTTGTTTTTAGTTCCGCCTCTGTTCCCGTCTTCTTGGCAACGGCTTCTAGTGAGCTTTTCGAGTGAATACCGCTTTTCGCCATCAGCAATCTATCAACTTCTGGGAACGCTTCTGGATTATCTTTCCATACTTTCATCGCGTATAGCGCTGCGTTGGTGTTTAGACCCGAAACCTGTTGCTGCTTAAATGATAGGTTGACATTGATGACCTTAATGTCGCTATTTTCAGAGGCCAGTTGAGTTAACCCTTTTTCTAAGCGCTTACAGAAAGGACAGTTGTAGTCGGTAAAATTAACGATGACCGATTTGCCATCTGGATTGCCAAGGATCGGGTGAGCGTCATTGTTGTACAACCAATCATGGCTTTCCGCTTGGGCTTTCTTAGCTTGCTCTTGACCTGCTACGTACTGCTCTAAACTGGTATGCAATCCAGAGATCGTCGATGGGTTTTCCTTCAGGAATTGATTAATTTCTTCAAGTTGTTGAGTTTGTTCTTTGTTTAATTCTGCGAAGGCATTAGTACTCATTAGTGAGCCTAAAATCAGTGCGCTTATCAGATGCTTTTTCATATTGTCTTTTCTCTAATTCGTGATAATCGTGAGCGCTTATTAGGTTGCGCTCACATTAATATTGTTTGTTAAACTGGCTGAGTTGGTTTATTCACTTAGCTTTGCTCTGTTTTTCTTTGTGAGCGAGTTAGGCAAAGTAGGTTCTTAACCACAGCCCTATAGGAGAAGTAACGCCTGTTGCGATACTGCTGATCTTTCCGTCTTTGATGATGACGATGCTTGGAGTGACATTAACGCCCCAACTTCTGCTGATTGCTCCAGAAAGATCATTGATAACAGGGAAGTCATACTCTTTTGCATCCAAGTAGCGCTGGACACGTTCGTCTGGACCAGACGATAGAGCGACCGAAACCACCTGATGGGAATCGCTGAAACTATTGACGGTTGGGCTTACAAATTTGCAGGCACCACACCATGTCGCCCAAAAATAGACAATGACTGGCTTACCATTTTTGCTTAGCTCGATAACATCAATATCTTCGCCTTGGAGCGATTGACCCACAATTGGAACCGCATCGCCCTGAGGCATACTTCTGCTGTGATAAAAGTCCATGGCAAATGAAACCACGCCAACGATCAATATCATTGAAACCAGCTCCTTTCCCCACTTCTTAAGACGACTTGGCTTTTTGGCCTCACCCTTTACTGCGTTGTCTGCAGTCGTGCTAGATTTCTCTTCATTGTTGGGAGTCTTCATCAGTTATCTCGCAGCATCGATGGCTTGAACGACAGTGTCACTGTTGAGAATGACAGGCAGTGGAATACCGCTTTTATAGCTCGGGCCGTAGACGATATTAAATGGCACACCAAATCGCCCATTACTTTGTAAGTATTGAGTGACACTTTCGCTTGGTGTTGTCCAATCACCTTTCATCAAAACAATGTCTTCTTGCTGTAGGTGGCTGTAGACAGGGTCTTGAAGGATGACGCCGATCTTGTTGGCTTTACAAGTGATACACCAATCAGCAGTTACATCAACAAACACCGTTTTGCCTTGATCAACGAGCTGAGGGATTTGCTTCGCATCCAGCTTTTGCCAAGCGAGATCGTCAACAATCGGAGTTGCCCAGTTATCAGCGGTGACACTACCTACGATCAATGCAGCACCAAACACCAAGGTTGTGGTTGCGACGATAGGAATAAGCACCTTGCGACCCAACTTACGGCCAATCCAAACCAATACTGAAATCACGATAAATAGCGACAGCAGGATAGTAGGGAATTTACCAATGAATGGACTCAGAAGGCTTGTTAGCCATAGGCTGGTAATGAACATCATTAAGCCAAACACCAGCTTAACTTTGAACATCCACGCCCCAGGTTTTGGAAGCAATTTGGTTAGGCTTGGGAATAGCGCAAAGATCAACCAAGGCGCACTCATGCCGATACCAAGCGCGATGAAGATAGCCCATAACTCTTGGTAACTTGCTCCAAGTGCATAAGCAACCGCAGTGCCAAGGAATGGCGCGCTACACGGCGTTGCTAACAGCGTTGCAAACATGCCTTGAACAAAGTGGCCTGAATGTGAGTCATCGCCTTTGGTTGCCATCCACGTGTTTAAACCTGATGGTAGTCTGAATTCGAATAACCCAAGCAGGTTAATCGAAAACAGCAAAGTGATGATCAGCATGAACCCGATGAACCAAACATTTTGGAACTGGATTCCCCAGCCAATTGCATTACCACCCATTTTTAGAGCGGTCATACCTAGGGCTAACAGCGCAAATGATGTAATGACACCTGACGCAGAAGCTAAGAATGAGAGTCGAATATGACGATTAGATGCACCTTGGTTTTGAATGATGCTGTTTAATTTCATTCCTAAGACTGGCAACACACATGGCATGATGTTGAGGATCAAACCACCAATTAAAGCGAAGCCTATCATCGCCAAAAAGCCGTTTTTGCTTGTTTGGTAAGCGATCGGTTCTGAGCCAACCTGGGCCGTCATCTCTTCGGCGAAATTAGTATCTGAAACAGTGACACTCACGGTACGGTCCGTTAAGTCGACTTCACCTATCCAGTTGCTCACATCAAATACGGCCGTCATTGTATTGTCTGTGATGTGGACGCTTGGTTGAGAGAAGAAGTCATCAATCACTTCTTGCCCGTCAATCAACACCATCGGCTTATCCCAGCCATTTTTACTTGTCAGCTGAGTAACCAGTTGCTGCTTGCTCTTGTCCCAAAATAGACCATTGACTGAAGTGCGATTAGCTTCTCGTGGAGATTGGCTCATGCCTTGGTTGAACAAGAACATCGCTTCTTCATCGAGCGCTAAAGTTTGTGGGTCAATCGGCAGTTCGATATCGTAATCGGTTAACACACAGATATTGGTACACGACGGAAAGGTAAACGATGCCCTGAATATCGCAGGCTTCGTGTTGTCTTTCAGGGATAAAGTGACAGGAAAGCTGACATTTTTTTTGTAGCCTAACGTCATGACGTCAAGCTGCTCGTAGTATTTAGGTATCGGCCAGTGCCACTCTACTGACTCAATGTTTGTTGAACCAGACCAGTCCCAGCTTGGCGGAATGCCACCTTCGCCTGGGCTGCGCCAATAGGTTTTCCAGTCGCCGTCGAGCACGACATCGAGCACGGTTTGGATCTTAGAGCCGTCATCCGACTGTTCACCCGTCGACATCATTCGCATTTTAACAGGCGGATGCTCAGGCACACTAAGCCAGCCCGTTGTCTGTGCCAAGGCGGTAAATGACGTCATAACCAAAAGGGCAGTGACTAAGGTTTTCGCGCATGTACGCATGCAGAATGCCAACGAATCGACAAACTTAGTTAGTAGTGTGTTGTACACAAATGTATCTCCAAAAAATAAATAAAAGGGTGTAGTAGCCCGGTTATTTACTCTCTAAATATACAGTGCTTTAGATGCAATCGGTGTTTTGTCGGTCGAGTAGAGCGATGATTGTCTCCGGATAATCTCGAGATGTGCGGAGATAAGTTGAATGCAACAGCAATCATCAGAACGAAAGGGATCAGCCAGCCCGTTTTAGGTGCGGCAAAGGTCAGCATTTTCGAACTTAGGCTGCATGAATTTGAATTGGGGGACGTTAACATTTTTGAGGCTTCTAAGCCGAAAACGCTGGCGTATAGAGCAGCCATTTTTTCTGAAGAAGCGATGTTGGTTTGGGGATTACTGGTTTCTGTATGAGTTTGTGTGCCAACTAGGACTGATTGGCCATTAGCGGATGCAGATAACGATACTTTCTTGACGGCCAGAGTGCTCGCCAGACAAGTTACGATAACCAGTCCGGTAAGGAAGAGCGCCCAAAGCGAATGCTTTTGTCGGCGGTTCTGTGTGGATAAGAAAAGTAGCGATGTGTTCAGCAAATTAGTCAGTAATCAAATCTGTTAGTCGTTAAAGCAAGCTCATTGAATTGTGGTTAGCTTAGATAAGTTCTCTTCGTGCCACAAGTCATAAAATGGTTAAAGTGAAACTATGTATAAATACGGGAAACGGCAGATACACGATAAAAGACGCATAAACACCAATTCACGCGAATACGACATTGAGCTGTAGCTAAAGTTCACAACAACTGAAAGTTATCGCTAATTATTCTGTATTGAGTGGTTTATTAACTATCAGGACGGGACAGGCGATACAAAAAAGCCCAACAGATCGTCAGTGAACGTGTTGGGCTTTAATCATTGGTGCTATTGGAAAGGCTTAGTGAGTGCGGCGAGGGCCGTTACGTACCAAGTCTTTACCGTTATCAAACACCTCTTTGGTGATCCAGCGAGCAAGCAGAACTTTATGGCTGCTATTGAATACAGCAACGAAGTGACGACCATCTGAATTATTGGTTGCCATGCCTACACCTTCAACGCCTTCAAGGCCTAAACCGCCAGCTTCCACTGAAATTAGGAATTGCTCTAGTTCTTCTAGAGACTCAATAATATCAAGTTCGTTGTTCATTTTTATGCTCTCTTGCTGTGAGCCAACATCGTATTTAGGGCGCTTTAGTGCTGTGCTCGAATGAAGATATTGGCTGCTGTTCTTTGTTGGATGCGTACTCTACAGGTCATAAGAGGGGATTGGAACTCTCAAATATTAGAAGCAGGCTGATAATTTGCGAATTTTTAACATAACATACGTTTAAATGCTTGTTATCCATATTCTTTTTACTACTATTTATAGGGTCAATTTAGACAGTGATAGGAATTAATATGATGAAGGTTTGGCGTTGTCTATTGTTAATGTTGGCGTTTGTCGCATTTGGAAGTTATGCGCAGAGCGTTGAGAAAATCGCAGAAGTACAAGATCAGTTAATGCTCGATCTAGCAACATTAGAAACGGCGCATGATGCTGAGAAGCCCTTTCTTGAAGATATCTTAAGGCGTAAGAATCAGGGCCTACGCGAAGAGATTTTTTCACAGCTATCGTCAGATAAAAAAGAGGGGCTGGATGTCACTCTTGCTCAGCAGGTCGAACTGCTACAAAAATTGCTGTCGTTGAATGAAACTAAAATCGTTTCAATGAGTAAAGAAAACCGTTCAGCTGAAGGTGACGCTAAAAAACGCCTTGAATTGCGTATTCAAAAACGAATCGGAATGATGGATGTCTATTATCAGCAGCTTGCTAAGACCTTAAATTGGTCGAAAGAGCGTGGTGTTGATGTTGCTGTTCCTGAAGGTGAGCTCAAAACGGCACTTGTTTCTCGTTCTCAATATCTTACTAATGCAATTCTATACACGGATACACAACGTCAAGATTTAGAACGCCGGTTATCTTATGTAAGTGAAGAAGAGAAAGCGACGATTAAAACTGAGCTTGAACGCTTCAGTGAGCGAACTAGCGTTATGGTCGCGAGCTTAGAAGAAACCATCACGCTAATGGAACCGTTTGGCGTGGATGTGACTTCGTACAAACGTGTTTTGCTAGCGACGACAGGTGACATTAACGCCGATGTGTTGGATGTTGATGTTGCACTGGAGCTGTTGGATGGTTGGCTTCGTTCGTTCAGTTCATGGGCTTTTGAAAATACCCCTTCTTTTATCGTTAAACTTGCTCTGTTTCTCGGTATTTTGTATGTAACTCGCCTTATTGCTAACGTGGCTCGCAAAACCGTTCGTAAGAGTGTTTCGCACTCTAAAATGGACTTCAGTGTATTGATGCAGGACTTCTTTGTATCCATCGCATCTAAAGCGGTCGTGTTTATTGGTTTGCTTATCGCACTGTCTCAAATAGGGATAGAGCTAGCACCTCTTCTTACTGGTTTCGGTGTAGCCGGTGTCATCATTGGTTTCGCATTGCAAGACACACTATCTAACTTTGCATCGGGTTTGATGATCTTGATCTACCGTCCTTATGACGTCGGTGACATGGTTAAAGTGGCAGGCGTGCAAGGCACGGTAAAAGACATGAGCTTAGTATCGACGACTGTTCAAACCATTGATAACCAACGCTTGGTGATCCCAAACAACAAGATTTGGGGTGACGTGATCAACAACATCACGGCAGAACGTGTAAGACGTGTTGATATGGTTTTCGGTATTGGTTATTCAGATGATATCGATAAAGCGAAAGCGGTATTGAACGACATCATTCTTGCACACCCTCTAGTGTTGAAAAAACCAGAGCATATGATCAAGCTTCATACCTTGAATACGTCTTCTGTTGATTTCGTAGTTCGACCTTGGGTTAAGACTGATGACTATTGGGATGTGTACTGGGATGTAACGGAAACCGTGAAGAAACGCTTCGATGAAGAAGGCATCACGATTCCATTCCCTCAACGAGATGTACATATTTACAATCACGAAGAGAGTTAAGCGAATGAGCTAGTGCGCGAAGCGATTTCGAAAAGAGCTATTACGAAAAAAGCTAAGCATGGCTTAGAGCCATCATTCTTAATGTGATATCAAATGGACGCTGAACAAGCGTCCATTTTTATTGGCTGCCGCTTATGTTGAGCTTCATTCTTTTATGTCACTCAACCACCTTAGAATTACGTTATGATGGGGTAGGCTTAATCTGGAAAGTTGAAATCGAATGGACGATTCACAGCAAAAAACGAATACTAGAAATACAACGGTAAGAAAAGCGACGCGAATTGAAAGTGTTATGAACTCTGCGATGTGGCATTTAACTCAGAGAGACATGACGGAAAGCGAGTTAGTGGCGAAGCTCAAAGTGAAAACCGACAATCAAGAATGGATCGATGAAACTCTAGGGACATTGAAAGGCTTCGGGTATCTCAAGTCTGACCAAGTGTTTGCAGAACAATTCGTGGAACAAGCTTTCTTTGGTGAATTCGGTTCTCGATACATTGTCGAAAAACTGAAGAAGAAGGGGCTGACCGATTCAGTGATTTCTGATGCAATCCATAAAGTGTCGTTCGAAAAGTCTATTGATGAACAAACCATCTTGATAGACCGAATCAACCACTACTATTCAAGCTTTACCATGAGCCGTGAAAAGCTGGTTGCGACACTGCAAAAGCGTGGCTTTAGCTATCAACAAGTTAAGGTAGCGATTGACCAGCACCCACAAGCGCATCAACTGAAAAGTAACATTCAAATTAAGGCCGAGAAAGCCGATTTGGAAAAAGAGGTGCTCAAGTATGCTCGTAAAGGCAAGGGCCTGACCGCCATTCAGCAAGAACTTAGACAACGACAAATCGACACAAGTGAGCTGTCATCGCTCATCGACCGATTGATTAATGAAGAGCAGCTAGATTTCTATTCTTCTTGTTTAGAACAGTTGCAGAAGAAGTCTTATGACCTAAACGATCATAAAGAACGCTCCAAGGCTTACGCGATGCTAAGTCGAAAGGGGTTCTCTTCAGACGAGATCAAATTTGCATTGAGTGAAGATAACGAATAACTAAGCCGGAAAAATTTCCTATTGTAGTATGTTGGTTTGTCCTAAGTAACTATTGGACAGAAACGTTTTAGGTGTGCTGCTCTAAACCGTTTCGTCCTGATTAGAAAAAGTGCCTTGAAACTTTAGTCGTTTGTTATGCTCGTGCTCATGAAAATTGAAGAACTAAACAAACTATAAACGCTGGCAGACCAGCGATGAAGAAAACCAAGCCTGTCTGGTAGTTCATTCGATAGTGCTCGCGTTCGTCTTTTTCGAAATCGTGTCCCTCTACCATTTTGTAGACTTTATCTGTTCTAGTGTCATCGAACCGAGTCGTCTTACTATGGATGCCACCTTCCCACATTAGCTTCGCTAAAACCCATATGACGATGACAACAAAGAAAAGAAAGTCGACCAATTGTGTCGTAGCAAAGAATGGAACAAACTGGGCTAGAGCGACAACAACAAGAGCCGCTAATAGGTTAATTAGAACAACTTTTTTGAGTAAATCGAGCAAAATCACCTCCTAGATCATCGCTTTATAGACGGACTTTTTCCGTCTTTGCATTCCGTCTATGTTGCTGCCATTTATTATAAAACTCAACGGGTATCAACCTGTTATGTGAATCGGTATATAGTTGCGGGGTCGAATTACGGAAAAATTCCGCATAAGAGAACAAAGTACGGATTAGATTAACTTGGTCTATTGGTGTACTGCTCAGATGTTCCGTGTGCAGGTTCTGTGAAGGTTTGGGGCAGCTCTGAGTTAGTCACGATGGCTAACTCGCGTGATCACCAAGCGATTCTGTCATACCGTAATTATCAACCAATAAATGTCTAATGGCCTAGCCAATAGTGGTTGGCTGCGGATAGACCACAATAAGAGACCTTCTATATGTGTTTGTCGTAAGCAATGTTTAATGACCGAAATGACAAAGCGAAGCAGATAACTTTGTTGTTCGAAAAGCATTGGCTACTCACGCAGCCAACAGGATGTAATAACCTATATTGATAGACGGAAGTTAAGAGTGCGCTTTAACGTACTTTTTAACCTTTTTCATAGCCATTTGACGCTTAAGTGGTGAAAGATAGTCAATAAACAAGTTACCCGACAAATGATCTATTTCGTGCTGCATTACGATAGCTAGAAACTCATCACTTTCGATGGTCATTGGTTTACCTTCGCGATCTAAAGCAGACACAACAACTGAAGTAAAACGCTCTACGTCGGCATAATAGTCAGGAACTGATAAACAACCTTCTTGGCCCAATGTTTTATCCGAGCCGCTAACCACTTCAGGATTAACCAAAACTAATGGTTCATCTCGACTTTCGGAAAGGTCAATAATAACAACGGCCTCTTTACGACCAACTTGAGTTGAAGCCAAACCAATACCATTGTCAGTCGCATATAACGTTTCCAACATGTCGTCTATTAATGTTTGTACCGTGGAGAGATCTTGCACCTTTTCCGCTTTGACCTTAAGCCTTGGATCTGGTGCAGTCAGAATTTCTAAAACTGCCATATTTTCCTTCTATTCTTGGAAGCTCATAACGCTTTCTATACGTCGACTGTCCGTATTTTATGGGCCAATAATGCCTTCTTTCTTTTTAACCTTCAACAATACCAACAGATATGACGGGGTAAATAGCCTTTGCATATAACTTGGACAACACATTGCTTCAGATAACCTTTCGTAGGGGAAAGCTCATGAACAGGTTGTAAATGAGTAAAAGGTCTAGATTACAATGGGGCAAAAATGAGTTATGTCACTACTCATTTTTGCCTTTTTCATTAGCATTAAAACTCAATCTATCGACCGTATTGCTCAATAATAAAGTGCTCAAAATCATCACACATTTGGTCATTCGACTTTGCATTATTCGCTAATTCAGTTGCTCCATCAACGATCGATACCTTCGCATTCAAATCCGCGACTGGTGCACGTTCTCTTGTCGACAGCTGTTTGATTTTTTGCTCCTCAATCGCCCAAGCCTCCTCTGGCGATAAGTTACACTCGTCAGCGAGATATTTGGCATTAAAACCTTCCCCAGTCAGGCTTTCGATTGTACCGTTATGGTTCACGCTATTGCCTTTATGCCAATAGTGTTTCGCCAACAAAGGCCCGATCTCTGGGTTATCTGTTAAGTAACCAAACTTGTCGGTGAAATAAGCTCGTGTTTGATACACCGCCATATGAGCCAATAGATAACCTTGGTATGAGCAAGATGCTTCATCAGACAATAAGTGAGGGATCGCCATCAGTGGACGAGGGCTGCAAGACAATCCAAGAATTGCCTTTTCACTGCTACGAGCCAGAGCAGTGATCTTTTCAGGTGTCAGATCTTCATCCGCCAATTCGTAAAGTGCTCGCTCGAAATACGGAACCACTAAAATGCTGCGCTCTTGATAAGCTCTGAAGGGCTGTTTGTTATCGATGATTGCTTTGATTAACTCGTCAGGTACTGCTTGGCCATCTGCATTAAGCGCGTATTGTTTGAGCCAATCGGCATCATTCAACAGGCTATCACAGAACATAGACTGAGTTTCCGCGTAAGCCATCGAGGTCGGTGCAAACTCTTGAGAGAAGCACGGCGCGTTCATTTTCACGTTGGCAAAGTGAGCAGCGTGACCACCTTCGTGGAACAAGGTGTTAATCCCATCATAACCACTGCCTACTTGATCGGGCTTAGCATTACTCGTGAAGTTGACTTGAGCTGGCACCCAAGTGTCTTGGTCATAGAAAGAAGGAATAGGCCCGTGACAGAAACCATTAGGGTATTTACCTTTGCGATCAAGCAGATCCAATTTTAATGTCGCTTGAGAGTATTCGATATTCAGGCGGCCAAAAGATTCAATCCAGCGTCGAAGTGACTTTGAGAATGGAACATAAGGATCAAGATAATTCATAACGTCACCAGCGAAAGAGTAGGTGAAGTTATGAGCTTCGAGTGCACTTTTGCCTTTCTGCTTAGCTAAGTTCGCTAGGCTTTGTTGATGGCTATCACGCGTGCGTGCTTCGAAGTCATCCAGAATCGTAAACAGTTGTTCTGTCGTCATCTGTTCGGTTTTTACCACCGAGTAATCAAAGAAGGTTTTAAACCCCAGTGATTGAGCAAATTGGTTACGTTTTTTGATCAGCTCAATAAAGCCGTTCGCCAGCAGCCATTGCTCTAAATCTAATAATGCTTGATGTGCAGAAAGCCTAACTTGTTCATTACCATTACTTCTAACGGCTGAACCTAAAACGGGCAGCGATCCTTCTGTTTCATCACCTGTTTCATTTACGTAAGTCATTACATGATTCTGTTTTTTCTCAAACAGTTCAGCCTCAAACTTTATGAGATCGGATTTAAGCTTCTGTGACTGCTCAGACTCAATAGCGTGAGATCTAAAGGTCGCCAACCAACCATTCAAGCCTGTCAGCGTACTCTCTTTTTCGAGAGGATCTTGAATTTCATCAATAGCAGCGAGTTGCGTTTCGATAGCAGTAATCTGTTCGGCAGAGCTTAGAAATTCCGTCCACTGAGTCTGTGCGAGTGTCGAACCATCGTGGTCGTCACTGATACCCATATATGTATCCCAAAAGAAGTCTTCTTTCGCTTTATGAGTCGCAAGATACTTTTGATTCAATTGGTTGAGATAGTTCGTTGCAGTCATGACATTCCTTGAAATTTAACCAGTAATTTCAACATTATGACACATTCATTGAACGTATTTTGTGACGATAGATATAACTGAATGCAAGTCACAACCTATCGGTTTACTTTACAGTGTATCAGTGATAATTAATTAATTGTTAATGATTTGTTGTTTGCTAGTATTAACTAAAGAGAGTGTGCTGATTTCTCCGGCTTTTTATTGAGTAAATTGATGTTCTCAAGGTCAGCGTTTTTGTAAGGAAGAGGTTTAGGATGGATCCTATTTTATATATCGAAGTTGGTGGTGTTGTGTGGCAAGTATTCCCTGATGGGACTTGGCTTCAATTACCTGCTACGCAGCCAAAAGTTGAAGGCGTGCAAGTCGTCAGCATTGAACCTCAGAATTTACAAGAGGCTCAGCCCCTAACCGAACCACAAATCGTCGCAGTTGAACAACAGTTGGAAAAGGTGGTCACCGAACTCGTCAACAACATTGAAAGCGCACCTCAACAGCCTAACTCAGTAAATGATCAACCTAGTTCCAGCGCCTCTTTTATTGCTTATGTTCGTTCCACCTTAGATGAAACGCTCGCTGAGGCGGGTTTTGATACGCGTCCTGCAGAATATGCCGACGAAGATACAACCTCGAATGAGGGTAACCTTGATATTCTGTTACCTAGTGCACTATTAACCGTTGATATTTTGGATGGTGGAGACGGTTACGAAAATCAGTTTGAAGTACCAAGTGTCACGATTACGGGCACGGCAGTGGATGTTCGAGACGGGCGTACCGTTGTTCTGACCATCACTGATGTTAACGGAAACACAGTAACCACCACAGCCATCACAAGCGATGAAACGTATGTCGTCAATGGCGTCGACCTCTCTTCATTGGAGGAGGGGGATCTTCAAGTCGATGCTGTCATTGCTGATGATTTTGGCAATAGCATTGCAGCTAACGATTCCACAATCAAAGACACATTAGCCAACATTGAGGTTGACTTCGATGGCTTTGGTGATGAGTTTTACAATCAATTTGAAATATCGAATGGGGTGCTAGTTGGTACGATTGCCAATGTAGAAGATGGGCAAACCATCAACATTTCAATTACCGATAGCCAAGGAACGATACAAGAATACACAACGGAAGTATCCGGCGGAACTTGGACTCTGACTCTTCAAGACTACTCAAGCTTTGCAGAAGGTGAGCTAACCGTTGTTGCCAATACTATCGATATTGCTGGAAACCCTACAACAGCGACCGACACGATCGTGAAAGATACGCTAGCGGACATCACCGCTGCGGTTGATGATGGTGGCGACGGTGTCCTCAATAGCTTCGAAATTCAGTCGGCTAAATTCTTTGGTACGGTACAGAACGTAGAAGATGGCCAAACGGTCAATATTCGTATTTCTGACAGCACAACGAATGTCATTGTTCTGACGGCAACTGTGATTGATGGTGCTTGGTCAGTTGAAGGCGTGGATCTAACCAGCTTTTCCGATGGTGGCATTCAAATTGAGGCTGACACTGTTGACGTTGCCGGTAACCCTGCTTCTGCAATAAATAGCGCAGGGCAAATTGTTATTGATACTGTTTCGCCTGTTATAGACATTGATACGCTAGACGGTTTTAGTATTTTGGCATTTCGTGGCGGCCAACTTACAACCATGCAAGGCACAACCAATGTTGCCGAAGGTCTTCCTGTTTATATTGAAGTTAATGATGGCTCTCAGACTCTTGTGTTTGAGGGTGTTGTTGATGCATCAGGTAATTGGGTTGTTGAAAATATAGATGTCTCGTCCCTAAACTTGGCGTCAGAATGGACGGTTGATGCCAAAGTTTTCAATACGGTAGGCAATCAAGCTATCGATGATATGCCAAGCATTATACTGCCCGAGTCGGTTGTGTTCTCAGAAACTGTTGTCGGGATTTCTGGAAATCAAACTCAGACCTCTGATATTCGCATCGATTATGCGGACTTCTCTTTTAGCGATGATCAAAGCATCGCAGAGTCACTAACTTCTCAAACCCTATCGATAACCGTTGCTGTATCGGCTGATAAACAAAGCCTAATTGGCACACGAAGCGATGGGCAAAAAGTATTCGATGCGTCAATTTCCGGCAGCAACGTAAATATCAATTTTTATAAGGCGATTGATCAGGAAGCTGGGTTAGATTCAATTCTGACGGCTCTGCTCATCGAAGGTTTGCAAACCGATGCTGATGGTACAACGGAGTTAGTGATAGGACGTTTACCTATTGTCATCAAAGATTCTGAACCTCTGGTTTTTGATGAGTCTTATCAAATGATCGAGGGTGAGATTGCGTCAGGGAACGTGTTGAATAACGACATCGATTTGGATACTCAACTTACGATAAAAAGTGTTGAAGTTGATGGTACGACCAAGACGATTGTTGGTGGCTCTCCGGTTTCATTTGCTACTAGCGAAGGCACCTTGACCGTATTTGCGAATGGCCACTGGAAGTTCGTCGCCAACAGGAATTTGGACCACACAGTTGATCAGAACATCACCTTCAACTATGTTGCTGGCGACATTAGTAATGATTTCGGAAACGGCACTGCGGTCATTGATATTTTTGATGGTGATGCAGGGCTAGTTGTTGATGGCACAACGACCAGCTCTGAAGGTGATGTGTCTGATGGAATTCAAACTGTAGTCGGCCAGTTTACCGTTTCCGCTGGATCAGATAATCCAGATCCCGCTTCTATTGTATTTAATGCTAATACTCTGGTGCAGTTAGACGCCTTGGGCTTGACGACCGGAGATGAGAACTTTCCTCTAACCTACACGTTAGCGAATGATGGTAAAACGATTACCGCACAAGCAAATGGTGAAACGATATTCACGCTAACGTTGAGTGCAGTCGCTAGTGGTATCGATGTTCTAGCAGATGTCACATTAGTGTTAGAACAGTCTATCAACCACCTGTTCAGCAACGACTCCATCACCCTGCCACTTATTATTGATGGAACGGATTTAGATGGCACTTCTTTAAAACAAGGGCAATTCGACTGGATCATCCAGGATGGAGCCGACCCAATATTAACTTCAACTAGCAATGCTGCTGTGGACGAATTAGATCTTATTCACGGCAGTGTTTCAGATACTGGCACTTTCAATCTCAACGTCGGAAGTGACTTTGTTGAGTCTGTATTTTTTGATGTTGGAGATCAGCCGCAGTTGTTTAGTGGGGGTGTACAGATCATCTATGTGGTCTCTGCAGACGGAAATGAACTTACTGGTTATGTTGGCTCTGAAAGTGCTGAAAATAAAGCGTTCACCTTGAGCTTTACCTCTCTGTCAGGTGAGACCGATACTGATGTCACTTACACCTTTGAACTATTCAAGGGCCTCGACCAAACGAATGGAACCGACCAAATTCCTTTTGTCATCACAGCAAAAGATGATGACAACGATGAAACTCAATTAACCTTGAACGTCTCGATTACGGATGGTGGGGAGCCTACGATTGGCTCTGGCATGGTCGAGTTGAGTGAAAACCCTGTTGCTGATACAACCCCGTCTGGTGTTGGAACAACAGCGAGTGCAAGCTTAGCCGTGAGTGCGGGCAACGATCCACTCGTGTTCTTGGGGTTAGATGTGACAACTGGCCAAGCCGTTCTTGATAGTGACGGTGAGGCGGTGACACGTAATGGTGAAGCATTGTCTTGGCGAGATAATGGGGATGGAACGTTTGATGCGGTATTGTCGAATGGCGATGCTGTTTTCCAAGTGAGACTTCCTGAAGATTTTAGCTTAGAAGCCAATGGTTCCACGAATGTCACGGTTGAGATTGATTTGTACCAGTCAATAGACCACGGAACCGGTGTGAAGGACACAGAGCTGTCGATTCCAGCCTCAATCGTCACAATCGATTCAGACGGTTCACGAGATACACAAGAATCTGATATTAAGATTTACGATGGTGCAAACCCTAAAATTACTGTTATCGGAAGCATTTCTGTTGATGAAGACGGTCTGCTTGGAGACAGCGAACAGGTTGGTGTTGAAGATTCTAGCCCTTCGTTAGGAATCATCGAAGGTTCCGATGATGTTGTCTCTGTGACGGTCGACACCGCTGCGTTTGATGCACTTTCATATTCGAGTGCAGGGAAAGACATTTCACTGCAAGCTGTCGATTCTGATGGTTGGTATTACGGTCAAGATTCTGATGGAAACAATATATTTAGGATTCGTTTTAATACTGACGGGACAACAGAGTTCGACCTTTATGCACCTCTCGATCACGCCAATGCTGATGGAGAGAATAATCTAGCCCTCAATTTTGAACTGGTGGTCAACGATGCGGACGGCGATAGCTCTGATCCGGCAATTTATTCTGTCAACGTAACAGATGCTGTCCCAGTTGCGCGTTCAGGGGCAATTGAAATGGTTGAGGGTGATGACCTTAATGGACAATTTCTAACAGAAAAATTCGCAGGTGCCGATGGCGCAACCATTGTAAGTTTTGACTATCGCGGTACTACCTATACCTTTGATAACGCAGGCACTCCTATCACGATTAATCTAATTAATGATTATGATGGTGGGTCTACTTACGGTCAGTTTACGCTTTCTTCAGATGGTAGCTACCAGCTGACTACAAATCCCAATGTATCAACAAACCCTGCAGATCCTAAGATCGTCGATGACATCGATTATCTGGTGCGAGATGCGGACGGTGATAAAGTTACCAGTACTGCTGAGCTTATTCTGGATGATAACGAAGGTTTTATTCGTTATGAAGATTCTGAAACCACAGAAGACAATGACGCGATTATCGTTGTAAGTGTGGCAACCGGCGATGTCGACCAAAGCGAAACCGTTACTGCTATCGAGTTCTCAGAAGCATCGCTAAACGGTGGTAGCTTGTACCTTGATGGGGTGTTGCTTCAAGTTGTAGACGGCAAGGTCACCTTGTCTGGAAGTCAATTGGCAGCGATTGATAGTCAGTTCACTGGGCCTAATGGACAGTTGACTTATCGTCCCGCGCTTCATGAATCCAATACCACCTCAACGGTTATCCTAGCGATCAACGCAATCATTAGCACTGATACGGATCCTAAAGAACTGACGGCTGATGTTGCAGTGTCTGTTTTACCGGTGGCTGATGCACCGGATTGGTCGGCTTCCGTATTCTCCTATCATTCAGTAGAAGATGACTCAGACCCAGTCAGTTTGGACATAACAGCTCAGCTGGTGGATCAAGATACGTCAGAAACATTGAGCTACCAGATTAGTGGGATTCCTGACGGCTTGAATTTGACGTTAAATGGCAACGCAGTCAAAGAAGGGAAATCTTACACACAGGCTCAGATTGATAAAATGGAAATCAGGGCTGACGACAACCTAGCGGGTCGCTTTGAGTTTGAGATTACTGCGGTTGCAACAGAGTCTGGCAATTCATTCGTTGACCCAGATAATAAAACGGCAAGTATTGTACATACCGTTACTGTCGATATTTCACCTGATGCTGATACTCCTCATGTGTCTGTTAAAGACTACAAGGGATTAGAGGATGAAGCTATTTACCTCAAAGACGTTATTGAAGGCGCTTTGGCGGACACCGATGGTTCTGAATCGTTAAGTTATATTATCCAAGTTCAAGATGGCTGGTCTGTTGAAGGTGGTGGTACCGCAAAGATAGGCAATAACTCCTATTCAGTCACTGCCGAAGCTATCGCCAATGGTGTTGCTTATATTCAGCCTAAAGAAGACATCAGTTCCTTTACTGAAGATCTGTCAATAGACGTAACAGCAATAGCGACTGAGTCGACGATCGATTCACTTATTCCTATCAATGGGCAAGCGTCAAGTGATACAAAAACCATCAATATCTTTTTGAAAGGTGTTGTGGATGAACCTATCGCGGTAGACGGTGGTAATGGTCATTGGCAATACGACAGTGACAGTAAAGTCATCAGCAACCAATCGGTCTTGAATGAAGATGGGTTAATACAGCTCGACTTCCTTATACAAACGACGGATGACGATGTTTCAGAAGAGATCAACATACTGCTTACTAACATTCCTGAAGGCACTTTGCTGGTGGATGCGTTGGGTGAACCAGTCTCGCTGACGATTGCGTATGTTGATGATGTGACAGGGCCCGTATTCCAAGTTTCTAACGCTCAACTGGATGATCTGTATCTCAAGCCAGTTCTTGATTTTAGTGGTGAATTAGAACTCACCGTTATTGCTATCTCAACTGAGCCCGATGGTGATTCGGGCGAGTTTCCTATGACACTTAAAGTAGAGCTAGCGCCGGTCGTTGATCAAGAAGACGGTCAAGTGGTCAGTACTCAAGGCATCGAAGACAGTCAAATCGGCCTGAACCTTGAACCTTCAGTGAATCAGGATATTGATGGCAGCGAATCCTTGACGGGATATGTCATTGATAGCCTACCTGCAGATCTCACTCTTTATTTTGATGGGAGTGTTATTCAGGTCCCAGCTTCAGGCTTAGATTTGGATACTCTACTGGACTCAACAACGCCAACGCTTTCGGATCTTCTAAGCAGCGGCAGGCTTTCTGTTACAGCGACAGAAGATTTAAGCGGAACATTCTCAATTCCTATCACCTATGAAGTCACGGATACCTCTCCAACTGGTGCAACGGATATTAAAGATATTACTGGTTCTATTAGCGTGACTGTAGATGCTCGTGTCGAGCTAGATACTCGATTAGAAGGCTCTACAGAGCTGTTACAGAGTACAGACGGCTCGCCTGTTGATATCTCTAACGCCGTGACGTTCGTCGACGCGGATATCGATGGGTCAGAGTACCTCGATTATATTTTGATCGAGATTCCCGACGGCTATTCGTTGATTGTTGAGCACCCTAATGGTGCCGCTCAAGATAGCTCTGGGAATTGGATCATATCTGCGGATGGGTTAACGAGTGACTCTTTCCAAGAACTCGCAGCGTACATTTTAGATAATGCGACGATTTCCAGCCCAAGTGATACTCCGGTACTGGATATTGTGGTTCGTGCTCGTGTGATTGATGGTGATGATGCGAGATATATTGATGCGACTTTCCCGCTGCAAATTACTGGTCATGACGGCGGTGGCGGTTCTTGTGACCCTGTTGGCCCACCAAGCCCGATTCAACCCGATGGCGAAATTAAAACACCTGAAGGGGAAGATATTGATCTCACTGGCTTGCTAAACACCGATGTTGGCAGTGATCCAGACAATGAAATCTCTTTCTATATTCCTGCCGATTCACTTCCTGAAGGCGTTGAGATCTCCGGTGATGGTGTGATTGCTGAATACGATGCTTCTGGTGAGATCGTCGGTTATTCAATCACTGCAGATGGACTTTCAAAACTAACGTTAACGGGCTTGGATGAAGATTTTGCAGGGTGTATTGATTTCACCATAGAGACAATTGAGACCTCACCATGTAGCGGTGATACGGTGACGACGGCCCAAACCATTAGTATCCAAGTTCTGCCTGTGGTCGATGACATTACGGTTGAAGCCGACTCCACAACCATTCAAGAAGACATCGCGACAGACCTTAACCTTGAACTGGTTCTTGGTGATAGCGTTGAAGATGGACAATTAATCACTGGTGAAGGCAATAGCGCTACCGGTAAAGAAACCGTTAACTCTCTAACGGTGAGCATTTCGAATGGAGCGACCTTGTCTGAAACTCCAACTGACACCGGGTTGTTAGTTGATAATGGCAATGGTACTTGGACGGTAACGGATCCTAGCCGCTTGAGTGATGTGTTAGTTACGCCACCTGAGCATTACAGTGGTGAAATTACCCTCACTGTGACAGCAAATATTACCGATGAAGCGGATTGCGTGACAGAAACGGATACGCAAGATAAAACGACGGTCGTGACTATTACTGTTGAGCCAGTCGCTGATGCGGCGAACTTGATAACAGAGGATATTATCGGAGATGAAGATAATTACATTTCGTTGTCATCACTTAGCGCAGAGCTGATTGACCAAGATGGTTCTGAAAACATGTCGCTTTCGTTGAAGGGAGTTCCTGAAGGCGCAGTTGTCGCGATTAAAATCGGAGACAACTATGAGTTGGTTCCAAACAATGGTGCTGATGGCGGTACCTTCGATGGAAACCCTACCTATGAGTGGCAGTTAGATCCAAGTCAGTTATCTAATCTAGTCATTCTGCCACCAAGAGACTTTAGTGGCGATATTAATCTGTCTCTAGAAGCCATTACTCAAGAAATCGGCACCACAGAAATCCGCTATACCGAATCTGAATTTACCGTCGGTGTGAATCCTATTGGTGATAAAGTTGAGTTCTTCGATTTACCTGAACAGCTCACTGGAAGTGAAGATGATGGCATCGTGATTCCTCTTGATGCCAATAGCTTTGAAACTAACAGTGATGAGTTTTTAGCAATTACGGTAACAGTGAATGGAACTTCGGACCCATCAGGGTTAGTTGGGTTAGACCGAATTCGAATTGGATCAGAAACCAGTTCTTTCACCAGTGTTGGTGGCATCATACAGGCGACGATTCTCGTTAAAGCAAGTTCTGTTGATGAGCTTGAATTCTTTGCGGGCGATGCGTTTGGTAACCTCGATATTACGATTACCGGCCGAACGGTTGATCAAAATACGGTACTCGGTGAGTTAGTGGTCGACACGGGTGACCCGAGCTCACAAGACATGACGCTTATTATCACACCAGAGCCTGATGCACCGTTATTGAGCGTTGAATACTCTTCGATCGTGGCAGAAGCAAGTGGCACGATTCCTCTTGGTTTAGACCTTTCTCTTGTAAACCCTGCTGATTCAGAAGTGGGCTTCATTACAATTTATGATATTCCCGCAGGTTTGACGTTCTCACACGGCTCTATGGTCGATGGTCAATATGTGGTGGACTTGGCAGATGTGCCTAACCTAGCGATTACCGGGGGCTACAACAGTGGTGATCAATTTGACCTAACGATAGAGCCGTCTGCAGAGATAGGCAATAACCAAGCGGTCGGGTTACCCCAAACCGTATCGATTGAGTTTGTCGCTGAAGGGGATTCTACGATTACCGCGACAGATGATAACGACCTGCTGATTGGCGGGACGGGCTCAGATAATTTTGTGTTCGCCTCTTCAGGCTTAGGGAGTGCAGAAGCACCAAGCTACGATGTGATTCAAGATTTTGATGCGTCTCCAGATACTGATGCAATTGACCTCTCGGGTATTTTGGGAAGCCTAGGGCTTAATACAGGGCTAGGGGCAACACAATATCTAGATTTAGAAGAATCTGGTGAAGGCGTGACCATTTCTATTAAACCTAATGGCGACGAAGACGTTCAACAAAACATCTTAATAGCCGATGTCACGTACGACGATCTGTATCAAGGTGACAGTAGCAGTGCATTAGAAGCACAAATTTTACAAAAAATGATAGAAGACAATAATTTAACGCTGTAAGTTGGATGTACAGTCTATAAAAGGAAGTTTAGATTGGTAGAACAAAAAGACAGCTGGCTAGGTTGTGTTGAATGGTTATGTGAGCATTTTAATGTTCGCAGCCATCCTTCCAAAATAGTGTCTGGCCTACCTTTAGATGAAGGCAGGCTCAATGAATCCCTTTTTCCAAGAGCGATTGAGAGATCTGGGTTAACGCTGAGCCACGTTAAAAAAGAATTATTGAATCAATGTCAGTTCCCTGTTGTTGCTGTTGAGTCCGCGACAGGGTCTCCTCTTGTCGTAACCCAAAGCTCCGTTGGCGACTTTCAAGTATTGAATTGTGAATCCAACTTAAGCCAACAAATTCTCCTTAAAGACTTAGTCATTAAAGTGGATGCATTTGTTTGGCAAGTGGGTGCTCAAGCGCTTGATGACGCCCGTGTTCAGGCACATGAGCGCAATGACAGTAAATCCAACACCCGTTGGTTGTGGCGGGTGGTCAAAGAAGTGAAGCCTTGGTATCGCGATCTGTTTATCGCTTCGTTCTTGATCAACGTGCTTGCGCTAGTGGTTCCGTTATTTACCATGAATGTGTACGACCGTGTTGTGCCAAACCAAGCGTTTAACACGCTTTGGGTATTAGCAGCAGGCGTTGGTATCGTTGTTATTTTTGATTGGGTATTGAGAAGCTCACGAAGCTCTGTGACTGATATGGCTGGGCGCTATATTGATAACAAGTTGTCTTCTCAACTGTTCTCTAAAGTCCTTGGTATGAAGCTGGAAAATCGACCTCAGTCGGTAGGCGCATTTGCCAGACAGCTTCAAGATTTCGATAGTGTTAAAGATTTCTTCACTTCTATTTCTTTGGTTACTTTAGTCGACCTGCCATTTACCTTGCTGTTCCTGTTCCTTATCGGTTGGCTTGGTGGTGCAATGATGTTTATCCCAGTCGCAATTATGCTGGTATTGATTGTGCTGAGCATTGCGATGAAAGGTAAAGTCGAGAAAACATTCGATGAAACCGCACGTTTGTCGACACAAAGACAAGCACAGCTGTTTGATTGCTTAACAACCCTTCCGGATATCAAGCAAAACAATGCTGAAGGAATCACTCAGAAGCGTTGGGAACAGACTATTTCATCGCTCTCTCAATGGCAGGCTCAATCTCGTCACTATTCCAATATCGTGACTCATTCCATTCAGTCGAGTCAGCAGATCGTTACTATCACTCTCATCATCTTCGGCGTGTATCAGATCTCTGAAGGCTTGCTGAGTATGGGTGGTTTGATAGCTGTGGTGATGTTGAGTGGACGTGCTGCGAGCTCAGTGAACCAGCTTTCTCTTCTATTGTTGAGGTTTCAACAAACCCGTTCTGCAGTCGAAGGTTTGAATCAGATCATGGAGTTACCGCAAGAAGAGTCTAAGCATCAAGTGATTGATAAGGGTGACTTTGACGGTGGGGTTAGGCTAGATGAAGTCACGTTTACTTATCCAGAGACTCAAAGCCCTGCATTAAAGGAGATTTCCCTAGAGATCAAACCGGGTGAGCGAGTTGGTCTTGTCGGTGCGGCAGGCGCGGGTAAAACAACTCTACTATCGATTGTTGCGCGCCAGTATTTGCCAACAACAGGACAAGCTTTCTATCAAGAAATCGATGGGCAATTATGGCCAACCAGCGTTCTGCGTAGTGGCATGGGTTGGGTAGGGCAAACCACTAATCTTATTTTTGGCAGTGTTTACGACAACGTTACGCTTGGTGCGACCAACGTTGATGAAGAAAAGCTAAGACAAGCTCTTCAACAGTCGGGTTTGAATGGTTACATGGGGCGCCTAAGCAATGGCCTTGAAACACCTGTCGGTGAGGGTGGTCGGTTACTTTCTGGTGGTCAGCGCCAAGCCGTTGCCATTGCGAGAGCTCTGTATCGTTGTCCAAAGTTGTTGATTATGGATGAGCCAACCAGTGCATTAGATAGTCAAGCTGAGATTCAATTCTTCAATGCGCTGCAAAGTATGCCGAGAGAAACTTCAATGCTAATCAGCTCCCATAAGTCTTCATTCTTGATGATGTGTGATCGAGTGATTGTATTGGATAAAGGTCAAATCGTGGCAGAAGGTGAACCTAAAGAAATTCTCTCTTTACAGAAGAAAAGTGTACCTAAAGGTACGAGCCGGTTTAAGACGGTATCTGTGGTGAAGGGAGGTCGTCATGAGTAATGATATTCAATGGACCAACAACCACTTAGCATTCCGCTCTCGAAAGCTGATTTGGTTGAGTGCTCTACTCATTGTATCAATTATCGGTTGGGCTACGTGGGCAACATTAGAAGAAGTCGTGATCGGTGAAGGTAAAGTCGTTCCAAGTCTTTCGGTGCAAACCATTCAGAGCTTAGAAGGTGGACTGGTTCAAGAGATCATGGTGCGACAAGGCCAATCTGTAGTGAAGGGGCAACCTCTAGCTAAGTTAGAAGACACACGTTTTAAGGCGGCGTTTTTAGAGTCGGCTCAACAAGCGGATACCTTGCTTGCTCAGCAATTAAGATTAAAGGCTGAGCTGTCGACGGTCGTTTTAAATAACGATGCGAAAGAGTGGTATGAGCGAGTGGTCTTGGTGCCTCAAGATATTGCGGTTGATGTATCAAGCCACCCTGCGTTAATGAATGCCAAGGCGAACTACCGAGAACGTTTAGGACAGTTGAAGTCTGAACTGGAAGAGGCGGCACTTCGTATCGAGCAACAAGACCAAGCTCGTGTCGATACGTTTAACAATATCCAGACTCTTGAAAGCAGCCTCGAGATTGTGATTCGTGAGCGCAACATGCTGAAAGACGTGGTAGCGAGCGGTGCTGTTGCGGAAGTTGAGCTACTTAAACTCAACCGTGATGTAGTCAAACTCAAAGGTGATATTGCTAGCTCAAAAGTAGCAGCGCAGAAGCAGATAGCTGCCTACTCAGAGTCGATAGCGGATCATCGAAGTATCGCTTTAGATTTTCGTACCAAAGTGCAAGGCCAGTTGAATGAAGTGGCGAGCAAGATAGCGCAGCTGAACGAAAGCCAGCAGGCGATTGCCGACCAACTCAAGCGTACTGAAATTGTCGCGCCCGTTGATGGCACAGTCAAAGAGATCTTTGTGCGTACCATTGGTGGTGTAGTTCGTCCCGGCGAGCCGATCATTGAGATCATTCCATCAAACAGTGACCTGATTGTTGAAGCGAGAATCTCTCCGCAAGATATTGCGTTTGTTCATAACGGGTTAGGTGCAACAGTGAAATTCACGGCCTACGATTTCGTCATTTATGGCGGACTTAAAGGCGAGGTGATTTACGTGAGTGCCGACGCCTTACAAACGGAAGACGGAAACGCCTATTATCGTGCCCATATTCAGTTAAACGAAGACCAGCAACAAAACTCTGCCTTTAGCATTATCCCAGGGATGCAAGTCGCGGTCGATATATTAACCGGAGAGAAAACAGTATTGAGTTATTGGTTAAAACCTATTTTACGAGCTAAGGAAAACTCACTTCGTGAACGATGAGGTGGGTTAAAGCATAAATATAAAAGGAAGTGTAATGCATTCAAAATTCTTACTCTCTTCTTGCTTGCTAATGAGTGGGCTGTCTCAAGCAGCTTCATTAGAAGAGTCCGTGGCCTTTGCCATCGACTATAGCCCAGAGATATTGGCGCAATACTCCCGATACCAATCGGTGGTCAGAGACGGAGACGCTGCGAGTGGTTTGTATATGCCACAAGTGAACTTGTACGCGGCAGCAGGCTATGAAGAGACACGCTACAACAGTGGCAGCAAACTCGATAGCGATGATAGAGGCCTAACGAGAACGGAAATTGGCGTTAAAGTATCCCAGTTACTATTCGATGGTTTTAAAACGACCTCGAATGTCGATCGACTGACGTTCGAAGCAGAAGCTGAGCGTCTAACTCTGATTTCGCGAGCTGAAAACGTATCGTTAGATGTGGTGAGAAATTACCTCGATATCCTAAAAGCAGAGACGCTACTTGAATTGTCTAAGCGTAATGTAAAAGAGCACCAAGAGATCTATCAAGATATCCAAGATAAAAAGAGCAAAGGCTTGAGTAGCAACTCGGATCTGGCTCAAATCTCCGCCCGTGTCGCGACCGCGCAGTCTTCACTTATCGCCGCTCAGAACAACCTGTTTGATTTGCAAACTCAGTATCTACGCTTGGTTGGCAAACCTGCGGTGAACTTGGTTTACCCCCGGTTTGATTACGCTCTATTACCAAGCTCAGCACAGGTCGCACTTGAACAAGCTGTCGAGAATCACCCTGAAATCAAAGCCTCTTTGCTTGATATCGACGCGGCTCGTAAAGAGATGCGCCGCGAGAAAGGGGATTACTACCCAGAACTAAAACTTGAGCTTCATGCCAATAAGAATGACAACGTATCTAACCCGCCAGGCGGTGTCGATGAAGATGCACGTATCATGTTGACGATGGATTATGACCTGTTTAATGGCTTCTCTACCGACTCCAGGGTTGAATCGTCAGCTTGGCGAGTGGAAGAGGCAAGGGCGATCCGATTACGAACAGAGCGTGAGGTTCGAGAAGGTACACAACTGGCTTGGAACGCTTACAAAATGCTTGAGCAGCAAAAATCCTTACTTCAACAGAATGTTGATGCAGCGAAAATTGCAGAGCTTGGCTATATCCAGCAATTCAATGTTGGTAGACGAAGCCTTCTTGATGTACTGGATGCAAAAGTAGAAGTGTTTTTGGCTCGAAGAAACTTCATCAGCACTGAATATGATCAAACGTTAGCGGCTTATCGAGTGTTAAATGCGATGGGTATGTTGACGTATGCGTTGAGGATTGAACATCCAGAAGAGTGGCAAGGGGAGAATAAGTAATGAGATATTTTAAACTAGCGCTACTTAGCTCTATCTTGCTAATGGGATGTGCAGAAACGCCTGATACGACAATGACACGCCACCAAATTGATGACTTAGCGGATAATGACCGAGATGGTGTGATTAACCAGCGAGATCTATGTGCCGATACGCCAGAAGGTGTAACGGTAGACATTAAAGGGTGTGCTAATTGGAAAATTGTCGAAGATGTTGAAGTATTAAGTGTGGCATTTGATTTTGATAAGTATGACCTTAAACCTGATCATACCGCGGTATTAAATGAGTTGGTGCGTTTACTAGGAGAGCAGCCTGATGCTTCGGTTACCTTGGTCGGAGATACCAGTGCTGAAGGTACAAACGTTTATAACAAAGCATTGGCCAAGAAAAGAACTGGCGTGATTCGAGATGCATTGATTGATAGAGGCATCAATGGTGAGCGTATCTTCGAACAAGAGTTTACTCAGATAACCAGCTTAACTCAGCACCTTCACAAGCGTAAGCGTAGAACGATTGCGGTGATTAAGACAGAAAGCATGGAAGTGAATCCATCTTGGAACATCTTCACTTCAGAAATGCAGCTCGATAGTAATAGCGATGTTGAGTCTAAAACGTCGATTGATCCAGTAGGAGGCCAGTAATGAAACGTCTATCGAATAAATCGGGCTTACTGCTTGCTGCTGTACCTATGTTGTTCTCTGCATCGACGTTCGCGAATGATGCCAGTGACATTGGTTTGGTCGCGATTGAGCCGAATATGCAGGGGCTTGTAGAAGATCTGCTTAAGAGCCAAGAGATCGACTTAGAAATCTTGTTGAGTGACAGCGTCCCAGAACAGATGATCATGCAGCGCTCGCGTGTTGGTATCACTTCCAAAAAGTGGACTGACAAAGAGATGGCTAGGTTTGATATGCGTTACGGTTATAGGCCAACAGAGCTGATGTTTACCGCTGAAGTGATTGCGATTCTAGCCAATGAAAATAACCCTGCGACATCAATCACCGTCGCTGAATTAATTGATGTGTTTGGTTGTTCTAACGATCCTAAACATCCAAAATGGTCAGCAAGTAGTGATATTCGTAACGGTGAAAGCCTAGATACTCATATGTTGCCCTTTGCCATTGATCACAACCTGAAAGGCCATACTACCTTTTCAAGTTGGGTCGAATGTGGAACAGAAGGAGAATATGCCCATACTCAGTTCTTAGCGGATTTACCTGATCTGATTAATAAGATTGAAGACGAAGATGCCGCCATTGGTTACACCGTTTACTCAGATCAGATCTCTGATGTGAAATGGTTGAGCGTGGTTGATAACCTAGGTGTGAACTACGACCTAAACAAAGAAACGATCCTCTCTGGTCGTTACCCGTTAGCAACGGTTTATTACATGTACTTGAATATTCCAGCGCATCGCAAAGGCTTTACGGAACAAGAGGAGTTCTTTGTTGGGCTTACCTTGTCACAAGATCATCAAGGCGTGTTGAACCAATACGGCTTCATCAGCTTGCCGCCAGAAGCTATTCAACGTAACAAAGTCAGATTGTCGCTTGAAGAGCCTGCTATTGAAGGTGGCTACAAGTAATGGGTATGTCATGTTGTAACTGTTGTGGGAGAGTGATATTCTCTCTTTCGTAATGGTTCTCAACGTGACGGATTACGTTATTCGGTGATGAAATTATCTAGCGGGCATGTATGCCCGTTTTTTTTCGCCTAAAATTTGCGACTCGAGCAGTTGTTTGTCGTTTGGTCACGTATAATGGACACTTCATATAGCGCTAAATAAGCCCAGTCGATGAAAATCTTTCAAGTTCTAATCTTGCCTCTAATGCTGTCCCTCAATGCTATTTCATTTTCAGCGCAAGCAACCAAAAGCTGGTGGCTAAGAACAGTATTTAACAGCAGCCCAAGTCTGCCGAATTCTCAAAACTATATTAATGATATCGAGTTGATGGATTGTGGTGAGATCGAAGGTACTTTGTTGTGCAGTGACTTAACCCAATATTACGACCTGGATGTGTATGTTGAACTGGAGTTGGGGGACTCAAGTGTCGAAACGGTTCGCTTAAACCTGCCATATTCGGACCTAAGTTACACAAAGCTTCAGGCATACCTTCGCCAAGATGGCTTTGCTCTCAGTTCAATTCGTATTGGTGAAGATGAATTCGATGTTACAGCTCAACTCGAACAAGCTCGAAATGAAGGTGTTGGTTTCGATAAGGTGGATAAACAGCTGGTCGAATTCATCAACGCGCCTCACGGTTCAGCAGAGCAACTGAGTGTGTGGAATGTGCCTAGCTTATCTTCTTCTAGCTCTACTTCTCCTTGGATTCAGTTACAGAGTGATGGTGACAACTTAACGGTTGAACTTAATCGTTTTTAATTGCTCAAATTTATAGATAGTTTCGTTATTTATTAGGCTAAACAAGCCTTTCAGGAGAACGGCTCGCGGGCAGACAGCAAGTTATAATTCATTTAAGTGTTCGTTTTTCTGCGGCTCTCACATTTTTAATAAGCGTTTAGCTTTGCCATTTGTTATACGTTGAGCCTTCGGTAAAACGAGATTAGGATACGTTCAGTATTGATAAAGGAGACAACCCATGGTTGCAAGAGTAACGATAGCGCCACAAGGCCCAGAACTTTCTGAGCTGGTGCAAGGATACTGGCGTACAGCAGAGTGGGGCATGACCCCGCAACAACGCCTGACTTTCCTGAAACAACATATTGATCTTGGCATCACAACTGTTGATCACGCGGATATTTACGGTAACTACCAATGTGAAAAGTTGTTTGGTGAGGCTTTAGCGCTTGAACCAAGCCTTCGTGATGATATTCAAATCGTCACCAAGTGCGATATCAACCTATGTGGTGACCACACTCCAGATCGTAAGATCAATCACTATGACACCAGCGCGCAGCATATTTACCAATCAGTAAATAACTCATTAGAGCACTTAGGTGTTAACGATATCGATGTATTGTTGATTCACCGCCCTGACGTGTTAATGGATGCCGATGAAGTAGCAGAAGCGTTCGCAGAGCTACACAAAGTAGGTAAAGTTAAGCACTTCGGTGTTTCTAACTTTTCACCGCGTCAGTTCGAACTGCTTCAATCTCGACTCGGTAAGCCGTTAGTGACCAACCAAGTTGAAATCAACCCATTGAACTTCGAAGTGGCTCATGATGGCACGCTAGATCAACTGCAGATGAACCGCATTCGCCCGATGGCGTGGTCTTGTCTCGGTGGTGGTAGCATCTTCAGTGGTGATTCAGCGCAAGCGGTTCGCGTTCGTGATGAGCTAGAGGCGATTCGTCAAGAAGTGGGTGCAGACAGCATTGATCAAGTGATTTACGCTTGGGTTCGTCGTTTACCATCTAGTCCAATTGCAATTATTGGTTCTGGTAAGATTGAGCGTGTGAAGACGGCCGTTGATGCACTGAAAATCGAGCTGACGCGCGAACAGTGGTATCGCGTATGGGTGGCATCTAAAGGTCACGGTGTGCCATAGAAAGCAATTCGTATAGAAGTCAAAGCCAGCTAAGTAAGCTGGCTTTTTTGTGTTCGCCTAACATGTTTCTCCAAAACTGTGATTAAGGTGGAATAATTTTCAAAAACACTCATAATGCACTCTGTTTTTCACCAGTTGGATATTTCCATTGAGCACTTCAAAATTCTCTTCAATCGCCCTTAAACCAGAGCTTCTAAATACGTTAGATTCTCTTGGTTATACTGAAATGACGCCGATCCAAGCGTTAAGTCTTCCTACTATCCTAAATGGCAAGGACGTTATCGGTCAGGGTAAAACGGGTTCAGGTAAAACAGCTGCTTTCGGTTTAGGCGTGCTGCAGAACCTACGCGTTAAGCGTTTCCGTGTTCAGTCTTTAGTGTTATGTCCGACTCGTGAGCTTGCAGACCAAGTAGCAAAAGAGATTCGTACTCTTGCTCGTGGTATTCACAACATTAAAGTGCTGACACTATGTGGCGGTATGCCAATGGGCCCACAGATTGGTTCACTAGAGCATGGCGCACACATTCTTGTGGGCACACCTGGTCGTATTCTTGATCACCTAGAGAAAGGCCGCATTGACCTGTCTGAGCTGAACACACTTGTGTTAGATGAAGCGGATCGCATGCTAGAGATGGGTTTCCAAGACGCTTTGGATGCTGTGATTGAAGCGGCGCCAAAAGAACGCCAAACTCTGCTATTCAGTGCGACTTTCCCTAAACAGATCAAATCTGTTGCAGACCGCATTATGCGCAATCCAGAAATGGTGAAGGTTGAATCAACACACGATCACTCAAGCATCCAACAACACTTCTACAAGTTAGAAGGTTCTGAAGCTCGTGATGACGCTCTAGAGTTGCTGTTACTTCATCACCAACCGGAGTCTGCGGTTGTGTTCTGTAACACTAAGAAAGAAGTGCAGAACGTAAACGATGAGCTAAGCCACCGCGGTTTCAGTGTTATCGAACTTCATGGTGACATGGAACAGCGTGAACGTGACCAAGCTTTGGTTCAGTTCTCAAACAAAACCATCTCGATTCTAGTGGCGACAGACGTTGCGGCTCGCGGTCTTGATGTTGATAACCTAGATGCTGTGTTCAACTTTGAATTGTCTCGCGACCCTGAAGTTCACGTACACCGTATTGGTCGTACTGGCCGTGCAGGAAGCAAAGGCGTAGCGATCAGCTTTTTTAGTGAAAAAGAGATGTACCGTGTTGCTCAAATTGATGAGTACATGGACATGCCAATCGAGCCATCTGAACTGCCAGCAAAACCAATTGCTAAGCCGTACTACTCAAACATGGTTACCATCCAAATTGATGGCGGTAAGAAAGCTAAGCTTCGTGCTGGTGATATTCTTGGCGCACTGACGGGCCAAGGCGGCATTGATGGTAAATCAGTAGGTAAGATCAATCTGTTTGCAATGCGTGCTTACGTAGCGGTAGAAAGATCTGTGGCTAAAAAAGCACTGAACAAAATCGAATCAGGTAAAATGAAGGGTCGTCAATTCCGCGCCCGAATCCTGAAGTAATCCGAGACTGAATCCCTTTGCTGCGATATGTCTAATTAACGACATTGCTAATTAATGGCATTGCAGTAAAGGGTGTTCCACAAAATGCCACTTAAGTTTCTTATCTTAGGTTTATCGACCTAGTCCTCTATACCAAAGCATTATTCATCGGGTCTTATCGAATAAAGATCGTTGATATGTTTTCCTTCGCTAAGATACCAAGTCATCGCTTCCTGTCGATTGTGAACCAATATCGTGATTGTGGTTATTGAACCATCATCAAAATAACAAAGCTCATATTCTAAATCGCTTGGATGATCAGGAATAGCGGCCATAGCTTCCCTCCCAAATATCAATCATTTTAAATACGTCAACCCAACTCATTTATAGGGTTCGTATCACGTCAAATGAGTAATAAAATCAAGTCACATCACTGCCATTAATTATTTTTAGTTTAATCATTTGCCTAAATAGCTAGATTAGCAAGTTTGGGTCTCAATTTATCTCAAAGTTCTTACGACCACTGTTTATTAAGACTACTTTTATAAGAGCTAGAATTAGCGTTATAAAAACTGGGCTAACCTTAAAGGGATGAGTTAATCGGTTTGTGGCTTTGTTGAATGTCGTGAGAGGGTAGAATGAGAAAGTGCCGGTGGTTAGTTTTAGTGATCTGTTTTCTATTTACTGGGTGCGGGACCAAGTTCGCCTATAACAATATAGGTTGGTTTGTCGTTAGCTATATAGAAGATTTTGTTTCCCTCTCAAATAGCCAAGAATCAGAGCTTGAAGAGCGATTAGATATATTACAGAAATGGCATAAAGAAACTCAGCTACCTCTGTACATCTCGCAATTAGAAGCGATTCAAAACGTAGATCGGTCGGATATGAATCCCGCTTTTATTGTGGGCCAAAGTGAACAAACGAAAGAGCATATTCGCACAATCGTCAATAAGTTCGCTCCAGATATTTACGCCTTGAGTATGCAGCTTAGCCCTAAGCAAGACAGGGAGTTTTTAAAGAACTTTCGTGAAAAGCAGCAAGACTATTATGAAGAAAGGTTGTCGTTGAACGATGACGATTCGAGAGAGCGATACCGAAGCAGAATAGAAGAGCGCGCAGAACGGTGGTTAGGTTCAGTATCGAAAGAACAAAAACAGATTATTTTGGCTTGGTCTAAAGAGTGGGTAAATACCAATAGCAGTTGGCGACAATATCAAAACAACACCTATCAAGAGCTAACGACGCTGATGGCGAAGAAGAGCGATCTGCATATTGCTCAGCCGATTATCATGAAGTTGCTTTTAAACAATGAAGCTTATTATCCTGATGAACTTGAGTCACAACTCAACCAAAATATGGAAACATCAGCCAAGTTTTTAGTAGATATCGCCGCGACCAGCAGTAACAAGCAGTGGGCGTATTTTATGAATGAATTAGAAAGCCTCAAAGGAACGTTGAAGTCATTGCAAGAGTAGAGCGTCTCTTTTAAAGGCTAGCGGTTATTGTCGAGCTAGCCTTTCATCCCACTTTAAGGTGAATTTCGGAACCTAACCCCTGTTGCTCATCAGTAGTTTTGGAATCGAACCTTTGGCTGTCTTCGATATTTTCTGCATCAATTGGAAGCTCGGCTGTTGAATACCGTGGTCACTCTGCAGCTCATCGATCATCAATAACCACAACCTTGCTGTCATTTCTGAATCGGCTAACGCTCTGTGGAAAGTACCGTCGTTGTCGATATTTTTGAAACGCACAAGGTCGCCTAGCTTATGAGTTGGTGCGTCTTGGATTAGACGACGAGCTATCAACATTGAGCAAGCGAACTGTCCATTGTAATCGCGACCAATATTATCTAATTCCGCATCAAGAAAGCGCTTATCAAATGAGGCATTGTGAGCGACAAGTTGGCTGTCTTGAATGAAGTCTGCAAACTCATCCATCACTTCACTACAACTGGCCGCTGTGCTTAACATACGGTTACTGATTCCGGTATAACCTTCAATGAATCCACTCACACGAAATCCCGGGTTCATGAGCTGCTGGAAGGTGTCGACGACTTCGCCGTTAACGAGTTTAACCGCACCGATCTCAATCGCTCGGTCGCCCATATTTGGTGATAAGCCTGTGGTCTCGAAATCGAGAACGATAACGGAATCTGCGGAGTTTGGAGCCATCGTGTTTCCTAATTGCTGTTTGGTAGTATCGCTTTGTATGGGGCGTTTGGTGTTGCTATGGGTAAATCAGTTATTTGCTATTGCTGATAGTAAGTTCAGTGTAACCCGTCGAATCGTCATGCTCTCTGTTGAAGGTCAAGGTATCATAGCGGTGAACAATCAATTCCGCCGTGGTTGCGATAATCGTCCCTTCAAGCAAATGCCCACCTATCAAATCGCCATTTTCATTAGCAACGGATATATGAACATGTTGGTGGTTTGGGGTTAGCGTTGCCATTACAGACACAATTTCGAACGGAGCTGTGATTAGCTTGGTATTGTTTGCATTAGCCAGACGAATATTGAGTTGAGAAACACATCCGACACAAGACGCGATAGAGCCCGCGGAGATATTGTGCGCTGTCACTAGCCTCTGGATCTCTAGCTTTAGGTCTTGGCCGCGGGTTAATCTCGTTGCGATAGGAGTGATCATCTTATTGCCTCAACGTTATATGTATTTCAAAGAACAAAACGAAGCCACATAGGGCTTCGTTTTATTTTCATTTTGGCTAACGCGACTTTTCTTTTGGTTAATGCAACTTTGCATTTTCTGTCGCTGAAATTACTTAGTCTTGTTGCTGTTCTCTTTTCTTCTTAGGAACGAAGTTCAATACTGAAATGGGTACTTCTTTGCGTGGTTCGAAACCTTCAACAACGCGACGTTCAATCAAGTGACCAAGACGCTTTTCAATAATGCACAGGTTTTTGAAGTTATCTTTTGATAGGAAAGAGATCGCTTCGCCAGATGCATCAGCACGGCCTGTACGACCAATACGGTGAACATAATCATCTGCTGGGAATGGCATGTCGTAGTTCACTACGCGGCTTAGGTTGTCGATATCGATACCACGAGCAGCAACACCCGTCGCGACTAAGTATTTTAGGCGACCTTTCTTAAAGTCAGCCAAGATTTTTTCACGAATCGCTTGGCTACGTCCACTGTGGAAAGCTTCCGCTTGAATACCACGTTTCTCAAGTTGAGCAACCAACTTAGCCGCGCCGTGCTTGGTTTCGATAAAGATAAGCGCTTGGTCCCAGTTACCTTCGGTAATCATGTGGCTCAATAGTGCTGACTTACGGTCTTTATCTACCGTTACCAACCATTGCTCAATGTTCGCTTTAGACGCATCAGTCTTGGCAATCGAAATCTCTTCCGCTTCACTGATTGCACTTTTCGCTAGTGCACGCACTGGCGTTGAAAGCGTTGCCGAGAACAGCAGGTTTTGGATGTCTTGTGGTAGACGCGCGATGATCTTGTTGATGTCTTCAATGAAACCCATGTCTAGCATGCGGTCAGCTTCATCTAGAACCAGTACTTCCACTTCATCAAAGTGAACGGCACGTTGTCCGTACATGTCGATCAAACGACCTGGTGTTGCCACAAGAATATCCACGCCTTCAATAAGACGATCTTTCTGGTGTTGGTAAGACACGCCACCGTACATCGCTAGTGATGTTAGGTTTAGGAACTTCGCGTACTTAGTGATGTTCTGTTCAACCTGAACTGCCAGCTCACGCGTTGGTGTCAGGATAACTGCGCGGATACGTTTTTTACGCTGCGTTTCACCTTTGCATAGCATTTCTAAGATAGGGAGAACAAAGCTCGCAGTTTTACCTGTACCTGTTTGTGCTGCAGCAATAAGGTTCTTACCAGAAAGAACAATCGGAATTGCTTTTTCTTGAATAGAGGTTGGCTTTTCATAGCCTTGTTTTGCAACGGCTTTAACAATAGGTGAGCTTAATCCAAGCTTGGAAAATGGCATAAGTTTCTCGGTATGATTTGGCTAAATAGCGATGGAAAGGTTCAACAATCTTATATGAGGATAAGATTAATGGCTGCATTCTACCATGTTGCTTGCTCACCGCTAGTCACATGCACATAAAAAAATCCAGTGTAGACAAGACACTGGATTTTTAGCTTTAGATAATATTAAAACGCGTTGTTAAGCGATCTCAATCTTCTCTGCTTGGTTCTGTTCTACCATTGACAGTGCAAGTGCTTCCGCAACCTTAATACCATCGATACCAGCAGACAGGATGCCGCCTGCGTAGCCTGCGCCTTCACCTGCAGGGAAGAAGCCCTTAAGGTTGATGCTTTGGTAGTCTTTACCACGCTTGATACATACAGGAGAAGACGTACGAGTCTCAACACCTGTTAGTAGGCCGTCTGGCGTAGAGAAACCTTTGACCTTCTTCTCGAACGCTGGGATTGCTTCACGAATCGCTTCGATAGCAAAATCAGGCAGCGCTTTTGAAATATCAGTCAGGTGGATACCCGGCGTGAATGACGGTTGTACTTCACCGATTGCACTTGGATCGCGACCTTTCAAGAAGTCACCGATTTTCTGAGCTGGTGCATCGTAGTTTTCACCACCAAGAACATAAGCGCCGCTTTCTAGTTCACGCTGTAAACGGATACCAGCCAGTGCGTCACCTGGGTAATCACGCTCTGGGTCGATACCTACAACGATTGCGCTGTTTGCGTTACGTTCTGCACGAGAGTATTGGCTCATGCCGTTCGTTACTACGCGGCCTTCTTCAGACGTTGCAGCAACCACAGTACCACCTGGGCACATACAGAAGCTGTATACAGTGCGGCCATTCTTACAGTGGTGAACGAGTTTGTAGTCCGCAGCACCTAGGATTGGGTTGCCTGCGTTCTTACCGAAACGAGCTTCATCGATCATCGATTGCTTGTGTTCGATACGGAAACCAACAGAGAAAGGCTTCGCTTCCATGTAAACGCCACGATCGTACAGCATTTCAAACGTGTCACGAGCACTGTGACCAACAGCCAGTACTACGTGGCGAGATTTGATCTCTTCGCCGTTAGAAAGTGTTAGACCAGTGATTTGGCCATCTTCCATGTGAACGTCGTCTACGCGAGTGCTGAAACGGATTTCGCCACCGAGTTCAATGATAGAAGCACGCATTTTCTCGATCATGGTAACCAGTTTAAAGGTACCGATGTGCGGCTTACTTACGTATAGAATTTCTTCTGGTGCACCCGCAGCAACGAACTCTTCAATTACTTTACGGCCGTAGTGCTTTGGATCTTTAACTTGGCTGTACAGCTTACCGTCAGAGAAAGTACCTGCGCCGCCTTCACCAAACTGTACGTTTGATTCTGTGTTCAGCGTACGCTTACGCCAGAAACCAAAGGTATCTTTCGTACGCTCACGAACTTCTTTACCACGCTCAACGATGATTGGGTTGAAACCCATTTGAGCAAGCACTAGGCCAGCGAATAGACCACATGGGCCAAAACCGATAACCACAGGGCGCTCAGTTTGGTTCTCAACCGCTTTAGCAACAAACTTGTACTCCATATCAGGAGTCACTTTTACGTGCGGGTCGCTAATGAATTGTTCTAACAACTCAGCTTCGTTTTCAACGAGAACGTCAAGCGTGTAGATAAGTAAGATCTTTGATTTCTTACGAGCATCGTAGCCACGTTTAAAGATATTAAAAGAGAGTACCTGATCAGAGTTAATACCAAGTTTCGCTTCAATAGCGTCTTGAATAGCAGACTCTTCATGGTCTAGTGGGAGTTTAATTTCGGTTAAACGTATCATTTCGATGTCTCGTTTTTATAGGTGTCTTAGCTAGATCGTTTCTTAATACAGAGTTTGATGGAAACGCTGATGTTCAAAGAAGCGATAAGCTCACAATGGCGCGCATTTTACGAGAAATTGATTTATCTGTCATACTAATTTGGAAACATGGAGCAAATAGACACGATATTAGAGCCGTATGATGTTGAATTTTGCTTTGGGATGAGTATTATCCCCATTCTTCAATTTTGACTAACTTATAGAGCAGAGCATCATGGCATTTGTCGTAGGCGATAATTGTATTCAATGTAAATACACAGACTGTGTGGCAGTGTGTCCCGCAGATGCGTTCCATGAAGGCCCAAACTTCATGGTAATTAACCCGATCGAATGTATCGATTGTGGTTTATGTGTACCTGAATGTGATGCTCAAGCGATCTTCCAAGAAGATGAACTGCCTGAAGATCAAAAGATTTTCATTGAAGTGAACGCAGAACTTGCTGAGATTTGGCCTGTGCAAACAGAAGTAAAACCAGCGATGGATGATGCGGAAAAGTGGAATGGTGTGCCTGATAAGTTGGCAATGCTAGAAAAGTAATTGTTGAAAAGAACTCAAATAAAAAGGCGTACTGATTTAATCAATACGCCTTTTTTAATATCTGAACACTGTCGATTGGCTAGTTAGCTTAGAGGTCTAGCAGTGCTGACGACGCATGTTGTCGAGAATAATGCCTGTCGCCATTGCAACGTTCAAAGACTCTGCGCCACCGAATGCTGGAATCGTAATCTTATCAGTCACGTATTTAGCCGCGTGTTCACGGATGCCGTGAGACTCACTGCCCATCAATAAAATGCCGTTAGCAGTAAACTCAGTCTTATGAACACTTTCGCCTTCTAAGAAAGCACCGTAAACCGGTAGGTTCGCTTGCTCTAAGTAAGCTGGTAAGTCTGTTTGGCTTACGTGTACGCGGCCAAAGCTGCCCATAGTCGCGCTGATCGTTTTAGGGTTGTATGGGTCTGCGCAATCGCTGCTCGCAACGATATGCTTGATGCCGTACCAGTCTGCTACGCGAATAATCGTACCTAGGTTGCCAGGGTCTGAAACGCCATCAAGCGCAATCATCAGTCCTGTTGCTTCTGGTAGTTCAAACGTTGGGATCTCAACAACCGCAATCGCTGCGTTGTTACTGACCAAAGTGCTCGCTTTGGTTAGATCATCCAGCGAGGCTTCAACACAATCAAACTCAATCAGTGAAGCATGATTTTCAGATAAGAAATCAGCGGTAGCAAAGACATTCTTCACCACTAAGTCACTATTGAACAGCTCAAGAACGTTCTTTTCACCTTGAACTAGAAACAGGCCGTGGGCTTTACGTTGTTTCTTTTGGCCCAAAGCACGAAGGAGTTTTAATTGGTTTTTTGAAATCATGTTTTTATCCTAGATATAAGCCCGCGCATTATAGAGCAAAGGTTAGCGAACCAAAAGCGTGATGACTCAATGCGATCTACATAAAAAGCAAAAGCGCACTAAATAGCGCGCTCTTATGGGATTTACTCACCTAAGTTAAGCTGAACTGACAGCCTAATACGGAGCAGGGTAGCGCTTAAAGACTGTGTTGATATCAGTCAGGATCTCTTCTGAGAACGGTTTACTGAAAGCGGCTACGTTCTCTTTTAGCTGCTCCATGGTCGTTGCACCAATGATAGTGGACGTCACCCCATCAACTTGATTACACCAAGCCAATGCCAGTTGGCTTGGAGTGAACCCGTGAGCATTCGCCACTTCAACATAGCCTTTAACCGCTTCGTTGGCAGATTCAGTGTCACGGAAAATGCCTTTACGTTGCATGTAAGTCCAACGGCTGCCTTCCGGTCTTGCGCCATCGATGTACTTTCCACTCAACATGCCTGCAGCTAAAGGTGACCATGGCAGGTAAGCGACATCTTCATGCACACAGTTCTCAATCAGATATGGCCAGTCTTTTGCGTGCAGCAAGCTAAATTCATTCTGAATCGAAACCATACGTGGCAAATCGTGTTTCTCGCTCAGCTTGAGGTATGTGTTAATGCCCCAAGTAGAATCATCTGAAAGCCCGACATGGCGAATTTTCCCCGCCTTAATGCAGCTTGCCAGTGCTTGTAGGATTTCCAACATCCCAGCTTCATGCTGCTTTCGGTCAATATCACTGAATCGAATGTGATTCGGGAAATGCTTACCAAAGTGAGGCGTTGTACGATTTGGCCAATGAAGTTGGTAAAGGTCGATATAGTCTGTTTGTAGGCGTTTTAATGATGCGTCAACGGCTGCGATCACCGCTTCACCCGTTATCGGGCCGCCATCTCGAACCCAAGGAAGCCCTGGCCCGGCAATTTTGCTCGCAATGATCAACTCTTGTCGACGCTGTGGGTTACGCGATAACCAGTTACCAATGATCGCTTCTGTTTTTCCGTAGGTATCTGGAGAAGGTGGAACCGCGTACATCTCTGCAGTATCGATAAAGTTAATACCTTGGCTTAATGCGTATTCGATCTGTTGGTCGGCTTGCTGCTGCGTATTTTGTAGCCCCCAAGTCATGCTGCCAAGACAGATACGGGAAACGGGAATTTGACTACTTCCTAGCTTTGAATATTCCATTGAATTCGGGGTTCCTGTGGTTAGGTTCTCTGGTACTCGCATTATAGTTTTGAAAAGAGGGCGAGTGAGGAATGAAAACGAATATGAATTATTAGCACAAAATGACACGACAAGGTATGGCATCGGGGAGTTTAGTGAGTCATTTCTCAGCGCTGCAAGCTAGTGTGTGCAATGCGTGAAAATACATTCGCGAGAAACTATGAGCCAATTGGTGATCGAGAAGTGAAGAACAACAAGCAATGAGCGAAGGTTTAATGTTCAGCTTGTTTGGGAGTGGGGGAGAGGAGAACAGATCAAAAATAAAAAAAAGCTCTACCGGATAGAGCGTAGAGCTTTTTTATAGGGGTCTTAATAGTGCTAGGTATTCATTGAGTTACGAGGTCGCGTTTGTGTCTAATCCACCCTGGATCTGCGCCTGTCTTAGAGCTTCCTGCCTTTGAACTTCTTTCTCAGTTAATACTGGTCGAAGCGTTTCCTCAGAGGCTTGAGGAGAGAAAATGAAATATTTATTAATCGTCATAACTGTGTCTCCGTGTAACGTATGACAGATTCTGCATCAAGGATAAATTGTGATCATCATCCACTTTGTACTTTTGTTAGGCTGAGAGCGGAGGGCGTAGAATGCGTACAAAGCGATCTCTTATCATCCGTATGCAATGTTGAACTGACGAAACCCTCTGTTTTCAAGTATAGGAAGCGCATCTAATTTCGCACAATAATGATTTAGAGCAATTACATACATGGTCAGGGGCGTAAGATGAAAACCCTCGCTACTGACTCTGTGCTCGTATTTATTTAACGATGTATCACTTATCGACATAATAATTAAGTCAGTAAATCAATTACTTAATCCATGGTGAGATGAATTATGGAAAAGCTTGTAGAACGTTTTCTGAATTACGTTACTTTTGATACCAAATCCGATCCTTCTAATCAGCAATGCCCAAGTTCACCGGGTCAAATTACCTTTGCTGAAGCCTTAAAGTTAGAATTGGTGGCATTAGACTTAGTTGATGTGTCTTTAGATGACAATGGATACTTGATGGCGAAACTGCCGTCGAATGTCGATTACGATGTGCCTGCGATTGGCTTTGTGGCGCACATGGATACCGCTCCTGACGCATCAGGCGCCAACGTGAAACCACAAGTGATTAAAGATTACCGAGGTGGAACGATTGAATTAGGGGAAAGTGGCGAGAGTTTGAACCCAAGCCAGTATCCAGATCTTGATTCTTTACATGGTCACGACCTGATTACGACTGACGGCACAACTCTGCTTGGTGCCGACAACAAAGCGGGCATCGCTGAAATCATCAGTGCAATTGCTTACCTGAAAGCGAATCCAGACATCAAACACGGCGACATCTGCATTGGTTTCACGCCGGATGAAGAGATTGGTCGCGGTGCGAACCTGTTTGACGTTGAAAAATTTGGCGCCGAGTGGGCGTACACCATCGATGGTGGCCCAGTAGGGGAGTTGGAATTTGAGAACTTCAATGCCACGAGCGCCGATGTTATCTGTCATGGCGTGAACGTTCACCCGGGCACCGCAAAAGATAAAATGGTGAACTCGATGAACATTGCAGCGCAATTCCAATTGATGATGCCTGCGCAAGAAACACCAGAGTGCACAGAAGGTTATGAAGGCTTCTACCACCTGAAATCGGCGGAAATGGGTGTGGCTCGCTCTGAACTGGGATACATCATCCGTGATTTTGAACGTGAGGGTGTAGAAGCGCGTAAAGCATTCATGCAGCAGAAAGTCGATGAGCTGAATGAGCGCCTTGAGAAAGGCCGTGTTGAGCTGGTGCTAACCGATAGCTACTTCAACATGAAAGAGATGGTTGAACCGCATCAACATATTATTGAATTGGCCAAGCAGGCGATGATTGAGTGCAATGTCGAGCCAATGGTTAAACCAATCCGAGGTGGTACAGACGGTGCTCGCTTATCTTTCATGGGGCTACCATGCCCGAATATCTTTACTGGCGGTTACAACTTCCACGGTATTCATGAGTTCATTACCATTCAAGGCATGGAGCAAGCGGTAAAAGTGATTGTTGAACTGTCACAACGTACAGCAACGCATTACCAAAAATAGAACATCAGAGCGTTATATCTCTTTGTATTTTTGAGAGTATTCAATAATACTCTCTTTAAGCATAAGGGAGTACGCGATGAAAAAGTTAGTTTTACTTTGCACCCACTTAGCCGTGGGTGCTGTTGGTTTTGGGCTAGGTGTTTACGCATTGCCTATCTTGATTGAGCCTGATTCTCCTTCCTCAAGTTCTGTTGAAGCGATCAGTGAGCAGGCTATCTACACGGGCGAGTTCACTAAAGATCGACAAGACAGTGACTTCTTGCACTGGGGAGAAGGCATCGTCTCAGTATCCGAAAGTGCGATCGCTTTTGAAGGTGAATTGGCGCCGGGACCTGATTACAAGGTTTATCTCTCGCCTAAGTTCATTGAAACCGAGCACGCTTTCAATGACAGCAAGAACGAGTTATTGAGAGTCGGAGATGTGAAAACATTCGACCGCTTTATGGTTGAGCTTCCCGAAGGTACTGATCTTAATCGATTTAATACGGTTGTGATTTGGTGTGAAACTTTTGGCCAATTTATTACTTCTGCCAAGATAAAATGATAGCCTTACCAATAGCTGATTTAGGCACGTAAAAAAGCGCTCTATTTTTGAGCGCTTTTTCATAGCGAAGTCTCCGCTAATCGTTGTAAAGCTCGTCGTTGTAATGCTAAGGAATAAGTAATGGAAAAAGTGTGGCAAGTAATTGATTTTCTACTCGCTCATAAGTTTATTTTTAGTGCGTTGATTATCACTATTATTTTAATCATTCGCCGAATCACCTTATCTCAAATAAGAGGTGATGTTGCTTTCCTTAGTGAAGACCAACGTAACTGGATGTCACGAACCAAAAACGGCACATTCGCGATTATTGTTGTGACGTTATTTGTGCTGTGGAAATCCGAAATCAGCGAGTTTGCGCTATCTGTCACGGCCATTGCTGTTGCGATAGTAGTGGCTTCAAAAGAGATCATTTTGTGTTTCACCGGTTCTATTCAGCGTGCGAGTTCTCGTTCATTTAGAATCGGCGACTGGATCGAAGTGGGTAAAATCAGCGGTGAAGTGATTGAGCACAATCTGATGGCGACCGTGATTCAAGAAATCGATTTGTATCATGGGCAATATCACTTCACTGGCAAGACAGCCACGCTGCCTAATAGCATGTTCTTCACTTATCCGGTTAAGAACCTCAACTTCATGAAGCGTTATGTTTATCATAACTTTTTTGTGACGGTGAAAGACTTTGTAAACCTATACCCTATGCTGTCGGGTCTTATTGTGAAAATTGAAGAGCATTGCGAAGAGTTTATCGATGTTGCTCGCCGTTACAACGGTGTGATCGAAAAGCACGCTGGTGTTGACCTTCCGGGTTCTGAGCCTCACATCCATATCACAAGCAGTTCGACAGGTGAGCAAGAAGTCCATTTTATGATTTTCTGTCCAACCGAGAAGGCGGTTCATCTAGAGCAAGAGATTCGTAAAGATTTCATGGAAGCATACGCTGAAGCATTTCCTGTCAGTGCTTAATCCTGCAGTCCGCTGAGCCCCAAACAAAAGAAAGCCGAGAGCGATAATATCGACTCTCGGCTTTTTTGTTCTAACTATCTGTTCGTTTAATCTAGGTCAGCCAGTGGCAACCAATCGACTTTTACGCCTGCTTGTTCAAACATATCTTGGCTCACTTTGATTTTGTCTCCCCAGCGAGAAAGAAAGTCTTCACTTTGCTCTGGGCAGTGAACCGCAGAAATACCGGTTTGGATGATTTTCGCTGCGCAGTTTGGGCAAGGGAAGTGAGTCACCCAGATTTCACAGCTGTCCAAATCACGCTTGGCGAATAAGATCGCATTTTCTTCAGCGTGAAGTGTCTTGAGGTACTTCATCTCTCTGTCATCAGTATCCGCACTATCAGACACGCCATGTGGGTAGCCATTAAAACCAACAGAAACAATGCGGTTGTGCTTAGTGATTACGGCGCCGACTTGAGTTGAAGGATCTTTACTCCAAGAACCGACCAATTCCGCCATTTGATAGAAACGTTTAGCCCATTTTGAAATCATGAGAATTCCTTAACAATTAAATGTGAATGCTTATCTGTCTGACAATACATTATGTTAGACAATATCCATAGAGAACAAAAGCTGAGAGATTGATTTACTTAGGAATTGTAGCGTGTTTGTAATCACTTTATAAGCACTTGGTTTCAATTAACATATTGATACACTTTGGCCAGTTATAATTGATATTCCTCGGACATTTGAAGCAATTGTGTTACGTAACTTTTATGCTGTTCAATTTCTCATAAGTGACGGTATAACCATGCGTAAAAAGTTAATCCTTACGGCTCTTGCAAGCTCTCTTATTCTTGCTGGATGTGGGCAAGATGCTCAGAATGCCAAGCAAGCGCCTTTACCTCTCGTAGCTGTACAGGATGTTAGCGTCGTTTCTCACCAACAAAGTAAGTCGTACATCGGTCGTATTGAAGCCGTTGAAGACACGGCAATTACTGCACAAGTTTCTGGCTACCTGCAAAGCCGCCATTTCAAAGAAGGCCAAATGGTCGAGAAGGGGCAATTGCTTTACTCAATTGAGCCTTCATCATTTGAAGCAGAAGTAGCAAGCGCGAAAGCGGCTGTTGCTCAAGCGAATGCCAACCTTAAAAAAGCCGAACTTGATTTCAATCGTGGTAAGAACCTACTTCCTAAGGGCAGTATTTCTCAATCTGAATTTGATGCATTAACGGCAAACCTATTAGGTTCTCAAGCACAGTTAGAAGCAAGCCAAGCTCAGTTAAACGCCGCGAATGTCCAGCTTTCTCACACCAAAATTATCGCGCCTTTCTCTGGAAGAATCAGTGACACTAAAGTAAGTAAAGGTGACCTAGTTTCACCGTCTTCAGGTGTTCTGACAACTTTGGTTAGCCTAGACCCAATCCATGCATCGTTCAGCATCAGTGAGCGTGAGCGTATTGAGTTAGGTATGGACCGAATTGAAGGTGACGGCAGCAGCGATTCTGATCGTGTTGAAGTGCAAATCATGCTTGAAAATGGCGAAGCATTCGAACATCTAGGTCAGCTCGATTTCTTGGGCAACCGTATCAACCTAAACACTGGTACGATCGCGATGCGCGCTATTGCCGATAACCCAGACCAGCAATTGCTTCCTGGTCAGCACGTTCGTGTTGATCTGCGTGAGAAGCAATCTATTGATGTCGTAACCATTCCTCGCCGCGCGGTTCAAACCGACCTTGAAGGCGACTTTGTTATGGTGTTAGTTGAAGGCGAAGCTGCTCCTGTGGCTGAGCGTAGAAACATCGAAATGGGTCGTCAGGTTGAAGGTGGTGTGATTGTTCATTCCGGTCTGGAGAAGAATGACACAGTGATCACTCAAGGCTTACAGCGTGTACGTAATGGTATGTCTGTTCGCATTCAAGCTTCTGCTGAACAAGCTGAGTAAGGGGCGTAGTTATGTTGAGTCGTTTCTTTATTCAAAGGCCTAAGTTTGCCCTTGTAATATCCATAATCTTAACGCTGGCGGGTGCGATTTCTCTCGCTATCTTGCCAGTGGCGGAATATCCAAAAATCAGCCCGCCTTCTGTAAGTGTTACCGCATTCTACACAGGTGCAAGTGCTGAAGTAGTAGAACAGGCGATAGCCGACCCCATAGAAACGTCGGTTAACGGCGTTGAAGATATGATCTACATGTCTTCTAAAAGCGCTAACGATGGTTCATACAACCTTAATGTGACCTTTGATGTTGGTACTGACCCAGATATGGCTCAGGTCAACGTTCAGAACCGAGTTGCTCAAATCGAATCGAAGCTTCCGCAAGAAGTTCGAATGGTGGGTGTCACCGTTAAAAAGCGTTCACCAGACCTTTTGATGGTATTGAACTTCTATTCGCCAAACGGTGAGTACGACGATCAATTCTTGATCAACTACGTTAACCTAAACATTAAAGACCAACTGGCTCGTGTGAAGGGCATCAGTGAAGTTAACGTGTTGGGTGGTGGTGAATACGCGATGCGTGTTTGGTTAGATCCTGAGAAAATGGCTAACCTCAATATCACCACTTCAGACGTGAACCGCGCGTTGGCAGAGCAGAACGTTCAAGTTGCTGCAGGCCGTATTGGTGCTGCACCTTATAACAACGCACAAGAAGTGCAGTTCAACTTGGTAACAAAAGGCCGATTAGAAACAGCTGATGAGTTTGAAAATGTTGTTCTTCGTGCAACTCAAGACGGTTCAACGGTTTACTTAAAAGACATTGCACGTGTTGAGCTTGGTAAAAAGTTCTACGACGGTAATGGTAAATACCGTGGTCAAGATGCGTCGATCGTAACGCTGTCACTTCAATCAGACGCTAACGCGCTGGAAAGTGGCAAAGCTGTGATGGCGATGCTGGAAAACTTAAGCAAGAACTTCCCAGAAGGCGTGGCGTATGAAGCAAGTTACGACACTACACTGTTTGTTGCTGAGTCGATCAAAGGGGTAGTAAAGACCTTAATCGAAGCCATCTTGCTGGTTATTGCGGTAACGTACCTGTTCTTGGGTAGTGCGCGTGCAACCTTGATTCCTGTAGTTGCGATTCCGGTATCTTTGATTGGTACGTTTGCCATCATGCAGATGACGGGTTTCACCATCAACACGGTAACCCTGTTTGGTTTGATACTAGCGATTGGTATCGTAGTAGATGATGCGATCTTGGTTATCGAGAACGTTGATACCACAATGGCTAAAGACCCAACCATTTCACCGCGTAAAGCCACGCTTATTGCGATGAAAGAAGTAACGGGGCCGATCATTACGTCGACCTTGGTTCTACTTGCGGTATTCATCCCTGTTGCAATGCTTCCTGGTATTACTGGCATCATGTACCGTCAGTTCGCTCTGACTATCTGTATCGCGGTTGTTATCTCTTCAATTAACGCATTAACGCTATCACCTGCATTGTGTTCACTGGTTCTTAAGCAGGGTGGTGGTAACACGGCGCGTTGGTACCAAGCATTTAACCGTGGTCTAGAGTCTGTTACTAACAAATACGGTCAAGTGGCTGGCTTCTTAGTTAAGAAAGGCGTTCTGCTGTTCACTTTCTTCTTTGTGGCTTTGGCGGCTGTGACTTATTTTGCGAAGACAACGTCTACGGCGTTTGTACCTCAAGAAGATAAAGGCATTTTGCTGGTTAACGTTCAGCTTCCTGACGCGGCATCCTTGTCTCGAACCGAAGAAGTGACTAAGCAGCTGCTTGAAATGGTTGAACAAGAGCCGGGTGTTGATGGCGTAACACTGGTTAACGGCTACGCATTTATGACGGGCGCTTCTGCGTCGAATGGTGCGTCAATGTTCATCAAGCTTCACGATTGGGACATGCGTAATGCACTGGATGGTCAACACTCTGCTCAGGCTATCTCACAGCGTATTAATGGTCGTGCTGCGACTGAACTTCCTCAAGCTGTCGTGTTTGCGATGGGGCCTCCAGCAGTACCGGGTATGGGTGCAGCGTCTGGTTTTGAATTCGTTCTTGAAGATACATTAGGTCGTAGCCGAACTGATCTAGCGATGGTGATGAATGACGTGATAGCTGAGGCGAGCAAACAGCCTGAGATTTCACACACATTCAGTACTTTCCGTGCGAACGTACCTCACTACTATGTCGATATTGACCGTGAGAAAGCGCAGCAATTAGGTATTCCGTTGTCGGAAATTTTCCAAACACTACAAGGTAACCTTGGTTCGTTGTACGTGAACGACTTCACCATGTTTGGTAAGAACTTCCGCGTAACCATGCAAGCTGACAGTGAACACCGTAGCAGCATGGACGACCTACAACGATTCCACGTTCGTTCGTCTAATGGCGAGATGATCCCGTTAAGCACATTAGTGACTTACGACCAGATCTTCGAACCAGATGTAGCATGGCGTTACAACATGTACCGCAGTGCCGTGATTCAAGGTCAACCTGCAGAAGGTTACTCAAGTGGTGATGCGATTGCGGCAATGGAACGCGTAGCTGCAGAAGTATTGCCTCAGGGGTATCAGTACGAATGGACAGGCATGGCTTACCAAGAAGTACTAGCAGGTAACCAAGCGATCTTTGCTTTCGCACTGGCTCTGATCTTCATCTACCTGTTTATGGTGGCTCAATACGAGAGTTGGACAATTCCGATTGCGATTATCCTCGTGGTACCTGTCGCAACCTTAGGCTCCTTCTTGGCATTGAATCTAACGGGCACTCCGCTGAACCTTTATGCACAAATAGGTTTGGTTCTCTTGATAGCCTTGGCCGCGAAGAACGCAATCTTGATTGTGGAATTCGCAAAGGTAGAGCGTGAAGAGAAAGACGCACCGATTGAAGATGCAGCGGTGAAGGGCGGTACACTGCGTTTCCGTGCTGTGAACATGACGTCTTGGTCGTTCATCTTAGGTATCTTCCCGCTTATCTTCGCTGCGGGCGCAGGTCACGTGAGTCAGAACTCTCTGGGTATTTCACTGATCGGCGGCCTGTTATGTGTATTACTGGCGGGTACGTTCCTAATCCCTGGCTTCTACGCATTCGTGCAACGTAAGCGTGAGAAAGCACACGGTGGTAATACCAAGCTGGTTCCGCTTGATGACGAATAGGGGGATTGAGTGTCTTGTAAGATTCGTCTCTTACAAGACCAACCCTCGGAAAACTAATTCCTTGTAAAAACTAAGGTTTAGCATTGCGCTAAGCCTTTTTTATTCCACTTATGAATAAAAACGCCTTTTATATAAACAAATGTTTGTCATGTGATAGAGCTAACACTCTAATTTGGGTTTTGTAATAAAATGATGTTTTATTGGTAAGTATATGTTTAATATGATTTTAACAAGGTTCAGCTAACGGTTGTATGCTCGAAAACATTTGCACAATAGTGTGAAGTGTTTCAAAATTACGAAGTTATATTGAAATTTTTTGTGCATTGAGGTTCTTATGAAAGTCATTGATTTATTTAAACACCGAGGCGATAGCATGTCTTCGCAACACTCAGAGTTTATGCAATGGATGTCTCCAGCTCTTAGAGATTACTGGGGCGACTTTCTTAATCGTACGCAAAATAGCCATTTCTTTGCGTGGGTTCGTGATCACCACAAACCTGCTGTCAATGAAGATGCACCAGAGATGCCGGTGGAACAGCCGATCGTACTTAAGCCAGAAGCACAACTTGTGTTTGATGAGCTTAATCAACAGATCGGTGAAGTCATCCATACTGGCGACTGGATCAATGTAAGTCAAGACCGTATTAACCAGTTCGGCCTTGTTACTGAAGATATGCAGTGGATTCACACTGAGCCTGAAAAAGCGGAAACAGACTCTCCGTTCAAAACAACCATCGCACATGGTTTTTTAACTTTATCTCTGCTTCCTCGATTGACTGACAGTGTTGACCCTGACAAGTCTCAATTCCCAACAGCGAAGATGGTCGTAAACATTGGTCTTAACCAAGTACGTTTCCCATACCCTGTTAAATCGGGCAGTAATGTTCGTGCTAAAAGTACGCTAACAAAAGTAACGCCAATTAAGAAAGGCCTAGAGATTGAACGCGAAATTCGCGTCGAAATCGAAGGTATTCGTCGTCCTGGCGCTGTGATCGTTTCAGTGATTCAACTTCACTTCTAAGTGGTTTGTAAAGCAGCGATTTATAAAGATTCAAAAAAGAGAGAGCATAGTGCTCTCTCTTTTTGTTTACATTAGATAAAACTATCCCACTTATTTAATGCGAGTGTAGCCGTACTCTTCGATAAGGTCTTGCCCTTGCTTTGACTTCACGAACTTGATGAAGTCTTTGCTCTCGTCAGAAACTGAGTCTGTCTTGTGCAGCAACAAGAATGGGCGAGCCAATTCATAGCTGTGGTTAGCAATGTTCTTAGATGTTGGCTCTACGCCTTCAAATGTAATTGCTTTAATCGAACGGTCGATTGAACCAACAGAGATAAAACCAATCGCGTGTGGGTTATGGTTAACAATCGTTTTAACCATGCTGTTGCTGTTTACAACCAAGTTATTTGGGTTGATGTCAGACACTAGACGGTCATTAATGATCTTCGTTAAACCAAGCAAGCTTTCGAAGCTATAGCGTGAGCCAGAAGACGCTTCGCGAGTGACAACTGCGATAGGCTGATCTGCGCCACCCACAGCTTTCCAGTTCGTGATTTTGCCTTTGTAGATATCGAACAGCTGCTCACGTGTAACGTTGCTTACAGCGTTTGAGCGGTTAGTTACTACAGCTAGGCCGTCAAAGGCAATTGGAAATACCTTCAACTTCTCGTCTTGTTCGCGGTCGGTTAAATAACGCGAGCTCATACCGATGTCAGAGACACCTTTATTAACCATGGTAATACCTGCTGTAGAACCAATGCCCTGAACCGCAATATAGTTATCAGGGTGAGTCTTGTTGTACTCCTCAGCTAATACATCCATCACTCGTGATACTGAGGTGGAGCCCGAAATAGTGGTTTCTTGTGCTAAAGCAGCATGAGAAGACAGGGCTAAGGATAAAAGAGAGGCAAGCGCGACTCGTAACATAAACAACTCCTAGTTAATAACATTTGTCGCATATGATAGGTCGGTTATATGACACTTTTGTGAAATTCCATACTCTCGATGTATAGCTGTTCGCTTGATGAGTCGTAGCTTTCTGGGTTTCCGAAAGCAAGATTCGTTTCTGGGAGCAGGGCAGGTATTTTGATTACGCTTGTTCGCTAAAATGTTTGTTGAGTCCTAAGCTAAGTAGAGGAATTCACTACTTAGAAGTTTCTATGAAGTTACAAGGGGTGTTATGTCCGTCATTCATATCGAGCTGAATCGTCTTTTAATTGGGGCCGAGAGGCTCTGTACATCTCGAAATCGAAGTTTACCTGTCGAGCTAGGCAAATCCCTATATGAAGAGTGTGAGGGTGGTGTGCTGTTTTCTCAGGCGCATTATCTACTCGACTCATCTCACAGTGATTATATAAACGAGATCGTCTGCGTGACTTTTGATGAGTCGCTGTCTTGTTGGTTAGTGATGGTGCCGCTTGAAGGGGATGTCGAAACCGACTCTGTGAATTGGGGGCCGTATCCGTACCTTCCTAAATCGAAGGATCTTGATGCTATTTTGGCTGAAATAGAAAAAGACCCTAAATCGTACTTCTGGTCATAGTCACTCTGTTTTCACGTTTGCTGGTGGCCTGCTCGCAAAGCTGAATCAATGAGTATCAAAACTCAACCACTGAATCCCAAAGCCAAATCATCTCATCCCACACCCAAGTGGCTTAATATTGAAGCCACTTGGTTTACACCAGTTCCCAACTAAGACGTCCACATCAATCTATCGCTTTGTTTCTTTAAACTTGCGGCTTTACGCTCTGCAGTTGTGCTTGTGCCACTAGCGATCGGAAGTCTTTTGGTGTTTTTCCGTGATACGTTTTAAAGGCCGTGCTGAAGTGAGCGGCACTTTTAAAGCCTGACTCATACGCGATTTGAGTGATCGACTTATCCGATGTTCTTAGCTGAGTGGCTGCATGAGCAATACGTTTTATCTTTAATAAGTTTGAGAACGACAGATCTTCAGCCGATAAGCGACGTTTAAGCGTAGCCGGTGACATTCCCATGTAACTGGCGAGCGTATCCAAAGAGATATTGTTTTCAATGTTTTGCTCGATGTAATGAATGACTCTTTGGGTCACGGTTAACCTTGAAGCTCGAGCAATAATAGCCAATAGAGCTGGGTACTGTTCCACCATCAAAGACAGCAAACTTAAGCCTAATTGAGTGAGTGCGTAGTCATTCTGAGAAGAAGAGTTGGCCAGTGACATGATGAGATCTTTCAACTGACAGAGCTCAGTATCCGTTTGATTGAACTTAATGTACTTGTCTGGGATTCGAGCGGACTCTAAATCGCTGAACTGATTAATGAACTTTTGAAAGATAGCCAAATCAAAATCTAAGCAGGTTGCGCTGAATTCGCCATTTTCAGTGTTAACCGTGATGTCTTTAATCTGACCAGAATTGTAAAGGGTGAAATCTCCCGCTTGCAACGAGGCTTGAGTACCATTGGGCAACACAAAAGAAATGCTGCCTTTCGACACTATAAAGATACCGTTTTTAGAGGCAGGATAACGTTCTCGTCTCCTGGGAATGAAGTTTCTGAACTGAGTAACTGTGATTGATGACATAGTGAGCTTCTTTGACGTTGTAAATTGATTGCTTATTGATTGTTTTTTTTAAGTATTGTTTAAGCATGAGACATTTACAAAAAAGGCGCTAATAATTAGCGCCTTTAGAAGTGAACCTTTGAAGCTTTTGACCTTGATAGCTTTGACCTTGAAAGCCGTAACCTTGAAAGCTGTAGCTGTTAAAGCCTTTAAGCTTCGGTTTCGTTTGTCGTTTCAGGCTCGCTAGGCAAGTCCGCAAATACTTGAGTAGGTTTTGCTACTAAGTTACGGTTTTCCTGATTAACTTCAGAGAGAACTACTTCTAAAACGTCTCCCAGTTTGTATACCATTTCTTTATCGATAGATACAGTACCCATATCACCGTTGCACTCTATTCTTTCTTTATTATTAAGAATGAGAGATCCAGGGATAAATGCAGCAGCACCATTTTCAAGTAAACGTACACGCATACCTGCACGGTTAATATCGAAAATCTCAGCTTGGAAACGAGTTTCTTCTGCTGGAGCATTGGCTAGAGTGCGAGCATACAACCAATCGCCAACATTACGCTCAGCCATGCCGTGGTGACGGCGGTGCAGGGCAAGTTCATCACCGATAGTTTCATCTGGTGTTTGAATTGGCGCTTTACCTAAGATGTGTGCTTTAAGCATACGGTGGTTAATCATGTCGCCATATTTACGAATTGGAGAAGTCCAAGTTGCGTAAATATCTAATCCCATCGCGTAGTGCGGTGCAGGCTCATTGCTGATCTCGCTATACGCTTGGAATTTACGAATACGGTTGTCGTAGTAGCTGTTATCTAAAGAACCTAACCAACGACGTAGAGTAGCAAAACCTTCTAGAGAAATGATTTGCTCTTCAGTGAACGGCGTTTCCGCTTGCGGGTTTACCAGTTCAAGAACGTCGGAGATTTTCTCAGCCTTGAAACCAGAATGGCAGTTAAACACACCTTGGTTGAAGCTCTCTTTTAGTACTCGGCCCGCACAGATGTTCGCGCTGATCATTGATTCTTCAACCAGCTTGTTTGCGCTACGACGCATGTCAGCGTGGATAGCGACAACATCGTTATCTTCGCTCAGTTCAAAGCGGTAGTCAGGGCGATCTGGGAACACAACAGCGTTTGCTGAGCGCCATGCTGAACGTGCTTGAGCAAATTGGTGAAGATCAGAAACAATTGCAGCAATCTCTTCTGATGGTTGCCATTTCTCTGATGCACCTGTTTCTAGCCAGTCTGATACGTTGTCGTAAGCAAGACGAGCATGAGATTTGATGTTTGCAGCGAAGAAGTTAATGTCATCACCGATAACGCCATCTTTAGATACCGTTACTGTGCAGCAAAGTGCAGGACGAACTTCGTTCTCGATCAGTGAACATAGGTTGTCAGCAAGATCACGAGGCAACATTGGGATGTTGCGACCAGGAAGGTAGATAGTGAAACCGCGCTCGCGTGCCACTTTATCCATCGCATCATCTGGAGAGATGTAAGCCGTTGGATCAGCAATTGCGATAGTCAGTTCAAAATCACCGTTCTCTTTCTTCTTCGCGTAAAGCGCGTCATCCATATCTTTTGTGCTTTCGCCATCGATAGTCACAAAAGGGACGTGCGTCATGTCTACACGTTCAAGATCGGCGTCATCGTTGATTAGCCAGTTGTCGATGCCTTCAGGCTCACTGTTTGGTAGATCGTTTTGTGCCAGCGTTACCCACCAAGGTGCAATCTTGTCGTCAGCGTCTGTGATTTTCTCAGAGATCTGAGCCAAGAATCCGTTGTCACCTTTTAATGGGTGTTGAACGATATGAGCAACAACCCAGTCACCTTCTTTAAGCGTTTCAGGGTTTAGACCCTTCATTGCTTTCGCTTTAAGTTGCAGTTTTTTGAGCTGCGGGTGATCAGGAACAACGTTCAATCGGCCTTTGAAAAGCTTAACTCGTGCAATAAAGCGAGTAAGACCTTGTTCAACCAATTCCTCAGGCTCTGCTACTTCGCGCTCTTTCTCTGTGCGAATGATGGCAATCACCTTGTCACCGTGCACACATTTCTTCATGTACGGAGGCGGGATAAAGAAGCTTGTTTTGCTATCAACTTCGAGAAAACCAAAACCTTTTTCAGTGGCTTTGATGGTACCTTCCTTTTTAGGGAGGGTTTCTTGGATTTGCTGCTTGAGCTGAGCGAGTAGAGGATTATCTTGAAACATTTTGACTTTTATCTATCGAGGACAATTGAGCACACTATAATCATTGCGAGGCTTGATTACTACTTAAAGGCGAAGTGAGCGTTAATTAATTGCCCTCTTATTTAACTAGGTCAATTTGCTAGGAGATGGGTGCTGTGACGAGATATTCATCAAGTTTTGACGATATGATAACCAGTATTGATGTAAAAGCGAAAAATATGTGATGTATTTCAATTTTTTCTGGATTTTTTTATGCATTTAGGGAATAATCCGCCTCCCTTAGACGTCCCTAATGGCTTGAAGTGTTTTATTACTGCTTCGTAACTCTGAATGGAATCAGTATCTGATTGGATCAGTATTGGAATTGATAGAGCTCCCGGGACCTTTTGTTTACTTATATATAGTGGGATCCCAATGTCCGAATCTGTAATTCAATTTAATGAATTAGCCCTAAACGATAACATTCTTTCAGCTCTTGATAGCATGGGTTTCGTTTCTCCGACTCCAATCCAAGCAGCAGCTATTCCTCTTCTTCTTGAAGGCCGTGACGCACTAGGTAAAGCACAGACTGGTACTGGTAAAACAGCAGCATTCTCTCTGCCTTTACTTAACAAAATCAACCTGAACCAACACAAACCACAAGCAATCATCATGGCTCCTACTCGTGAGCTAGCGATTCAAGTTGCTGCGGAAATCAAAAACCTTGGCCGTGATATCAAAGGTCTTAAAGTTATTGAAATCTACGGTGGTGCTTCAATTGTTGACCAAATGCGTGCTCTAAGCCGCGGTGCTCACATTGTTGTTGGTACTCCAGGTCGTGTTAAAGACTTACTAACTCGTGACCGTCTACACCTAGATGAAGCACACACATTTGTTCTTGATGAAGCAGATGAAATGCTGAAAATGGGCTTCGTAGATGACGTTACTTGGATCCTAGAGCAAGCTCCAGAATCTGCACAACGTGTACTTTTCTCTGCAACTATGCCTCCAATGGTTAAGACTATTGTTGACCGTTACCTACGTAACCCGGCTAAAGTTGACGTTGCTGGTACTAACCACACAGTTGATAAAGTAGCGCAGAACTTCTGGGTTGTTAAAGGCGTAGAAAAAGACGAAGCAATGTCTCGTCTTCTAGAAACTGAAGAAACTGACGCGTCAATCGTATTCGTACGTACTCGTCAAGACACTGAGCGTCTAGCTGATTGGCTATCTGCACGTGGCTTCAAAGCTGCTGCACTGCACGGTGATATTCCTCAGTCTCTACGTGAGCGTACTGTTGATCACATCAAACAAGGTGTTATCGACATCCTAGTTGCAACTGACGTTGTAGCTCGTGGTCTTGATGTTCCACGTATCACTCACGTATTCAACTACGACATCCCATTCGATGTTGAATCTTACATCCACCGTATTGGTCGTACTGGCCGTGCTGGACGTAAAGGTAAAGCGATCCTACTAGTTCGCACTAACCAAATTCGCATGCTTCGCACAATCGAGCGCGTAACTAAGTCTCAAATGGAAGAAATTCAACTTCCTCTACGTGACCAAGTTGCTGCTGCACGTGTTGCTAAGCTTGGCGCTGAACTTGAAACTGAGAAAGAAAGCAAAGCACTAGAAAACTTTGCAGGTCTTATCTCTACTCTTCAAGAGTCTCTAGAAGTTGATGCTGCTACTCTAGCTGCAATGCTTCTTAAGCGTCAGCAAGGTAAGAGCCCACTATTCTACGTTGGCGAAGACCCAATGATCGCTGCTATTGAGCGTGATAAGAACCGTCGCAAAGAGCGTCGTGAAGATCGTGACAACGGCCGTGACGGTGGTGGTCGCAACTTCAATACTCAAGATTGGGATACTTACCAACTACAAGTTGGCCGTGAGCAAGGCGTTCAGGTTAAAGACATCGTTGGCGCACTAGCAAACGAACTTGGCCTAACTAAAGGTTCTATCGGTGCTATCAAGCTAGACCAAGGTTCTACTTACGTTCAGCTGCCAAAAGCAATGAACTCTGAAACTGCTGGTAAGCTAAGCAAACTTCGCATTCGTCAAAAAGAAGCTGGCGCTGTAGTTGTTGATTTCAATGACTTCCGTGAGCCTCGTCGTGGCGGCGGCGGTCGTGATGGCAACCGTGGTGGCAACCGTGGCGGTCGTGATGGTGGCGGCTACCGTGGTAACCGTGAAGGCGGCAACCGCGAAGGTGGTAACCGTGAAGGCGGTCGTGGTGGATACCGTGGCAACCGTGATGGTGCTCGCGATGGTAACTCTGCTGGCGGACGTGATGGCGAACGTCGTTTCGACCGTAACCGTGGTGGCGATCACCGTGGTAACTTCCGTGGCGAACGTGGCCATGGTAACGGCAATGGCGGTGGTAACCGTGGTCGTCGTCCAGAGCGCAACGAAGGTTAATCAACCTGTCGCTTAGACGCTTTAGGTCTAGACACTGAATTTAAAAGCCGAGCGTAATGCTCGGCTTTTTTGTGCCTGCTATTTGAACTTAAGCTTTGGTTGGCTCGATATTCGTAGCTAACTTACTTTAATCAAGCTTCGTTCCTGTAACTATGCTTCGTCCATGAAACTAAGCATCGCGCCTAGAACGAATGTTAGTGCCAAAACTTAGCTGTATCGCGTTCTAAGCCTATACCAAAAGAACGTGCTACAAGATGTTGAAACAAAGAGTGAAGGCTATCTAAGCGTCGTTACAGTACATCTATTCGTAGAGTTGTGCTCGAAGGCAATCAAAATAAGATCAGATCACTATTCTCAACTTCAGTGAGCTTTTTGATGCAAACACTGAGCAATTGAGAAATCGAGCAAAAAGTTATCGGTAATGATAAGCAGACGAAAGGGAAGGGTGGTTGTTTTTCAAGCGGATCACCTGCATTTGTTCGAGTCGCTTTAATTAACTGAATCAAGTTAAAAATAACGTGAGCACTCGTTTGCGTCACCTGTTCATTAATTTTCTTATTCAACTATTTTTTAATTCCGCTCTCGAAATAAATAATTTAATGACCAAGATCAACTTAGTTGTGTTCATTTAGTGATTTTTTCAAAACAAAAGTTGAAAGATTCAAAAATTATTGAATAATGGACTTAACTAAAATTGAAGTAAACACTTCATCCAATTCGTACTGAAACAGGATCCATATCCAATGTCTAATTCGTTTGTTCTGGTTATTAACTCGGGTAGTTCATCCCTAAAATTTGCTGTAATCGATTCTGTTTCTGGTGAAGCAGTATTAAGTGGCCTAGGGGAGTGTTTTGGTCTTGAAGATGCTCGTATGAGCTGGAAATTCCAAGGCGAGAAAACTGAAATTGCCATTCAAGGTGAAGATAACCACCACAAAATTGCCATTGGCAAATTGGTTGGCCTGATGGAAGACCTAGGCTTCACGGCTGATATCGTGGCTATCGGTCACCGTATCGTTCACGGCGGTGAGAAGTTCACTCAAACGGTTCGCATTACTGAAGAAGTAACGAACGAAATTGAAAGCCTATCTGACCTAGCTCCACTTCATAACCCAGCAGGTGCTATCGGTATCCGTGCTGCAATTGAAGCTTTCCCTTCTCTACCTCAGTTCGCTGTATTTGATACTGCTTTCCACCAAACAATGCCTCAACGTGCATTCACTGGTGCAATCGCAAAAGAGCTATACACAGACTTCGGCGTACGTCGTTACGGTTTCCACGGTACGAGCCACTACTTCGTTAGCCGTGAAGCTGCGAAGATGGTTAACAAGCCTATCGAAAAATCTAGCTTTATCTCTGTTCACCTAGGTAATGGCGCATCTGTATGTGCAATCAAAGACGGTAACAGTGTTGATACTTCAATGGGCTTCACACCACTTTCTGGCCTAATGATGGGCACACGTTGTGGTGACCTAGACCCAGGCATCATCGAATACCTACTTAAGAAAGGCTGGTCACAAGAGCAAGTATTTAACTCTCTAAACAAGGAGTCTGGCTTCCTTGGCGTGTCTGGTCTTACGAGCGATGCTCGTGGCATCTTAGAAGCAATGGAAGAGGGCCATGAAGGCGCTAAGCTTGCGTTTGAGGTGTTTACTTACCGCGTATCAAAATACATTGCTTCTTACCTTGCAACGCTAGATTCTTTAGACGGCATCATCTTCACTGGTGGTATCGGTGAGAACTCCCTACCAATTCGTCGTGAAATCCTAAACAACCTTAAGATTCTAGGTTTCGTTGAAGATGTAGCAGGTAACGAATCTGCTCGCTTTGGTGCTGAAGGCATCATCGGTAAGTCTGAAATGCTAAACGCATTAGCAATGGTTATCCCAACCAATGAAGAATTCGTGATTGCTCAACAGTCGGTAGAACTACTGTAATTTACTTTAAAAACAGATGGTTAAAAGCGAGCTTAGTGCTCGCTTTTTTTGTGCTCATATGTTGGATAGACCATCGCTAAGTGGCCTTATAGCGAGATAGTCAAAACTCATTCTATTGATTTCGGCAAATCATTTTGTAGCTTCAAACTAGTGATGTTAGGGCTGGCTTGTGATGCCCCAAAAACGCCTAGAATTGAACTTGCAAGGTTTCAGATACAAAAAGTAATAGATGCGACGATCTAGCCCCATCGCCCTCAATGAAATTAAGACTATTGCTTGAATGTAGTGCGCCACTGAATCGGCGATACATGAAAAGCCGATTTAAAGTGCTTTCTGAATACACTGTCAGAGCCAAAACCCGCTTGCTCTGCAACTTGAGGAACAGATAACTTAGTGGTTTCTAGTAGGCGTTGGCTGAGCACCAAGCGTTTATTTTGCAACCATTCACCAAATGTACAGCCATAGGTAGCTTTAAACTGGCGTGTGAAGGTTCTTTTGCTCATCGCACAGCGCTCAGCGACTGCATCTAGTGAGTGAGGCAGATGGACGTTTTGTTCGACATGCTCAATCACAAGGCTGATGCTTGTTTCTGCGAGTGGCTTTACGCTAATCGGAGCAGGTATGTACTGTTGCTGTCCACCAGTTCGAAATGGCGCTGTCACCATCTTACGTGCGAGATCATTCGCAAGTACACTGCCACACAGGCGGCGCACTATGTGGAGACAGCAATCTAGCGAAGCTGCTACCCCTGCTGAGGTAATGATAGTCTCATGTTCAATAAATAGAGGGTTTGGATCAAAATTCACCTTAGGAAATTGCTGCTGAAATTGTTCGGAAAACGCCCAATGGCTTGTGGCACGTTTTCCATCGAGAACGCCAGCACATGCAAGTACATAAGACCCGAGGCAGAGTCCTACTAGTAGCTTACCTTTCCCATGATGCTCTATTAGCGCCTCTATAAGTCGCTCACTTGGCTCTGGCAGGTCATTTGGCCAGCTTGGAACAATCACAATATCCGCCTCTTTAATAGCGCTCAAATCTCTATCGATCACCACACCAAATCCTGAGCTTGTTTCCAATGGCGAGCTTTTTTCGCTACAGATTTTCAAGTCAAACCGAGGCGGCTGATCGAAAAAGATATCTTGAAACACCATACAGGGTACAGAGAGATGAAAAGCACTGATCCCTTCAAAGGCAATCAAAGTGATTTTGACTAACTCGGTTGATTTCTCCATATTTGTCTCGATTTGCGCGAATATTGACTTTCGAGACAGTATGGCAAGATTACCGAAAATAGCATACTAAATCACATAGAGAATATGACTCATGAGTGAATTTAGAGAGGTATTATGAAGATCCATCACCTACGTAGCGCAACTTTTATCATTGAATCTGGCGAAAAATTTATCCTTATTGATCCTATGTTGGGGAAAAAAGGCTCTATGCCTCCGTTTTCAGTCATTAAGGCTAAGGCCGCGAAAAATCCAACGGTTGAGATGCCAAGTAATGCCGATGAGCTACTAAACAAGGTTACTCATACCTTAATTACTCACAGTCAAACACTTGGTATCAAGGCATTACAACATGGAGATCACCTAGATCCGGCAGGTGAGACGTTTTTAACAAGTCGTAATATCCCAGTTGCGACACCAGCCAAAGATAAGGCTTACCTAGAAAAATACGACTTAACGGTAAATTGGGGAATTGAAGACTGGCAAACTATCGACTTTTTAGGCGGAAAGCTAACTGCGGTTCCTGCTTTACACGGTCATGGTTGGATTCATAAGCTAATGGCAAATGGCGTCGGATTTTTCTTAGAGCTTCCCAATGAACCCTCTATCTATATTAGCGGAGATACGGTTCTAACCGATGATGTAAGACGAGCTTTGAATGAGTTAAAACCCGACATCACAGTGGTGGCAGCAGGCCGTGCTCGTATGGATGTTGGTCAACCGTTATTGATGTCTATTGATGAGGTCATGGAGTTTATTCGCCTTTCCCCTAATAAGGTGGTTGCGAACCATATGGAGGCACTCAATCACTGTGCAGTGACTCGACCAATTCTTAAAGAAGCAATTGATAAAAACGGTTTGTCATATAAAGTCCTTATTCCTGCTGATGGTGAGACCTTGGAGTTTTAGATACCTGAACTAATCCGGTGACTCCCGATTTAAGTAAATAGTCTAAATGATTTCTGTCCAGAGACGTGTTATGCCGCCATGCTTTGGGACAAGAACGCCTCAGTGCTATGACTCTAAAACGCGTGTGCCTCAAAATCCGGCAGAGTTAAACCCATACATATCCTGTTCCAGTTTTTCACCAGATTATTTAGTCGTGAAGATCTCGATACGATTGAAATTAATGTGAGGCGGATGATATAAATGTAATCTTTAAATGCAAGAATTAATAAATTTAGATATGGTACAAATGGATAACTTTCCCACCGTAGGACTTAAAACCTCGTTACCCATAAGCATATTGGCACTTGCCTTATATTACTTATGGGGCGACATGGGTTTTAATGATCTTCGAGGCCTTTTTTGGGTGGTGGCGTTTGTGATGATGCTTACTTTAAAGAAGAGTGAAAATAGCCTCTTTTCAGTAACTCCACAAGTTTCCTCTTTTACTCATCATGTATTCCCAATTACTGTGCTAGCGATTGGCGTGGCTTGTATCACGTTGTTCTATATGGAATTTATCCGGCAATATGTCACGGGACAAGAAGTCGACTATATCGTAGGATTTCTCGTTAGTGGTGAACTGGAAGTAAGCGAGAAACTAAATTATCTTTTCGAAACCGTTATATTAGCTCCGTTATCAGAGGAGTTTTTCTTCAGGTTTATCTTGCTAAGTAGCATATGCTTACTTTTGAGAAACAAGTTTGTAGGCGTAATTTTATCGTCACTCTTATTCGCCTACGGCCATGAAGACCCTGTCGTTGCTTTTTCTCTAGGTATCACTGCATCAATAGTTCTACTGAAATACATGAGTATATATAGCGCTATAATTTTTCATACGATTTATAATTTGTGGATATATACAGTGGAAGTTTTTATCGTACCCGCATTTTTCTTTAATGATTGGGACTTTGCACCAAGTGGGAACATCGGAACAATCGTTTCTATAATGGCATTAGCTGTATCTTTTTTGGCACTATTGATTATTAAACGCAAGGAAAAATCAATACAATAAGGTTTTAGCAACCGCTTCATCACTATATGGACTGAGGCAATAATCAATGAAATCAACACACTTATCAACACCTCGATAGTAAAGTTGCTGACACACTTTTGTCCAAACCCGTGTTAATAGGTGCGATTATAATAGCTTGCCAACCAACGAAGAATTCGTGATTGCTCAACAGTCGGTAGAACTTCTGTAATCTGAACTGAAGTCTAAGCAAGAAAAAGACAATCAAAAGCGAGCCCAAGTGGCTCGCTTTTTGTGTCTAGTAAAGATGCGTCTGAATGTTTTAACAGGGGGATAGCCTACAAGGCGATCGTGAAACAGTTTTAGAACAGAGCTTAAATTGCGACTCATCGGGTGCTCTGGAAGCGCTAAGGTTATTTAGTCCCTGAGCGGTAGTTTGGATCTGTCCAGCATCGAGGTAACTCTTCCCCTGACATAAACATCAGTTCGGACTTTTTAAACATCTCAGGGTCTTGCTGTTCTTCGCCTGCTTGAAACCGACCTTCGATACTGTCTTGAAATAAGTTGGTTAATTTGGTCATTTCAGTTACATCAACGAGGTCACCGGTTTTTTCTCTTTTAGAAACATTTTTACCACACGGCTAAGCGGATTGGTGTCGAAAATGAGAGTTATTGGTGGGCAGATCAGTTTGAAAATCTCAGTAATTATCGAGCGCACTATTTAAATACTGGACCTGAGATCTGGCAGCAAACACAGGGGAATATTGATGCTCTAGTTTCAGTGGTGGGGACGGGTGGAACCATTGCCGGAAACTCACACTATCTATCTGAGCAGCAACCCAATCTCGAAACTTGGTTAGTTGACCCAAATGGGTCCGGCATTTATTCGTTTCTACGTAATGGACACTATCAATCAACGGGAAGTTCGTTCACGGAAGGCATAGGGATCATGCGAACGGTTGAAAATTTCAGGCAGGCAAAAATCAATCGTGCAATCACGCTTCCCGATCAGGATTTGGTGACGATATCCCGCCTTGTTGCGGAACATGACGGTATTCTTCTAGGAAGCAGTTCGTCGTTGAACGTAGCAGGTGCGCTATACGCTGCGGCTAGAATGGGGAAAGGGAAAACCATCGTTACATTTAGCTGTGACCTTGCTGAGCGCTCGTATTCGAAGCTGCACAACGAAACGTTTCTGAAAGAAAAAGAGATACAGCTTAATAAAGAAAACCTCTCTCAACTATGGGCTCGTTATCAAGCCGAAGATGGCAGCATGGTCGTCAACGTATAGTCGCTTTAAGTTAGTAATAGCCAGTGGTCTGCCAGCTCTTTCGTTAGCGCTGAACATCCGGTTAGAGCTAAACATCCGTTAGCACCAAATCCGGCACTATTGCTTGTTATTAGGGTAGTGAATCACATTATGAAATACGGCGTTTCCTTCACCGATATTTTTGTAGGCATGGGTCTGGTTGGCGTTGAAGCGAACGGCTTGTCCTGCGCGTAACGTATGCCACTCATCATCAAACATCACGGCCATCTCTCCTGAAATGCATAAGATGTGCTCAGTGACGCCTGCGTTATGTGGGGCGGATTCATGCTGGTAATCGGGTGCTAGGGTGAGTTCGAATATTTCAAATCCTAGTGCTTCCTCAAAAGGAAACAACAAACTGACGAAAAAACCAATGTTGTATTCCTCATGCCTTAGTTCGTTTGCATCTCTGAATAAACTCGTCAGTTCACTGTTTGAGCTAGCCGCGATAAAACTCGAAAGTGACACCTCGAACCCAGAAGCTATCTGCCAAAGCTTAGCGACTGTCGGGCTGGATTCTCCACGTTCAATTTGTCCTAGCATTGCTTTGCTCACGCCAGTTTCTTTGGCTGTTTTGTCTAAGCTCCAGCCTTTTTCTTGGCGAAGGCGTTTCAAGTTAACGCCAACTTTAATTTCTGGTTGCATATTTTCTCTACAAGTTTTTTATAAATAAGTTGTGCGTTATAGCGCACGGTGCTAGGTTTGGTCTATGGACGTTATAACGCACGCAGGAAGAAATTAACATGACTAAGCTAAAATTTTCTCATGCCAGTACCGGCTTTATCGCTGTTTTTATTGGTTATGCGAGCGCCGCGGCGATTATTTTCCAAGCGGCAATGAGTGCTGGAGCAACCGAAGAACAAGTGGCGTCATGGTTTTGGGCGTTGGGTATTGGCATGGGGACAACCACAATACTGCTCTCGTTTTACTACAAGAAGCCTGTGGTTACAGCGTGGTCGACGCCTGGAGCAGCGTTGCTAATCACATCTCTTGAAGGGCTGACAATGAATCAGGCAGTGGCCGTGTTTTTGTTCAGTTCGATGTTGATCACGTTAGTTGGATTAGCGGGGATATTTGAGAAAGTCCTAAAACAGATCCCAACATCGATTGCCTCTGCGATGCTCGCGGGGATCCTATTGCAATTCGGTTTGGGTTTGTTCACGTCGCTAATGGAAGAGGCGCAAGTCGTAGCGGTCATGCTCGCTGTATTTATTCTGGCGAAAGCGCGGTTAGGAAATTTACTGATCCCAAGCATTTTCATTATCGCACTGGTTATGTGTGTGGGTTTTGGCAAACTCGATGTTAGTCAGGTGACTATGGGATTAACGACCCCAGTGTTCATCACGCCCGATTTTGAGTTCTTTTCGTTGTTCAGTGTCGGTATCCCATTGTTTATAGTGACGATGGCTTCACAGAACTTACCGGGATTTGCGGTTCTAAAAGCGAACGGATACCAAATCGATTCATCGAAGATCATTAGCACCACTGGGGTGACGGGTTTGATTTTCGCGCCGTTTGGTGGCTTTGCGTATAACCTTGCTGCGATTACGGGCGCTATTTGCATGGGCCCGAATGCGGATAGTAATCCAAAGACACGTTATATGGCGGGGATCTGTATGGGCGGGTTTTACTTATTAGCTGGCGTGATGGGGATGTCATTTGTGTCGCTGTTTAGCGCTGTGCCCTCCGAGATTGTCATTGCGGTTGCTGGCTTAGCGGTGATGCCGACCTTGATGAATTGTTTAGCTGTTTCGATGGCAGACACCCACTATCGAGAGCCTGCACTGCTTACTTTCTTATTCACTGCTTCTGGCACCAATTTACTGGGGATCGGCAGTGCATTTTGGGGTTTGTGCATCGGGTTGTTTTGTTGCTGGTTACACAATTACAAAGCTAAGTCGCGTGGAGCAAACAAGACTTCGCAAACTTCGTCGTAATCAAGCGACCCAAGATTAGGATCAGGTTCGCTGTGAATTAGAAACATCAGCAAGTTGTTTGAGTAGTAAGCCCAGTCATACTCGTGACTGGGCTTGCTTACAAAGGAATAAAGCTACTTAACTTCGTATCTCAGTAGCACTTCATTATCGAGAACGACATTTGTCGACCAGATAAAGCTTGCGCCAGCACCACTGAATTTTTCGATAAAGTTCATGTACGCTTTTTTATTGTTCACGCCAATATCGTCTTCTGAATATACCGATGCTAGAGGCCAAGATGTTGAATCGAACTCTTGGTTCATCCAGTTGGTTGGTGTTTCCCAATGAGCGGCGTAGGCATCTTGACCGTGGTCAGTTCCTTCCGTGGTGCAGCTTTCAGAAAGACGCTTCCCGTCCACTTCACTCAAACAAGTCAGGTCATAAATCGGTGAGGTATAAAAGGTTTGTGCTTGCCAGTCTGGACCTGTCACGGTTCCGTCACTAAAGCTCGCGATAAAGCCACCATCACCAGCGTGGTATGCCTTTCCGCGGTTATCTTCGCTGCCAAGACCTAGGTTTTCTTCCCAATCAATCACTTTCACCGCAATCGTGTAAGGCTTCTTCACCTTAAATTTGACGATGTTTGAGTTAAACGGTGTGAAAGGAACGGTGTCTACCGCGATTAACTTGCCGTTGATATAAAGTTCGAAATAGTTATCGGCAAAAATATAACCTGTTATTTCCTCACCGTCTTGATCCACAACAGCTACCGGTACAGAGCTTTGATCGACTTCGGCTAGGCTGCTTGGCGTGGTGTTTGAGCACTCTTCATAAAGATCAAAGGCTTTCGGCCCTGTTGAAAAGTTGTTTTTGGCTGGAACCGTCCAAACCTTTCCTTCTGAGTCCGTAATCTCCCCGACGCCCGCCACTCGGCTACGTCCGTTTGCACACTCAAAGAGATTCGATTCAACGGTGGTCGCCAACCCTTGAGTAATACTCGCTGAGCCTTGGTAATCACTGACGTTGCTGACCGAGGGTGTATCTGATGATGGTGAGCAGCCTGTAACGAGCAAAGCAACTGATGAAAGGGCAAGGGCTTGATATTTTGTGATGATCATTGATTGGGTATCCGAGAAGGGGTTATTTAAATAAGCGTGGTTCAAAATAAGCCAAGTGCAAGTAAGTTAATTGAAAACAAAGCTATTTCAAACAAATCCGAGCTAAGTAGCTAAGTAGCTAAGTAGCTAAGTAGTTAAGTAAGCCGTGAACTCATAGCTGATAGCTGGAACGACGAAACTAAGCAAGAGCCAAAGCAATTGTGAGGTACCACGCTTATTATTTGATGAGGCATATATTACCCGTACAAATGTAAACAAGCGTAAAGCTGAGTAAGCATGCGCAAAACAGCGCTTTTATAGGATGATCACATCAGCTTGCGCGGAGCTTGAAAAAATACTTAGAACGAAGCGGTTTCAGGTTGTGATTGAGATAGTATTTTGCTACAAAACGCGCATAATCTCGCTATACAACATTTAAAGAAGAATTTACCTATGACTACCTTTCAATACTACTTTCACCAACTGCCTTGCTTCGACTGTAAAAAAACGACAGTAAGTACTGATCTTGGTTGGTTAACGCCTGCGATGAAAGACGATGCTATCGCACAAGTGACAGCAACACTTGCACAAGGCGAGGTCACTCCTGATCTTTCAGCGGACGTGGTTTGTACGAAAGATGAAGCGCGTGAGTATTTACTACTGAACTTCTTCGGTTATTCAGAAGAAGAGCTAGCAAGCGGAATCGAAGCGGATGATGAAAAAGAAGTGGTAGACGAAATCGCAGAGCTAGTAGAAGAAGGTAAAGACACCATCACCTTCGAACATGAGATTGCTCTTCAGTGCTGCGCAGACTGCGATGTTGAAGACGAGTCAAACTAAGCTTTTGTATTAAGAGTATTAAACTAAGTACTCTTATTAAGGTTCATCATGCAGCTATGATGTTCTAATGATGAAAGGCGTTAGCGAATTGAAGTTCGCTAACGCCTTTTTTGTCTCTCTGCTTCTTATATAAGCGACATTAAACCTTAAGATGTTGTGCCTTCTGTAATGCCTTGTTTGCTCAGTTGCGAAAGGATCTCAGCGGTTTTCTCTCTGAATAAATCTCTCAGTAGACGCACAGTAGGGGTGATGGATTGACGACTTGGACACACTAACCACAGCTCGGTAGGTGTCGGCTTAAATTCAGGCATAACTTTAACCACTTCGCCTGAAAGCAGGTGAGGAGACATGTCTAGACAAGATTTTATTGCCACCCCTTTACCTGCGATACACCAACGTCTTACAAGGTCTGCGTCGTTCGAAGCGCGATTTCCTTTTAGTTTCACTTTATGATCTTGAGTACCATCGTTAAACACCCACTCGTCTTGCAACATGTCATGGAGTTGGTAAAGCAAACCATTGTGCTGAGCTAAGTCACTCGGGTGTTTTGGTGTGCCCATTTCAGCCAAGTATTCAGGAGCCGCACACAATATCCTCGGCACATCGCATATCTTGAAACCATACATGTTCGCATCGGTCGGAGAGCCGTAACGCAGCGCCATATCGACGGAATCTCGGTAGAAGTCGATATTGCTATCGCTGATGCTAGTGCGAAGCGTCGCCTTTGGGTATTCAAGCAAGAACTCATCTAACCAAGGTGTGATTAGGTTGCGTCCTAGATCTGATGAAAGCGCTATGCGAATTTCACCGTCAAGAATACCGAGCTCTTCGCGCATATTGAGCTTTGCTTGCTCCAACATCTTTAAGGCTTGTTCGCATTCCGGTAAATAACGCTCGCCTGCTGAAGAGAGCCTTAGGTGGCGCGTGGTTCTTACAAATAACTCCGCACCGAGTGCCGCTTCAATACGTTTTACTGCCGCACTTGCTGTGGCAGTGCGCATATCAAGGTTGGTGGCTGCAGCGGTGATACTGCGAAACTCCGCCACTTTCAAAATGACCTGTAAATCTTCAAGAAGCATGTTATCTACCTGTATTGAATTATGTTCTAAACATGGCGTTGGGATATTTCCCCATCACAATCTGCAAATGGGTTATCTCTACTTATCGCTTCTAAGTTAGCTTCAAATACTTAATTGTCAAAACTAATTTGATAATAATTCAAATATGAGGCTGTTTTTCATTAGTAATTTTCTCACTATCATTTCCCCATATCGACAACGTAGCGCAGTACACATCGTATGGACGAAACCTACGATCTAGGGGGATAAGATGACTAAGAAAATCACAATGGGTGTAACGGATTTGTCGTTCCACCGTACGACCGCATCATTGGTTGCCAATGTATTGAAATCCATGGGTTTTGAGGTAGAGCGTATTTTCTCTCCACATCAGGAGAACTTTGAAAAGCTGAAAGCAGGCCAAGTGGATATGCTTTCTTCTGCGTGGTTGCCATCAAGTCACGGTATCTACAAAGCGGGCGTTGAAGAAGTTGAGCCACTTATCGAGCTTGGGCTTCATTATGAACCTTATGCTTTATGGGGCGTACCAGACTATGTGCCTGAAGCGGCGGTTTCTGAAGTCTCTGATTTATTAAAAGCTGAAGTGATCGAGAAAATGAACTCGACCATCCAAGGTATCAACCCCGGCGCTGGCATCACACGCTTCTCTATCCAGATGATGAAAGACTATGGCCTGAGCGATGCCGGCTACGAGTTCTTTCCTGGCAGTGAAGACGATTGTTTCAGTGCATTTGAAAGTGCGGTCGCAAACAAAGAGTGGATGGTAGTGCCACTGTGGAAACCTCAGTTTTTGCACTATCGTTACGATATTCGTGAGCTCAAAGAGCCAAAAGGCTTACTCGGAATTGTTGATAGAGCGGTACTTCTTTTAAGAGATGACAAGAAGCATCTGTTCAGCGAGCTACAGATTCAGAAGTTGGATTCCCTACGTTTCTCGAACGACATCATCGCAGAGCTGGATTACAAAGTTTGCCGTGAAGGTAAACCACAAGATCAAGTAACACATGATTGGTTGATTGAGAAAGGCCTTATTTAACCTTTAAGCCGTTGGCAATGCAGTGAGACGTCTGCATTACCCAGATAGCGGTAACACCATTATCAAAAAATATTTGAGAATCATTCAAATATTAGGCGGTTTATCTAGAGTGAGAATTGACTAAGATTAACTCGTCTAATTCAAGGAGAAAGCACAATGTCAGTACCATCAAAAATGAAAGCTATCGGATTTACTCAATCACTTGCGATTACAGAGCAACACAGTTTATTTGAGTTTGAAACGAGTCTGCCAGAACTAAAAAATAATGACTTGCTGGTAAAAGTGAGCGCGACTTCTATTAACCCTGCTGACGCAAAAATTCGTATTCGTAATGCCAAAGACAAAACTCTTGAGCAGCCAAAAGTGCTGGGCTATGACGCAGTCGGCGAAGTTGTTGGCAAAGGTGCTGACGTTGAAGGCTTCGAAGTCGGTGACCGTGTGTACTATGCGGGTGACGTAACACGTATGGGTGCTAACGCAGAATTCCAAGCTGTGGACTACCGTATTACCGCTAAAGCGCCTAAGAGCCTTTCTGATGAAGCTGCAGCCGTTATGCCACTAGCAACACTAACTGCATGGGAAGCGTTGTTTGACCGCCTGCGTGTTCGTCCTGAAGAGAAAAAGTCTATCCTGATCATTGGTGGAGCAGGCGGTGTAGGTTCAATTACGATTCAACTGGCTAAGCAGCTGACCAACTTAAATGTTATCGCAACAGCTTCAAGACCTGAAACGGAACAATGGGTAAGGGATATGGGGGCGGATCATGTGGTGAACCACCGTAACCTTGTCGAGTCTGTGCGAGAGCAAGGCATTCAATATGTCGACTACATTTTCAATGTTGCAGACACAAAAGGGCACTGGGATGCGATGGTTGAATTGATCGCACCGCAAGGCATGATCAGTTCGATCGTAGAGTTTGACGGTGGCATTGACTTATCAGCGCTGCAAGGTAAATCAGCAGGCTTTGTTTGGGAACTGATGTTTACACGTTCACTGTTTAACACTGAAGATATCCAGAAGCAGCAAGACATCTTATTCCAAGCTGCGAACCTGATTGATGCGGGCCGTATTAAAACGACGCTAACCACGACCCTAAATGGCTTTAGTGTGGAAACACTTAAAGATGCACACCAACGTATTGAAAGCAGTGCCTCGATTGGTAAAACAGCTATCAAATACTAATTGCTGATGTTTTAATCCGCCGTTGTTTTGAATTGTTGACGGTTTAAATAGAAGAAGCCCCTGATATCTGATTGCTAGTCAAAAGGTTTCAGGGGCTTTTGTTTGTTTTCAGTTTAGTCAGTTTAGTCAGCTTCTGGTGATGTGATAGGTTTCGATGTTCTGAAGTGAAGCTGTATTAGGTCTAGCTCAAAAGGCGAGGGCTCTTTGTCCGCAATCAAAAAACCGATTTGTTTGATGTCTCGTGCCTTAAGTTCCGGCGCATCGCTCAGTAGCCGACCTCTGAACACCGCTTGAAAATCGTTGAATTGGAACGCCTTGCTAAACTGTTCTCCCTTTATCGTATCGAAATCGTGTTTGTATTGAATTCGATTGCCGTCCTTCGATGTTGTGAACCTCAGTTGGTAAGTGCGACCATCACCAACGAATACTAGCTCTGCACTGTCTATTTCATGGGCAGGTGATTCAATGGAGCGCTTTACAGAACTGAAACCACCATTATTTTCTAACGATAGCTCGCCCCTAAATCGACTCATATCATCAAGATAAATGAGCTCGCCTGTAGAGATGCCACCCATTACATCGTCGTTGGTCACTGTCCAGTTTTGATGCTCACTCGCTTGTGTAAAGTCGATCATGTTTGTCCCTATTGCGCTAGCCTTAAGACTTAACGAATGTAGGCTGAGTAGAAGGAGTAAAGATGTGGTTAACCTAAGGGGTAACCGTGTTTTACAATGGGTTCCGTTCATGAATTTCTCCACTCTTTCCCCGCAGGCTCTGCGTTGTTTACTCGACAGCGATGGTTCACTTATGAAGAAGGTTCAGTTTCAAGCATAGCTAAACAACGCTTGATGAAGTCTTCATAGTTCGATGCTTTGTCGTATTCGATCTTCAATGAGCCGTGGAACATTAGGGTCACTGTAACGTCTCGGTAGCTCAACCAACAGGTGTAACCATCGTAATCGTGCCACGCTACCATCTCGCCCAATTGATACTTGCTGTCCAATTGCTTGCCCGAGGAGCGAATGCAATCGAACACTCTGAGAAACTCTAAGATAGTGATTCTGTTGTCCATGTATCACTCCCGCTGCGCAGTCGATGAAAAATGCTAAGTGCTTGTATTCGAATTAACTACGGTTTGGTTCTGCATTACGATCACTGTGGGGGGGCGGTTGCTCAATCACTGCAGCTGTTTTGCAAAAGGGCTAAGATAAACAGAAGAAAGGCGTTAGTAGACTTGAGTTTACTAACGCCTTTTTATTGAGTGCCTTTAGCTGGCTCTATGGAGTTTCAACTCAAACTATCAGTTAGAAATCATAGAGCACAGCGGATGCCTAGAAGTAATGAAACACCGGAGGTTCATGCATTAAGAAGTTTTGATGCGAGATGTTCCAAGCATAAGCGCCTGCTAGCGTGAACACCACATAGTCACCGATGTCGATGTGATCGATATTTTGATTCCGTGCCAGAACATCTTTTGGGGTGCACAACTGACCAACTAGTGTGGCTGTAGTCTGGTCTATTGGGTTTGAAATAGTGGGTTGCTGATTACTTTTCACGATTGCAAAAGGGTGGTCATGGCTTTGCGCTGCCGGAGTACGGAAATGATGTGTGCCTCCGCGAGCAATCACAAAGTTTTCACCGAGATTTTGTTTAATGTCTAACACCTCCATCACGTAGTAGCCACAAGGTGCTGAGATGTAGCGCCCGCACTCAAAACGCAGTGTCCAATCTTGTAGTTGTTCTTTGGCAATCAGAAATTCCAATTTGTCACAAAACTCTACCCACGGAAAATGTTGTTTCTGATCTTGATAATTGATTCCCATACCGCCACCCAAGTTGATCGTAAGATCTTCAAGTGAGTATTCTTCTTTCCATTCCTTCACTACTTGGAAATAGCGTTCCATCAAAGCTAAGTGTCGACCGACTTCAAGCTGGTGTGACATCAAATGGAAGTGAAAGCCATTCAACTTGATTAAGGGGGAATCGCGTAGGTACATCAAGGCATTACTTAACTCACTCTCATCGAGGCCAAACGGGGTGGGCTTTCCTCCCATGGCTAATTTGCTAAGTGTGATGTCACCAATGTCTATGTTCATACGCAGGAAGATCGGAGCAGGTCGATTCAACTTTTGTGTTAAAGAACCAATGCGTTGTAACTCAGTGAGGCTCTCTACATGAATCGCATCAACATCGAGTATAATCGCTTGATCTAACTCACTGGGCACTTTCCCTGGGCCACCAAAGATCAGTGGTTTATTGAGTTGTTGCTGGTGGAGGTGTGCAAGCTCTCCGCCTGATGCTGCTTCGAAACCATCAACATAAGGGGCTAAAGTGCGTAATATCGGCTCTGAAGGATTCGCTTTCGCGGCGTAAAATAGCTCTACGTTTTTTGGCAATACATGGCGCATCTGCTTAATGTGCTGCTCCAATGCATCGAGATCATAAAGATAAGCACATAATGGTTGCGTTTGTTGCTTGGCCAATTGCTGGATTTCTTGATGGATAGAGGCTGAAAGTTGAGGAGAATTAAGCATGGTGAACTCCTTTTGAATGAGTTGGCCACGGTGCTGCAACTTGGGTGTAACCGGACTCTTTATCGGCATTTTGCATCAAACGTGTTGTGAAGTTATTTTTGCTTGGAAAATGACCATCGTTAAGCAATGCCATTAGTTCGGGTTGCTGGCCATTGATAGACGTCCAGCGGACGATAGCGTCTTTTAAAGTTCCCCATAACGTATTCTCAAGTGCCGAGTTACCCTCAGCGATAAAGAAAATGGCCTCGCTGATATTGTTAATGAAGGTGCAATAGCCAATACGGTTCCAACCTTGCTCACGACTGTAGTACACCGATTGACGAGCACGCTCTGAAAGTTGCTGAAGTGTTTCTGATGGCCAAAATTCGCGTAGTAGCTTGGTACCTTCTAAGTCTCGAATCCATACACAGCAAGGCATGCCTTTTTCAAATCCAATCAACGTATTTTGTAAGTGCGGTTCAAACGCAACCCCATGTTTGAAGTAGTAGTTAAAGACGCCCGGAATCAAACAATGCAGATAGCGCTCAAACCACAGCGTGGCGACATTGTCATATTGGCTTTGTGTTGTTTGCGCTTTTTGTTTGAGTTGAGTGGCGATGCAGCTGTTCCCGTCTGTATCGTAAGCAAAGAGGGCACCCGCTAACGTTGGTTGCAAAATATCGGTTTCGCTTAAGGTGAAATTCTCTCGATACAAAATACCAAACGACTCGCGAGCTTTAATAACATCAGTTTGTTCCTGCTCGGCAACCGACTCTAGATCCAATGTGGTCGCGTAAGGTTCAGTCATTACCTTGAATACAGGATTACGTAACTGTTCACTCTCTTTGATGGGATGCAGAATCGAGGTTAATTGAACGGCACTATCGAGCTCATACCATGCGTTTTTACGTACGCAGTTAGTTAAACGTACATTGATAGAGAACTTAGCAAACCAATCCATATCTGGGTGGTACAGAGTGCGCACGGATGAAGTGGGTAAGAGTTTTTCACCACCTAATCCAAGCGGGATGATTTTGCCTTGTTCAATGGCCGTTTTGACCACTGGGTTTTGCAAAAGTGTGTAACTTTCCCAAGGGTGACAAGGGTAAAGCATGGTACCTGCTGAATTGTTTTCATCAGGTGCAAGTTGTTCAAGCATGGTCGTTGGTGAGGTTCGGGCATCTGAACTCAAGACGTCGAGCAACGCGGTGTCGACCTTAAACCAATACAGGGGAACCTTAGCGCCAACCTCAGGGGAACACGCTAGCAGATCATCGATACTGACACCTGAACGACTCTTTGGCGTTGGATGAAAAGTATGTCCCCAAAGTAACGATTGCTCTGATGCGATAAACGCGTTGTGATGCTGAGGTGAGCTGTCTGAGTTTAGGAACTGTTCGGTGATCAACAAACTGTTTTCCATTTGCTCGACCAGTTCGTAATTGAATGGAATCGTCAGCATTTCTTTTAGGTAACTGAGTAGAAGCGTCAGGGTTTGCGTTGCGTCCAATTTGCACCAAGCTGCGCCGGGCATTTTAGCCCAAGGTGTATCACTGAGCTTCACTTTCCCCAGTTTACTGATGTACTCAACGGGTAAAACCATCAGACCATTTTTCTGAGGTTGATCTTGGTGAGGTAGGTGAATGGCCACGCGCTGGTGAGCGTTGTAGTTTCTTTTCAAAGTTTGAGGCAGAGAGGCAGAACTGTAGCGCCAATTAACCTGTTCATTGGGTATCGCGTATTCACGTAAGTAACAGTTCACCACGCCCATGATGGTATTGAGTTGGGCTTTTTCTCGGTTTAGCAGTACTTTTTTACGATTTTGAAGAGCTTGGTCTTCAGCGTAATACTCACTTGGAGATAATTGATTCTGTAACATGTTGATGTCCAAATTTTGAATGGATGATCAGCGCGATAGCAGCAATGCCACTGACCAACATAGAAAGTATGAAAGGAACCTCAAGCCAGCCCAAGCTTGATATAAAAGACGCGCTCAACCCAGCCGTAACGCCACCCCATTTAGACATAGCGTCAAAGCGCGAAAATACTTTGCCGCTTTGTCGTCGATCAATTTGGTTTGCTAACGCTTGATGCAAGCCGTGATAACAGCAAACCATGCCAAGTCCGAAAACAATACGAGCAATAATCAACACTTCTTGATAAGGAGTGAGATGCATTGCTGCACTGAGTGAAAGCAAACCAAAGCCTAGCCATAAAGTACGCTGCGCTTGATTGCGTTCAAACTGGTGGCGATCAACCCATTCTGAGAACAGATGGACTTTTCCTGCAAAGAGCAGATAAACACCATGTGGGAGGGCATATAAAAACCCAATCCACGCTTGGCTTGTCACGCCATATTGTTGCACATAAGGCGAGAAATAGGGGAACGTGACGACCATGGCGAAAGCAAAGCTGAACTGCGCGCCAAACACCCAATAAAGCGTATTTAACGAGTTGGTTTGGCTGCTTTGAGCTTTATTCGATACCTGATCTTTTACAATTCCCTTAGATTTCGCTAAGTCATCGATGGGTAATGTTAAGGTGATCAATAGCGCGAATAGCGGCAAAGCGGACAACCACAGATACGCGTTCAGCGGGTTTGTTTCTGATAAGCTCCAGCCAAGCCCTATCGGAGCAATAATTAGCGCCAGACGGGCAGAAAGCTGAGTTTTATTGAGTGACTTACCGAGTGATTTCGCATCGTTGATTTGGCTGGATAAGTAGCTGTTTGAGGCGGCCATGGTGCCACCAAAGGTTCCTTGAATGATAAGACCAAACACAAACATTGAGAGATTACCGGCTAAGCCACACAGCGCGAAGCCTGCTGCAAGCCCGAGTTGAGCACGTAATAGAGAGCGACGTCTGCCATATTTATCAGCAAACTGCCCCCAAAAGCGTGCCGCAACGGCAGTGCAAAAGGTCGGCAAAATGAACAGTACCCCCGCCCAGTCCGAAGTAATGTTTGCATCCAGTGTTGGCAATACCATTGGCAAAAACAGCGGCATTCCTAAGGCTGCAAACGCGGCGATAAAGTGGCTTAAAAGTACACAATAGATGAGTTTGGTCATGATGCGTTAACTCACACTCTGCTTGATGTTTTCAAGGTAAGCGTGTTGTGCTTCTTCGCTGGTTAGCAATAAAAAGTTCGGTGCTGACAAGCCATAAAATTTATTGATATCGCTTGCACCGGATAACTCTTTAGACAACAAGCTACCTGAGCTCAATAGATATTTAGCGTATAGGTTGGGTGACTCAAACAACATCTCGTTTGCGAGCTTGGTGTTGTGTCCTTGTTTGTCCAACTGGCTAAGCTGTAGGGAAAGGCTATTGGCAACCACTTCATACAGATAAGCTGACGTGGCGATTCCTTTCGTCGCCATTGCTTCGACAATCGCGGCAATGTCTAACTGCAAAGTAATCGTGGTAAACATCTGACCAAGAGCAAGTTCGTTGTCTACAGTGATGCGTTGATCTAAAAGCTGCTCACATTTTACAGGCGATTGTTGTTCAAACGTTTGGAAACGTTCTGGCCAGATACGCGCTGCATCGTTGTCTTTCATGGCTAAGGTCATCTTGCCTTGCTCATCGAATGCAATGATGGCGTTTTGTTGGTTAGACTCCAACGCGATACCGTAACGAATCCACAATGTAAGATGCACTTTGCAAAGCAGATCAACGTAATCTTTAAACCAAGTCAGTGTATCTTGCTGATAATACTGTTCGGCGAGGTGTTCCAAGAACAAGCGTTCATCAGGCATTGGACTGGCAAGAGCAGCCACAGGCACCAGTGCTTTGTCTTGGAAGTAATTCGGCGGATATTCACGCACAACGTAAGCAAAGGTTTTATCGTCTCCAACATGGCCGCCATGTTTCTCATTACAATGGAAAAACGTGCCGTGTAGATCTTGATCTGTTTGCTCTAAGTGCGTCAACAAACGTTCAAACCAATGCCCATCATAGAGCGTGGAGGGTTTGATTAGGCGAATGTTTTTAGTACCCAAAGATCGCATGATCAGCGGCACCTTGATGTGGATCTGTGGTGCGTGATTCACAACCACAGTGCGTACTGACAGGGTAGGAGTCACCTCAAAACACGCAACCGGCGCTTCAATGACACCGTCAGGAAGTCCATCAAGACTTCTTAGTGTTAATGGGTGTGCGGGGAATAACTCATGGCTAAGAGCAAAATCGGCGGGCAGACCCACTTGCTCCATCGTTGGCCAACATTCTGGTTGTGGACTGGTCAATGTAACGAGTGACTTTTCGATTGCGAGCCAACGAAGTTCAAAGCATTGTGCAAATTCTGGCGCAAATTGTTCTAGGTCGTGATCGCTTAAACCGAACTTAGCACGTGCTGTCGGGTAGTAAGGGTGGTCAAGATAGGATGCGATTTGATCGGCACGTAATAGCTTTTGCTCCCAACGTTCTAGTTGAGAAATTGGCAGCATGAGTGCTTCCGAGTACTGACTGAAGGCGCTATCACACAATCCTTTGTGTTTTTCTGCGCATTCGAGTTCTTGCAAATAACCATCTAATAACGAATGCGAGCTTTCGTGAGCACCTGCTTTCAATAATTCGATCCAATCTTGATAGTGCTGCTGTGCTTCAACGACACCATTTCTCTCGATGAACCAACTATCACCTTTCGAGCCATCTGGTTGGCCGTATACCCAACGCTGCATGTAATAGCTCGGAGTAACGGGCAAGTAGAGTGTAAAGTCTGAACCCGCAAAAACAGCCCAAATTTGATTACGAGGATAAGAAGATAACTTGAGTGTACTCGGGAGCTGAGATTCAAATCGGCTTTGAGAAACTAATCCGAATAAATCTTCACGCAAGCAAGTATCGACTAAGCGTTGAGTGAGGTATAACGCGTTTTCATTCATGCTGTTACCTCGTTTGTTGCTGTTAGATTGAAGCGAGAGATTGCCTGTTGTAGCGCGGGTTCTAGTGTTCGACCAGAAGGAGAAACGACCGAAATTCTCGCTAGGTAATCCTTGTTGGAGAAACTTTGTTGGAACGTCTCACCAACCTTCTTAAGCACTTGCTGTTGAGTGACAATATCGCCCTCTTGGTGAATGAAAGAGGTTGATGACCCTTCAATCAAACCGCTTTGTTGCGCCACTACATAGTGCACATGGGCACTGCCATCAATACGAAATATAGGGTCAAGCTTGTGACCCAAGTGAAGATTTAAGATGGTATTGAACCAATTCCCGCCACTGAGGTTATCAAGTAAAAACTCTCGTCCATCACCAATACTTCGATAGTTGATCTCGACCAGTACCGGCCCTGAATCTGTGATGATGAATTCGCTATGGCAGACACCAAACCCCACCCCAAATTTTTGAAGCTGACGTATACATTCTTCTCGGTAGTGAACGCTGTTAATACCATTCCAACTCGCAGCGGTTTCGATGAAGTAAGGTGGCGCAGAGAGTTCTACATCGAACCCCCCAAGTGCGACTAAATTTTCCCCGTCACCAATGGTTTCGACAGTGATAAGCGGACCTTGTAAAAACGCCTCAACCAAAATGGGAGTCGTAGGGTGCTTTTGCCAAAACGTATCGCAATAGTTATCCAGCTCAGCTGCAGACTCGCAGCGCTGCACGTCTAAACTAGCCACGCCTTCCTTGGGCTTCGCAACGACAGGAAAATCGAAATCGAATACAGGAGCGCTCTCTCGACTTAACAAAACACTTTGAGTATTAGGTAACGATTTTTCGTTGAGAACCTGACGAGTTAAGTATTTGTTTTTCGCCTTAAGAGTCACATTCCAATCTTTAGCAGGCACACCAAAGAACTGTGCACAGATTGCGGTGGAAGTTTGTAGGTGGTCGCTGTTACTGAAAACAGCATGAGGTTCTAGCTCTTGCTCTGTGATGATTTCGATGAGTTCAAGAGGGTTGAAGACATCGCATTCCAAAATTTCATCGGGATTAAAGCGGTCATCTTCATTTGCCAGTTTTAAGTGGTTGAGTTTGTGGTCTGTGATCAAAATGACGTGGAGACCCATCGCTTTTGCTGTCGGCACGAAGCCGTGAGTGATCGCATCATTCACGACGTGACTCACGATGATTATCGTAGATTTCATGGGGCTTTCCTAATTTCCAAAACGTTGTTGTCGCCTGCTCACAACTCGCTTTCAAGTGCTCTCTTTCGGGGTTAAAAGAAAGAGAATTTTTCTATCTTATTGTTTTTATTTATTCTTATATCATTAGTGGTGTTGCATATTGCAAAGCAAATATAGATCAAAAAATATATATTGCAAATATAAATGATATTTGTTCTTATTCGCAATATTGTTATTTTATAAACTAAAACGGAATTAGAAAATGAACATTAGATTGGCCTTGTCCCCTCTCGCTTTGGCTATTGGAGGTGCATTAACCGCAGTGGCTACCGTGTCGAATGTAATGGCTGCAGAAGTAACGGTAGATGAAACCCTACAAGTTATTGGTCATCAGTACGAAGGTTACGCGGAGCACATGCCTCAGTCAGGAACCAAAACGGATGTCGAATGGTTGGATGTACCGCAGGCAGTATCGGTGGTCACAAAGACGGAAATGGAAGACCGCGGTGCTGTACGTTTGGTGGATGCACTTGATGGTGTCGCAGGGGTTAACAATACCTTGGGTGAGGGAAGCCGAGACCAATTTGTGATTCGTGGTTTTGATGCACTCAACGACATGTACCGTGATGGTATGCGTGATGACGGGACTCTGCAATCGTACCGAAGCCTTGCGAATATCGAGCGTGTCGAAGTGGTAAAGGGCCCTGCAGGCGCACTTTACGGCCGAGGTTCAGCCGGCGGTATCATCAACTTGGTCACCAAGCGTGCTAACGGTGATAATTTCACACACGTCAACGGCAGTGTTGGCAGCAATAATCTTTTTGTTGGTCAGGTTGACAGCTCGATGGCGCTTAGTGACAAGGTTAGTGGTCGTATCAACGTGGAAAGTCGACAGTCTGATTCCTATGTAGATCACGTCGACTCTAATGATTTCTTTATCGCACCGACCATTCGTGTATTGCCTGCTGAGGGGCATACCATTGATCTCGATGTAGAATATGCGCACCAAGAGTTGGTGCCATATCGTGGTGTTCCATCTAAAAACGGTAAGCCTGTCGATGTCTCGGAAAGCACATTTTACGGTGGTACGAATGACTATCAAGAGTCGGACAGCATTCGTGTTGGCGTTAATTATGAATGGCTTTTGAACAGTGAATGGGCATGGACAAACCGCGCAGCATACAACCATATCGAGCTTGAGCAAAAGGGTACACGCCAAGGGACGGTAACTGGGAATGAAGTATCTCAGACTGTAAATAACTTCGGTTACGATCCTCGTACCACGACGACTCTTCAATCTGAGCTAGTTTGGGAAACCGATTCGAACCAAATGATGATCGGTGCGGATTATAATCAGATCAATATCGACTTAACGCTCGCAAGTGATAAAACCTTACCTCCAAAAGATATCTACAACCCTGTAGCAGGCCCAACACCTGATCCGGGTTTCAAACCTTTCCGTGATAACACGACAACGACGACAGGTGTATACATTCAAGACGTTTACACCTTTGGTGATCTTTCAGTGATCGGCAATGTGCGTTACGACTCGATGGAGCTGGAACAGCAAAAAGCGGGCTCAGCAAAAGAGAATCTAGACGATGACAAAGTGAGCTACCGCGGTGGTTTGGTCTACCGAATCAACAACGATATGTCAGTGTACGCAAGCTTAGCTCGTTCATGGCAATTGCCTTACTCAGGTATCTACATCAACCCTAAATTAGCAGAATTCTTCCACACCGATCTAAAAGAAATTGGCGCAAAAGCTTACCTATTAGATAACGCTTTGATGCTGAATGCCGCGGTCTTCCAAATCGATCAAGAACAACCTGAAACCAATATAGACGGAGACGTTGTTAACAAGATCGAAGCTCGTCACCAAGGTATTGAATTAGAAGCTCGCGGTCAGTTTACCGAGCAGTGGGACATTTCTGTAGGCTACAGCTATTTAGACGCGGAGAACAAAGAGACAGGCAAAAAGCCAAACGATGTGTCTGATCATTTGTTCTCTCTTTGGAGCACTTATCAGTTAGATGACAACTGGCGTTTAGGTGGTGGCGTGAAATACGTAGGCGACCGTTACGCGGGTAATGATGAAGCGGTAGCTCTGGGTGACTACACCACGGTTGACTTGATGGCAGCGTACACCACGGGTCGTCACAAAGTTCAAGCGAATGCTTACAACGTGCTTAATGAGAAATACATTCTGGGCGCAACCAACGGCACGTCTGGTACTAACCAGATTGGTTACGGAGCACCAGCCGAATTTATGCTCAGCTACGGCTATCAGTTTTAAAAGCTAATTCAGTTCTAAGAGTTCGTTCATTTCTAAGAGCTAGTTCGACTCTAAAAACGATTGATTTGTTCACTACGAGTGAGTGAACAGTTGGCTTCATTTTGAGGCCGTTTAGCCCATAGGATCAAAGCGCTGAATCGTAAACATAGCCTTTGATCCTAACTTGCCTATTTAGGAGATTTTCATGCCTTACCAGAATTTGGATGGTAAACCCTGTACTCAATCACATCAAAAGTTGCGTCTAAGTGCCCTTGCAATGGCCATCGCTTCAGTGACTTCCATGGGCGCATTTGCCGCGTCAGATCCACAAACGACGACCATGGAAACGGTTGTCGTGACGGGCAGCTTGATCGGTAATTCAGAACTTGAGGATGTGAAAGAGTATCCGGGAGCTCGTACTGTTCTGACTAATGAACAAATTAAAAAGACTGGCGCACTCTCGATTGACTCTGCCTTCCAAAGTGTACCGGGCATTAAGGTTCAAGACGAAACGGGCACCGGTGTTTTGCCTAACATCTCAGTGCGTGGTTTGAAAGCGAGTCGCAGTGGGCACGCTCAATTCCTCATGGATGGTGTTCCTCTGACACTGGCGCCGTATGGTCACACAGGACAATCAATTTTCCCTGCAACGCTGTCGATGCTTGATCGTATTGATATTGTGCGAGGCGGTGCGGCGGTTCAGTACGGACCAAACAACGTCGGTGGTGTGATCAACTTGGTGACCAAGCCTATTCCACATGAGTGGCAAACGGAAATCAGTAATCGCTTTACTGTATTCGAGGGTGGCGATACGCCGCTCAACGACTTTTACCTGCGAACGGGTGGTTGGTTAACCGATACGCTGGCACTTCAAGTCGAGGGGAACTTCTTAAAAGGTGAGAGCTTCCGTGAACACTCCGACACGGATGTAAAAAACTTCCAAGCGAAATTGCAATGGTTACTGAGCGATACTCAAGAGTTACAAGCTTTCGTTCAACGTTATGATGCCGACACCCAAATGCCGGGCGCTTTATCGCCAGATGATTACGAAAAAGATCGTACTCAGTCGAAGCGCCCATACGATGAATATCAAGGCACTTCAACGCGTTGGAGCCTGAAGTATTTACATGACTTGAATATTGCAGATAGCGCCGAATTAGAAATACTGACGTTTGGCCACCGTTCTGAGCGTTTCTTCCAATGGGGCTTTAACAGCGCTGGCGGTCACTGGGCGGACCCGGCATTACCATCAACCGATATTCGTACGTCACCACGTGAATTTGCTGTTTATGGTGTTGAACCTAAACTCGCGATGTACTTTGACGGAAATACCGTAACGCAAAATGTGATTGTTGGGGCACGCTACGTCAACGAAGATATCGATTACAAGCTGACTCAAACGCCAATTGCTGGTGGTGCTACAACAACCCCACGTGATTGGCACTTAGATACTGACGCTTTTGCTGGTTACATCAGCAATGAAATCGGCCTGTTCAATGACGTACTGAAAGTCACGCCGGGTATTCGTTACGAATCGATTGATATGACGTTTGATGATCTGGGTACAGCACAAAGCACAGACAACAAAGTGACGGAGTGGTTGCCGGGCTTAACTTTGGCATACCACCTGACAGAGCAATGGGTTGGTTACACTAATGCACAGAAATCTTTGCGTGCACCACAAATTGCTTACATTCGAGGCAAGGGTGAAGAGGGCAGTGAGCTAGCGTGGAACTACGAGTTGGGTGCTCGCTACAACCAAGATTCAACCAGCTTTAACATTGCACTTTACCGCATTGATTTTGAAGATCAGCTGCAATGGCAAAGTGCTACCCAAACTTTCGATAACATTGGTAAAACCCTTCACCAAGGTGTTGAGCTCTCTGGTCGTTATATTCCTCAAGCGATGCAAGCTTTGAGTTTGGGCGCTGGCTATAACTACTTAGATGCAACGTTAGAGGAAGAGGGTGCAAACAAAGGTAATCAACTCCCTTATACGTCTAAACACCAATTTAGCTGGGATGCGACTTACGCCTTTAGCAAGGTAGATACGACTTTGTCTGGTTACTACTTCAGCGAGTCTTACTCTGACAATGCGAATACAAGTGCCGAAGATGCAACGGGCGCGACAGGTAAAGTGCCTGCCTACATGGTCTGGAACTTTAACCTAGGTTCGGATTTGTACAAGGATGAAAACAGTAAGCTGCGAATGAACCTTGCGGTGAACAACTTGTTTGATGAGGACTATTACTTCCGCGGTATTGATACCAGCCCGGTTGGTCGTTATCCAGCACCAGGACGTTCTTACACTTTGGATCTGAATTATCAGTTCTAATACGTAATTTATTGAAAGTAATAACGAATAAAAGTCGCCAATACTCTTGGCGACTTTCACGGTTCTAGCGTTTAAGGAAAATTAAATATGGAAAACAACTCTCGCCTTTTGTTTTCGAATCAATTGATGCTGTCGAACGGACTGCTGTCACTCAATAAGCAGTTTTTATTCAGCAGGATAGCGATAACCTTAGCTTTGTTGGTTTTAAGCTTGTTTTCATTCTCCAGTTCAGCACAAACCAGGGTCATACAAGATGAGCAGGGTCAGTTTGAGATAGCGACTACTCCGCAACGTATTGTGGTGTTGGAGTTCTCATTTGTAGATGCGCTAGCTGCGGTGGGGGTTTCTCCTGTTGGTGTTGCTGATGACAATGATGCTTCGCGAGTGATTCCGGCGGTACGCGAATTGGTTCAACCATGGGAATCAGTTGGCATGCGTTCTCAGCCTAGCCTAGAAGCCATTGCGGTATTAAAGCCTGACCTGATCATTGCAGATGCAGAGCGTCATCGTACTGTCTATCAAGATTTACAACGCATCGCACCAACTCTGCTGCTCAAAAGCCGCGGCGAGACGTATCAAGAGAATTTGGAGTCTGCGCTCAAGATTGGCATCGCTCTCGACAAGCAATCGTCAATGGAACAACGAATTCAACAACATCAACACGCCATGGCTGAATTCAAAAGTCATTTCTCGCTCAAACAAACCGTCCAATTCGCTGTCGTGTCGGATAAAGGTATGTGGTTACATAGCCCTGCATCTTACGCAGGGGGCGTGCTGACCGCATTAGGTATTGCGAGCCCTATTGTGAAACCAACAGAGAAGGCATATTTACCAACCAGTTTTGAGTTGTTGTTGAAAACCAATCCGGATTGGTTGCTCCTTGGCGCTTACTCTCATCCTAATATTGTTGATGATTGGCAGAAAAATCCGTTATTCAATGTACTAACCTCTGCTAAAAATCAGCAAGTTGTAGAAGTGTCACCAGCACTTTGGTCATTGAATCGAGGCATGTTAGCGGCAGAACAAATGGCGAAAAATCTTGAGCAGATCTTGGACCCATCATGAGTACGATGTCGTTCTCTAAAAGTAAGCGATTCTGGCCAATACTGTCGTGGCGAGTCATATTATTTACGGCATTAGTGTCGTGTTTGGCACTGTCTGGTTACGCGGCCTCTATGACTGGGTGGTCTAATTTCTCTTTAACATTGAGTGACTTGATTCACTACTGGTTTGCGTTTGATGAAAGCAACATGACTCATCAAATATTGGCGACGCTAAGAGCGCCAAGAACTTGTGCTGGGCTATTGATTGGTGCGAGTTTGGCCGTCGCTGGGTTATTGATGCAAGGTTTGACGCGCAATCCACTCGCGTCTCCGTCGATTCTTGGCATTAACGCTGGCGCAGCCTGTTTTATGGCGTTAGCTGCAATAGGCATACCTGTGGTTAGTGATTTAAACCCAATCCTTAATGCGGTTCTTGGTGCATTGCTAAGCGGCGGTGCCGTTATGCTCCTCGGTGGTTTTTTCTCCGAACGTTCTCATCCGTTACGTTTGGTTCTCGCGGGTATCGCCATTACTGCGTTATTGCTCGGACTGACACGAGCGGCGCTGATTCTTGCTGACGACATGGCTTATAGCGTCTTGCATTGGCTTACTGGCTCACTGTCTAGTGTGGATGATGAGCAATGGCAACAGCTTTGGCCGCCTGTAGTGATTGGTTTGGTGTTGGCAATGAGTCTTGCCCGCAACCTCAACTTACTGGCACTTGGCGAAGAAGTTGCAGTGGGGTTGGGCAGCAACATCAGGTTTACTCGCCTCGTGAGTGGACTGACGATCGTGTTGCTTGCCGGAGCAAGCGTCGCTATCGCAGGGCCAATTGGCTTTGTTGGATTGTTAGTGCCTCATTTGGTTCGACCTATTGTTGGGCACAATTATCATTTACTGATTCCTATTTCAGCATTGGCAGGCGCAGCATTAGTGTCTTGGTCAGATGCACTGTCGCGAGCGATTGCTTTCCCGACTGAAACACCCGTTGGTGTTATTACTGCTTTGCTCGGAACACCTTGTTTTATTTTGATTGCGACGAGGAGATCTTAATGCACTATCACACTAAGATAATTTTGTTATCAGGGATTCTCATATTAGTGGCATCCGCAGGTTTGTTTGTCGGAGCAGCTTCGCTTTCTGTTTCTCAAGTCATCGAACATTTGGTCGCGTTTTCCAGCGACGACTTTGTTATCCATCAGTATCGGCTACCACGTATGTTGCTCGCGATAAGCGTGGGCGCAGGGTTAGGGCTTTCAGGGGTATTAGTGCAAGGCGTGATACGTAATCCGTTAGCATCGCCTGATCTTATGGGTATTAGCGCCGGGGCAGGCCTTGCTGCGACAGCGAGTTTAGTTTGGTTCCCCAATGCGCCAGTCAGTGTGCTTCCTGTTGTAGCTATGTTCGGTGGGGTATTGGCTGCAGGGCTGATTGCGGTATTGGCATGGTGGTCAAGGCCAACACCCGCCAAATTGGCGCTGGTTAGTATTGCGGTGAGTGCGTTTCTGGCCAGTTGTATCGACTTCTTGCTGGTTACCAACCCGATCGAGATCAACACGGCTATGGTGTGGCTTACTGGCAGCCTTTGGGGACGAAACTGGCAGCAAGTCCCGTTTATTTGGAGCGTGCTGCTCTTGTTGTTACCCATGGCATTATGGTTGGCGTGGCGATTAGATGTGATGGGGCTTGGCGAGGAAAGTGCGACCACATTGGGCACTAATCCAAAACAGATTCAAGCTCTCGCGTTATTGGCCGCTGTATTGCTTGCCAGTGTTAGCGTTTCTGTTGCTGGAACGATCAGTTTTGTGGGTTTATTGGCACCTCACTTAGCACGCTTGTTGTTTGGGCATAATCATAAATTGTTAATCCCAGCATCTGCACTGGTGGGGGCAATTCTGGTTACCAGCGCTGATGGGTTGGCCAGAGGTCTACAACCACCTATTGAATTGCCAGCAGGCGTTCTCACGTCTGTGATTGGCGCGCCTTATTTCATCTTTCTTCTCTATCGTTATCGAGGTTGGTAACCATGCTTAAAACGCAGAATCTTTCCGTCGCGTACGGCAAACAAACGATCATACCGAACCTGTCGGTTTCTATCCCTAAGGGAAAAATCACCGCATTGATAGGACCTAACGGGTGCGGTAAATCTACCTTGTTAAAGACGTTAGTCAGAATTAACAAACCAGTGGCTGGAGAGGTGTTGTTTGAAGACAAACCGCTATCAAGCTATGGCGATAAAGCGCTTGCTCGTTCGTTGTCACTTCTTCCGCAAATCTTGGTAAGCCCTGAGGGGATCACGGTAAGAAAGTTGGTCGAATATGGCCGTTCGCCTTATGTGTCTCATTGGGGGAGGCTAGGGCAGGACGATCAAAGGATTGTCGAACAAGCTATGCGTGATACAGGTGTGCTTGAGTTTGCTGATAAGCCTGTTGAGTCACTGTCTGGTGGCCAGCGTCAAAGAGCATGGATTGCGATGGTAATTGCACAAGATACGGACGTAGTGATGTTGGATGAACCGACCACATACCTTGATATGTCTCACCAGGTGGAATTAATGAACCTGATGCAACAGATGAATGCCAAAGGAAAAACGGTGGTTGTTGTGTTGCATGATCTTAACCAAGCCAGTCGTTACTGCGACCATCTAGTGGTTTTGGAAAAAGGGTGTTTAATAGCAGAAGGCTCGCCTGATGAGGTGATGACCGAAACTATGCTCAGTAACGTGTTTGATCTCAAAGCGAGCGTGTTTCGTGACCCTGTTTCAAATACACCAATGTGTGTCGCGATTTAGTTATCTGTTCTGAACAACGAGATCACCAAGGCACAAAGAACAGAACACAGGCAAGGAAGCCACATTAGATTAAGTCGTCTAAACTTAAGGTTTGTATGTAGTCAAAGTAGAACAGTTTGGGCTCTAAAGACGTTCTCGAAATAAATGCAAATTAGTGCTTTACCTCAACTTAACTTGAGGTATTAGGATATGCAACGTTGCTTACGAGAATACTTTAAGGAGAGAAGAATGATCCAACTTGAACATGTGAATTTAGTGGTAAAAGATATCCCAGAAATGCTGGCTTTCTATAAAGCGGCGTTCCCTCATTGGTATGTCCGTGATGAGGGAAAAGGGGAGTGGTCAGGTAAGCCACGTAACTGGCTGCATTTTGGCGACGAGTACCAATACATAGCAATAAGTGATCACGGTGAAGGTGAAAATAGAGATTTGGCTGGGCATTCTGTTGGTCTCGCACACTTCGCTTATGTGACCAATAATATCGAAAGTGTCACTCAACGCCTTGTTGATGCGGGCTTTCCAATTGCCAAACCCGGTGCCGAAGAACCTTATCGAAAAAATGTCTACTTTGTGGATCCTGCAGGCTTTGAAATCGAGTTTGTTGAGTATTTGAGTGATGATCCTAAGTTACGAAATGCCACGAGTTAGTTACGTAATACGCCGCTTTGTTAAAGTTGGTTAGCTGAATGAAAGCGCGCTAGAGAGCATTTATAGAAAAGGGCATCGTGGAATAATCCGCAATGCCCTTTTTAGATTCTATTTATCAGCTGATATTGAGTGGGTTACTTATTTAGCCTTGAACGGCACCAATAGCTGTTTACCAAACACGTTAATGAGTGCACCAGTGACAATCAGGCCACCACCTAGATAAGTCCAAACCGATGGAATCTCATTGAAGATCCACACACCTAATAGCGCTGAGAAGACGATCTGCACGTATGAGTAAGCTGAAGCTTTACCTGCTGCCTGGGTTTGCATTGCTTTGGTTAAACCGTATTGTCCTATTTGTGTGAAAATCCCGACGAGCACAAGCATCATGGTTAGGAATAGGCTAGGCCATACAAAGTCGTTCCAGATAAGAGCTGTTGAGATTGGTAGCGCAACCAATGGGAAGTAGAAGATGATGACTGAGCTATCTTCCGTTTGGCTAAGTTTTCTCACAATCACATAAGCAATTGAGCTACCAAATGCGCCACATAACGCCACCATAATGCTAAATAGCGGTAACTCGCTGCTCGCGCCACTGTTCATACTTGGTTGTACCATCACTAATAGCCCAGCTAGGCAGAACGCAATGCAGGTCATGGTCGATTTTTGGACGCGTTCTTTCAGAAATAACACGCCAAGTAGGGCGGTAAATACAGGATGAACGTATTGTAGAATGGTCGCTTCGGCTAATGGCAAAGTGGTCACAGCGTAGTAAACACACATCAAGGCTGCTGTACCAACTGCGCCTCGAACAAACAACAAAGGTTTGTTATTTCCCCAGATCGAAATGCCTTTTCGTTTGACGTCGATGTAGCTGATGATCAACGACACCAAAGCCCTTGCTGCAACAATTTCAAATACAGGTATGCCGTAATTGCTAACGTATTTCACACAAGCTGACATCAGTGCGAATCCAAAAGCAGAAAGGATTATGAACCGAACCCCTACAGGGATCAGTGAAAAAGAGAAAGAAGGCATAAAAATATCAATTGGTTGAGGGGAAAAGGAATCATAACGTAGTTTAGAAGAGCCGACCAAAGTCTTTGTCCTGTTCTATTACACCAAACCATTGATATTGCTGTGCGAGTACTTTCAGCAACTCGATCTCTTTTGTTGTCTCTTCTCTAAGCCATTCAATAAGGTCGTTGATGATAGGCGTGTGACTACGCTGGTGCATGAAGTAAGTCCAAGCACTGTGTTGGATTTTTGCATTTCTAGGGCAGTACAAGAAGCCTCGTTGGAGATCTTGTTGAACTAACAACAGATCCGTGACCGTAACCCCTTCACCGGATAGACAGGCACTGAGCGCCATATCTAAAGACAAGAAGCTGGTATTTCTGACAGGTTTCTTTGGTGGGAATTCAACATCGGCCAGCCACACTTTCCAGTCGTGATGATCTAAGGTTGGATGCAGCCTTGGCAAGGTTAAGATTGAATCAAGGTCGGTGTCTTTGGTGGTTAAACTAGTAGAGCAAACCGGCGCCATGAACTCTTCACGCAAGAAGGTAATGTCAGGTGCCTTGTCATAGCGTTTTTTGAAACGCGTGTGGAAGATCAGTAGATCATACTCACTACTATTAATCGATTCGTCTTCCTCAATCACAGGAACAATGACTATCTCATGATCTTGATAACGCTCGTTTAATTCCCGAACTTTGGAGATCAATACTCGCGTCGCGAAACTCAGAGTCGCTTTGATCACGATACGCTTCTGCTTGGGCTCACTCCAAGAGGCGATAACAGCTTCGATATTACCGTAGCTTTCTCGCAAAGCGACATACAAATCATGACCTTGTACCGTTAATTCTATGGCTCGATGCTTACGAATAACCAGTGATGCGTTTAACTCATCTTCAAGCTGTTTGATCTGTCGGCTGATCGCACTTTGTGTCACATGCAGCTCTTCGGCAGCCAGAGTAAAGCTCATCAGCCTTGCGGCAGCTTCAAAGGCTTTTAAGCCATTATGTGATGATGGCAAGCTAGGATATGGGGTCATAATTCGTTCGCATGAGTTTATGGAATGTTAGAGTCGCAAATTTATCAATTGAACGCCAGCCTCATCGATCGTATTTTGGGCGAAATTAACTGAGGCGCTCATGAAAAAAATACTCACTCTTGCATTCCCTTTGATCATTTCACAGCTGATCTCTATGGCTTTAGTCCTTACTGATGTTTGGATGATGTCGCGTATCAGTGTGTCAGCCCTTGCGGCTGGTGGCTTAGGTGCCTCAATCTACTTTTTCATCTTCATTATTGCGAGCAGCACCGTGGGTTGTGTCGCGAATTTGATTGCGATCGCTTATGGTCAGCGAGTAGCTCGCCCTGAGTTTGGTAATACTCAAATTAGATTGGCGGTGAAAGGCGCAACCATGTTGGCATTCGTGCTCAGCGTGACCTTAATGGCCAGCTTCTGGTTTGCTCCGTTGGTATTAGAAGCAGCCAAACAGCCACCAGAAGTGATCACTTTAGCCATGGAATATGTCCATGCTTTGAAGTGGGTAATGTTGCCTTCGCTTATCTTGTTGGTACTTCGTGGCTTAACCAGTGCGTTTGGCAACGTGCGCTCCATTCTTGTGATGTCGATTATCACCGTAATTCTGAATGTGCCAGTGAGCTACTTTCTCACCTTCCAATTAGACATGGGCTTAACAGGTTTAGGGCTTGGTACGGCTATCGCGGCATTTATCGTGATGGTTGGATACACGGTTTGGGTATTTAAGCGTGACGAGTTTAAGCAGTTCGCCCCTTGGCTAAATACAGAAGAGTATTCAATCAAGTTGATGAGCCCATTGTTGTTGATGGGTCTACCTATCGGCTTGGCTGCTTTACTTGAGCATGGCTTGATTTACGGTGGCACCTTGATGGCGGGCACGATCAGTATTGCTTCGTTAGCCTTGCACCAAATCTTGCTGCAATGTTTAAGCTTTACTTGGAACTTCAATTTTGGTTTCTCACAAGCTGCGGCGATTTTGGTTGGCCGTGATTTTGGCGCGGGTAACTACGAAGGAATAAAAAGAACCTCGATTCAAAGCTTCATATTGGTGTCGGTGTTGAGTGTGGCGTTGTCGGCCGTGTTCATTATATGGCCTGAGATGATCGCTTCTATCTTCAAGTTAGACGATGGCACGGGTGCTATGACTTCACTACTGGCTTCTGTGATTTGGGTCGTTGCTTTGTGCTTTATTGTTGATGCTTGGCAACTACTGGCGATTAACCTGCTAAGAGGCATGAAGATTGTCTCTATGCCAACCGTGATGACTGCCATCGGTTACTGGGTATTTGGCTTGCCTGCGGCTTGGTATTTGATGCCTAAGTTCGAATTGGCAGGGATTTGGGGCGGAATCGGTGTTGGCTTAGGCGTGACAGGTATTCTGCTGCTTATCCAATTGATGCGTGTCATTCAAAAGAACAACCAATCTCCAGATTTGTCGAATCATGCTTATACGTGATTTGCTTGTGATGCTCGCCTTTACCATGGAACCTTGAACGATAAACGTTGTATTGCTGACCGAGAACTATCAATTACCAACAATGACCTATAAGCCCTAAATTGCGTACTTCGTAATTTAGACCTTGGTCTTACAGAAACCGAGCTAAAAGGTGACTAGAATGATTTGAGTTGCTCACCGTTTTATCAAGGAATACACAAATGGAAGTTGGATTGTTCTGGGCTGAAAAAGGAATGTTAGTGCTTGGCGCACTGTTTGTTTTGACGAGCATGATGCAGTACGGAAGACGCAGTAGCGATTGGAAAGGCGTGATTACGATGTTCTACAAGCGTATCCCAATGAACATCGCCGAATACAAATGGTATCGCCTGGGGATCGCGTTGTTGGTATTTGCTGTGATCATACGTTTCGCATTACTGATTTTATGGCCTTCATATCAGTTCTAGTTCTCTTGCATTAGCTTTGTTGGATAGCTCTCTATCATGGCTACATAAAGCCGTTCAATGAATGAGTCAGTCGAGCCTTAATAAACCCGCTTGTTAAGGCTGCTGTTAAATATAATAGTGCTATTACTCAACAGCAAGGATTGGCTATTACCTTTGTAGCATATTGTTTTTCATGAAGAATAATGCGAAATAATAGCTTACCCACCTGTTTCATCATTCTTACTAATAATCTGCACATAAATCCATTCACCCCGTACCTGATACCATAATGTTCTGTTACACTCGGTCGAATTAGCTTTAATTTGTCAGTGGTGCATTTATGTCGTTCCCAGTTCTTATATGTGATGATTCTGCGTTAGCAAGGAAGCAGATGGCTCGGTCACTGCCTAGTTCTCTAAATGCAGATATAACTTTTGCTGTTCATGGGCTTAATGCACTTGAAGAGCTCGCTAAAAACCAATTCAAATTGATGTTCCTCGACCTAACCATGCCGGAATTAGACGGCTATGGCACATTGGAAGAGATGCAACGTTTAGGTGATACCACGCCTGTTGTCGTTGTTTCTGGTGACATACAACCAAAAGCACAAAAGAAGGTGCTGGATCTTGGCGCCAAAGCATTTTTGCAAAAGCCGATCGATAAAGAAGCGCTAAAAGCCATTTTACGTGAGCATGTTGAGCCGCCAAAACAACCTCAAATCATTACCCCAACCGCTTTAGAACTGCCAATACTTCGCAGACGCGATATCTATATGGAAGTCGCGAACGTAGCGATAGGCCGTGCCGCTGATGCACTGGCTCGTCACTTTAATGTGTTTGTTCACCTACCGCTGCCGAACGTTAACATCTTCGAAGTGAGTGAATTGCACATGGCACTTCGCGACCTAGCCGACAACGACCAAGTGTCGGGTGTTTGCCAAGGCTTCAGCGGAGAAGGCATTGCAGGTGAAGCACTAGTTTTGTTGAGTGATTCCAGTGTGAGCGACCTTAAGAAGCTCATGAAGGTGCCAACAGAAAGCGAGCAGCTAGAAGAACTAGAGCTGCTGATGGATGTATCGAACATCTTAGTCGGCTCTTTCTTGAATGGGTTAGGGGAGCAATCAGAAGTTCGTTTCTTCCAGAGTTCGCCTGTTCTACTAGGGCAACATATCTCGATCGACTCGGTCATCGAAAATACCAGCGGCTCATTTAAAAAGACCATGACCTTTGAAGTTAGCTACAACATTGATGGCACTTCTATCCGTTGTGACCTTCTGTTTATGTTCGTTGATGAGTCTCTGCCTCTTCTAGACAACAAATTGGCCTACCTAATGGAGGAGTTTTAATATGCTGAATCTTCCTGCTGAATTTGAACAGTTCCACTGGATGGTGGACATGGTTCAAAACGTCGATATGGGGCTGGTGGTCATTAACCGTGACTTTCAGGTACAAGTTTGGAATGGCTTTATGACGCACCATAGCGGTAAGCAATCGCATGACGCGATCGGTAAATCGATCTTTGAACTGTTTCCTGAGATCCCAGAAGAGTGGTTTAGGCTGAAAACCAAGCCAGTCTATGACCTAGGCTGTCGCAGCTTCATTACATGGCAACAAAGGCCTTATCTGTTTAAGTGCCGCAACGTGAGGCCAGTAACTCAGCAAGCCGACTTTATGTATCAGAACGTCACGCTTAACCCGATGCGTTCTCCAACTGGGCAAGTGACATCCTTGTTCTTGTCGATTCAAGATGCGACTGCTGAAGCTCTGATGTCTCAGAAAAAGGCTTGACGTACCTTAAGGTGAAAATTGAATCGCCTTATAAGAGCACTCTGAAAACCAAATAAAAATGGCCAAGGTTAATCCCCTTGGCCATTTTTGTATCTGATCCTGTAGTAATGAGTTCGAACTAAAGAAAGGCGTTCCGTGTTCGTTAACTTTAGTCGAGTTGTTGTTAGGCTCTATAAACAGCGGCTTGTATCCGCTGGGTTCTCATAAATAAGCGCACCTAACCTGCCATATTTTGTGGACTTTACCCCGCTCATCCAAGTTTCGAACGTGCTAATCGATCTTGCCTTTGTACTTTATAAATTTCAGGGCTAATGAAAGAGGGCTGAGATCGGCACTCGAAGCGAAAAAAGTCAGAAAAAAATGAAATTATTTAAGAAAAAACGCATTTTTTGATTCAAGAAAAGTGTGATTTTTATGTGATTAAAGGGCACTTTTTTCACAAATTTGCCTTATCGAAGATTTTTTCGCCGAATTTGCAAGGGAAACGTTTGCGCAATAAACCGACAGCGTTTGCGTGAATATGTTGTTAAGTTATTAATTACTATGAATTTAGTAGGAAATGACGGGCGGGAAGCTTTTACCAGATATGGAATCTTTGAGAGGATAGCACAAAAAAAAATGAAATATCAGACTTGCTGTTAGTAAATCACAGCCTATAATGCTGAAAACCGGAGCGTCTGCCAACGCTCCGGTTTTTTTGTGTCCGAAACTCAGTAAAGCGTCTGCCAACGCTTACCGAAAACGCACGACACGTAATATGATTACAGGACAAATTATCATGCGTATCGAACAAGAACTTAAGTTAGGTTTCAAAGATGTACTCTTCCGTCCGAAGCGTTCTACCCTTAAAAGCCGTTCTCAAGTTGAATTAACCCGCGATTTTACATTCAAGCATAGCGGTCGTCAATGGTCTGGTACTCCAGTAATTGCAGCGAACATGGATTCGGTAGCAAGCTTTGAAATGGCAGCTGCTCTAGCAGAGCACGGTGTTATGACTGCAGTACACAAGCACTACACAGTAGAGCAGTGGGCTGAGTTCGCAAAAACAGCAGACAAGAAAACGCTGAACAACGTATTTGTTTCAACAGGTACTTCTGAAGCTGAGTTTGAGAAAACTAAGCAAATCATGGCGCTTAGCGACGAATTCGTATTTATCTGTATTGATATCGCTAACGGCTACTCAGAGCACCTAGTTGAGTATGTACAAAAAGTACGTGCTGAATTCCCGACTAAAGTTATCTCTGCTGGTAACGTTGTAACGGGTGACATGGTTGAAGAGCTAATCCTAGCTGGCGCAGACATCGTTAAGGTTGGTATCGGCCCTGGTTCTGTTTGTACTACACGTGTTAAAACAGGCGTAGGTTACCCTCAACTTTCTGCAATCATCGAGTGTGGCGACGCAGCACACGGCCTTGGCGGCATGATCATCGGTGACGGTGGCTGTTCATGTGCGGGTGACGTATCTAAAGCGTTCGGCGGCGGTGCTGACTTCGTAATGCTAGGCGGCATGCTAGCAGGTCACTCTGAGTCAGGCGGCGAAGTTGTAGAGCAAGACGGTAAGCAATTCATGAAGTTCTATGGAATGTCGTCACAGTCGGCTATGGACAAGCACTCAGGTGGTGTTGCTAAGTACCGTGCTGCTGAAGGTAAAACTGTTTTACTTCCGTTCCGTGGCTCTGTTCACAACACAATTTCTGACATCCTTGGTGGTGTACGTTCAACTTGTACATACGTAGGCGCAGCAAAGCTTAAAGAGCTAACTAAGCGTACAACTTTCATTCGTGTACAAGAACAAGAAAACAACGTATTCGGTAAAGAGTAATCTGAACTGATTCGAATAGTTTGAAAATCAAGAGCCGCTAAAGCGGCTCTTTTTTTACGTGAAATTGATAAAATCAATGTCATTAAACCTGCGCGCTAATAATCTGTCTAATTTTCAGAAGACGCTGGATTTAGAATGTGACTAACAGATTTAATGATCGCAGGAACTATGATGGTTATTAGTACTAACGTGAATAATGATGCCTCAAACCAGTGCCAACCTAATATACTTGTAGTATAAAAGTAAGCGCCTAAAGAGAGTGGCAGCGTCAAATTAAACACGATTAAGACGATTAACGCAGCTCCTGCCCATACCATACCAAACTGATTCTCAAGTCCTGAAAAACCTATAGACAGGTAGCACGTACCAGATATTGTAACAAGTAAAGCACTAAGGCAGCCTGATCTCATTTTGTTGCCTAGAATATTAACGAAAAAAGCAAAACTATCAGAACGCCTAATTATTTGAATTAGCATTCAAAAATTAATATTACTTTCAAATGCTATTAGTCTTTGTAAAACTCATTTATCGTCTCTTTAGTTGATTGTCACATGATTGTTTTTTCATTTGGTATCTTGAAAATAAGTTTATGCTTTGTAGTCGAAGTTTAATTCATGCCTAACATATGCTTTACAAATTCGCTGCGATCCAGAGTAATTGATTCAGGACTTTTCCCCGGCACGACCGACAGAGACACCATCGGATGTCGGTAAGGGTTCTTACAATAGCTATATCAATAGTATTGATATTTTAACTAGTGTGGTATCAGTTAATAGAAACAATACTATTGATTTTTAGATAGCTCGCCCAGTAATGAGCTTTCGCTCCACATCGTTTACTTCATGCTGAATTATTCGTTGATTGGGAAATTCGAAGGAAACAGTGCTCGTTTCGCTTCTTCATCACGTTCGGTTTTAAACTCAATGCCTTTGCCGATTTCGCGAGCACGCAGTGCAGCAGGGCGAGTGTTGATTGCGTTAAACCAGCGCTTCAAGTTCGGGTAGGGTTCTAAGCCTTCTTCACCAAGCACGACAGGTGCTTTATCAATCCAGCCCCATGCAGCGACATCGACAATCGTGTACTCATTTCCGACGATAAACTCACGACCTTCTATATGCTTCTCTAACACTTCGTAGTGACGTTGTGCTTCACGTAGGTATCGGTTCACAGCGTAGTCTAAGCCTGCTGGTGCAGCATGGCGGAAGTGTACCGATTGGCCTGAATATGGACCAAGGCCACTCGCGATAAACATCATCCAAGAGAGTAGTTCAGCTCTGTCTTCTGGCTGACCGCCAAGCTTGCCTGTTTTCTCTGAGAGATACAGAAGGATAGCGTTAGAGTCGAATACACGTTGTCCTTCATCTTCAATCGCAGGCGTTTTGCCATTTGGATTGATTAAACGATATTCCGGTGAATGCTGCTCACCCTTTAAGGTATCGACAGGAACAAGTTCAAAATCTAGGCCTGTCTCTTCCAAAAACAGAGCGATCTTCATTGGGTTTGGTGTTTGGTGAAAATAGAACTTAAGCATGGGGTAACTCCTTGTATTGGTCATTTATTAAAGCACCACTTGAACGATCGTTCAATGATTGATTTTTGAATTTTCTGTGAATTGACTGATTTGATATCACACTCTGTGCTTTTTGAACTTGGTGAGCAAACGTGAATGAGCGTGGACTAAAAGGGAGATAGCGTTTTAAGTTGCTGAAATAATGAACATAAAACGTACATTTAGAAATAAGACAGAGCTTCGAAACTTACGGATTTAGATGGAATAGGCAGGTGGGATTTGAAGTTAAATATTCCTAAGACATCAAGGGAGCTCCTCATAACTCGAAGCTATCTGGATATTTGAGCCTACTCTGGCGCATAAAATCGTGATCTGCAGCCACATCTTATGCAACAAATGAATATAAACCTTGGAGAGTAAGGTTTGGTTCACGGTTTTTTAATCTTGGCGGCTTACATTGGTGAGCAAATCTGATGTGAACACTTAACGACACAGGATCTTTCCATGAAAAAGAACATTATCGCCCTCGCTCTTGGTGGCATGCTCGCTTTTGGCGCAACACCTTATTCTTTTGCAGCTAACGATGGCGCTGTACAGGCTTCTGCGGATTACGCGCAGTTGGTGACCAAGCGACAAGTTGTCGACCAATTACTTCTTGATGCGTTGCAGGCGTTTAAGTCTCCGGCAAGAATTTCTCACGCGGGCTTCACGGCTAAAATGCCAAGTAACATGGAAATTGTGACTAACCGATTGTTAGAAGCTTACCAACTAGAACCTTACCGTACTGACTTGCTTATCTCGGCAGCGAACGCTCAGATCTACAACAAGAATGCAGAGCGAGCTATTGAGCTGTTTGAACAAGCGCTGACGGTTGCACCAGACGATGTTGATCTTCACGCTTATCTTGCGGTTTGGCAGCGTTTTGAAGGTAATGAAAGTGAATCCAACAAGCACATGGAGAAGCTAGAAAGCCTGAACAAAGGTAAAGCAGAAGACATCAAACGCATTTTTGCTACGGTCGATCGCGTGCTAGAAACACCGCTTAAAGAATCTGCGGACAAAGGGTTGCTTGATGATCACGGCGCTATCGTTACTCTAGGTTATGCGCTGAATCCAGACGGCTCAATGCATCAGATCTTGATTGAGCGTCTTGAGACGACATTGGCGATGGCTAAAGCGAATCCGGATGCGATGATCGTGTTAACGGGTGGCGTGCCCAAGAACCACAAGACTGAAGGCAAGTTGATGGCGGACTGGCTTATCGATAAAGGGGTAAGCAAAGATCGCATCATTGAAGAAAACTATGCGACTAGCACGGTTGGCAATGCCTTGTTCAGTAGCTACGCACTTGCTCGCCATGATATTAAGCACGCGACCATTATTAGCTCGGCAAGCCATGTTCGTCGTGGTCAAACTCTGTTTGAAATCGCTAGCTGGCAAACCGGCCCTCAGGGCATTACTTTTGATACGGTTTCTTACCCAGACAAGCCACTCGCAGATCTTAAGAAGGCGAGTGATGGTGAGCTACTAGGTATCTACCGAGATGCGCTTAGAACCTATGGTATGTGGAGCTACCGCTCTTACCCATTAGAGTCTCGCTAGGCTTAGGGTTACTTCACAGTAGGCAAAGTATAAGTTGCTAGTACAATCGAGCACAGCTAGATGGTATGCTGTGCTCCTACTTAATTTAGTGTTTCAAAGGCAAAAAAATGAACCCGATTTTAGCAATGTTGAAAGAGAACAATATTAGCGACGAGCAGATCAGCGAGCTATTCAAGACGTTGACCGAGAACCCTCTTGCAGCAATGGCGACGATCAGCCAACTTGGCTTACCACAAGATAAACTTCAAATGCTGATGGGCCAGGTAATGCAAAACCCTGCGCTAATCAAAGAAGCAGTTGAAGAGCTTGGCCTAGATTTTTCTAAGGTTGAAGCCGCTAAAGAGCAACTTCAAAAATAATAGAGTCTGAATGAGCGATTTTGTTAGGAAGTGATAGCCGATTCGGTTAACTGTTCTTGAGATTGCGAATTAGACTTGAGTAAAAAGCCGTTTGAGTATCAATACTTAAACGGCTTTTTTGCTCCGACTTAGAAAGGCTAGAAAGAGATACGACAAAAATACTAGTCCGATGTGACTCCCTCGCTTAAATCATGTAATTTCTTTTTAACACTCATGTTTCAATAAACTGAATTCCGGCGTTGCTCATGAAATCTAGCTTAAGTATTCGATCTTACACCAAGCAATTTAATACCCATGCTCATGATGACCATCATCAACTGGTATTGCCGATCCAAGGCAGTATCAATATCGAGATGGTGGGGTATGTCGGCAAAGTGGCCGTGGGAGAATGTGTGGTGATTCCGGTAACTACAGCGCATGCGTTTAAAGCGGATGAAGCCGCGCGGTTTATTGTCGCGGATATGGCGGAGTTGCCGCAGCACTTGTTGGAGCATGAGCTCTCGGTTTTCACGATAACGCCACCTTTGATGAGCTTCTTGTTGTTTGTTGAGAAGCAGCTGGAATATCAGGTCGATAGCGGTATTGAGTCATCCATCTTGGATGTGTTTTCACTGCTGTTAGAGCAACAACAAGTGAGCAAGAGCATCGACCCAAGAATCCGGGCGGTACAAAGGCTGATAGCGGATAACTACACGCAACCGTTATCCATTTCACAACTTGCAGAAACGGCCTGTTTGAGCCCCACTCAATTTAAAAAACGCTTCAAAGAGTGCCTGGGGATCAGTGCGCTTAAATACATCACTCGATATCGCATGGAGAAAGCCCAAGCCTTGTTAACTCATACCGATTTACCGGTTCAATTGATTGCTGAAAATGTGGGCTATAGTGATGTGTCTGCTTTCAGTCGTCGCTTCTCTCAGCACTTTGGGATGTCTCCAAGGGCGTTTCTAGGCTCAATGAAAGAGAGTCTTTAGAAACAACAATAGCGTCCTTTCGGCAAACTAACTTTTATCAATCTTCACTATTATCTATTTCAGAACTGAAAATTGGGTAATAGAAATGAATCTTGCCATCAATCGCGTTAACGAATTCCAAACGGGCACTTTAGCCATCTTGTTTGCTTCTATTTTATGGGGCACGACAGGCACCGCCGCAAGCTTTGCGCCTGATTTAAGCCCACTAGCGATTGGTGCTTTCTCTATGGGCGTCGGTGGTCTAATGCAAGCGGGCTTGGCGTATCGAAAGATCTTATCTTCACTTGATAAGCTTTTGCTCAACAAAAAGTTGTTAGCGGCGAGTGCGCTGGCTTTGGCGATCTATCCTCTGGCTTTTTACTCTTCGATGAAGTTATCGGGTGTCGCAATGGGCACAGTGGTGTCGATAGCTACTGCTCCTTTCTTTTCTGCACTTTTAGAGTGTCTTATTAGCAAAAAGAATAATATCAACAAACGTTGGTTAACGAGCTTTGCCATTGGCGTGGTTGGTATTGGGCTACTGGTATTTTCAGAATCATCATCAGCGAATGATTCTGGTGACGATCTGAAGCTTTTGGGCATTGGATTAGGGTTGATTGCTGGGTTGTGTTACGCCATTTATTCATGGGCGACAAAAGCTCTGATAGACGAAGGCATTAAGTCGCAAGCAGCGATGGGCAGCATATTTGGGCTAGGAGCGATGTTGCTACTGCCAACGCTTTGGTTTACGGGGGATAACTTGTTCGCATCGAATACCAATATATTGGTGGTGAGTTACTTGGTGTTACTTCCTCAATGTTTAGGCTATATCGCTTTCAGTTTTGGGCTACGCCATGTCACAGCGAGTAGCGCCAACTTGATTACCTTACTTGAGCCAGTCGTTGCCGCCGTGTTGGCCGTGTGTATTGTGGGTGAGCTTATTCCATTGGTTGGATGGCTAGGTATGTTCTTGATAGTGATGTGTTTATTCATCCAATCTCAGCCAACTAAAAAGCCATTATAAGTATTTGTTAAAACGGGATTAATTGAATTAAATTCATGCGTGATTCTTATAATTGAATAAAATGAGTATCTCAGTTGCGAGAGTGCTGTTACTATCGTTATCAATAGTCGGGGGGCATATACCTTAGTTGGTGTTTGCTGAGATCGTTATTCGAGACCCGTTGAACCTGATTCAGTTAACACTGGCGTAGGGAACTATGATTACTTTGCCTACGTGGTTCAACAATGATCTCTCATTGCTTTCACCTCCACACTCTCTTTGCGGCCAAAGTTCGGTTCTCTTACGTCTTTTAGACAGTAGGAGCGACCATGACACAGCATTCCAATTCTCAAGTATCACCTAACAGCACTCAAACACCAGAAAACCAATCTTCTTCGATCAATACTCCGATTGTTTTGACCATTGCGGGTTCTGACAGTGGTGGTGGCGCGGGCATTCAAGCTGATATTAAAGCCATGTCTGCAACGGGTAGCTTCGCTTGTTCGGTAATTACCGCGATTACATCTCAGAACACCCAAGGCGTGTCCGCTATATTTCCAATCCCACTAGAGCATGTCGCTAGTCAGTTAGATGCAGTGTTTACCGATTTGAATATCGTGGCGGTAAAAGTCGGCATGTTGGCTGATTCGCAAATCATCAAAGTCGTCGCGGACAAAATCAAACAATACCAACCTAAACACTTAGTGATTGACCCTGTGATGGTCGCGACAAGTGGTGATCTGCTGTTAGAAAACTCGGCAATTACGACGTTAAAACAAGAGCTGATTCCGCTGGCAGACATCATTACTCCTAACTTGCCGGAAGGCGCAGCACTAACGGGCAAAGCTGTGCCTGAAAGCGAAGCCGAAATGCAGGATATGATTGAAGACCTGCGTGCACTAGGTGCTAAAGCCGTTCTTCTCAAAGGCGGTCATTTAGAGAAGGATGAGAACAGTAACGACTTACTGATTCTGCCAACCACGTCTGCTTTGATTAGTGCGAAGCGTTTTCCTACCAAAAACACCCACGGTACGGGTTGTACGCTTTCATCTGCTATTGCTTCTTTCTTAGCGCAAGGCAACACGCTGTCAGAGGCTGTTGAGCTAGGCAAACAATACATTTCGCGCGCGATTGCTCATGCTGATGAGTTGCAAGTCGGCCAAGGTCATGGGCCCGTAAATCACTTCTTCGCTGGGCACGGGAATGTCTGTTAATACGGTGGGTGTTCAGCTCAGCAATGCCTCTTTACGTTATAACGACAGTGAGCACGCAACCTTATCGGGATTGTCGCTTAGCTTAAACGCAGGTAAGTGGACGGTATTGCTAGGTCGAAGTGGCTGCGGGAAAACCACGGTATTGCGTTATCTGGCAGGCTTGTTGGACGACAAGGTGGAGTGGCAGGGAATATTGACAACCTCTGATGAATTGCCTTTAACGGATCGCATCGCTTACATGGCGCAGCAGGATTTGTTGCTGCCGTGGCTGTCGGTTATCGACAATGTATGTCTGAGTCATCGTTTTCAAAATTCAGCTTCTGACAAAGCACTGCAAACCAATCAAGCACTCGAGTTGCTCGCTGCGGTTGGTTTGGCTGATTATGCGAATGCGATGCCGGATCAGTTGTCTGGTGGTATGCGTCAACGTGTCGCTTTGGCTCGAACTTTAATGCAAGACAAGCCAGTGGTGCTGATGGATGAGCCGTTCTCTGCGTTGGATGCGGTAACGAGACACAAACTACAGAGCTTAGCGTGTGAGCTGTTGAGAGATAAAACCGTTGTGTTGATCACCCATGATCCACAAGAAGCGGTGCGTTTGGCGGACAATTTGTATGTGTTGCAAGGCACACCTGCGAATGCTCAGTCTTTATCTGTGCCTCTCACATCAACACCACGAGTGCTCGATGGTGAGTGTGCCGAGTTGCAACAAGCGATCTTAGATCAGTTGGAGCGTGATTATGAATGATCTAACGCGAAGTGGAGCTGTAGCTCATTCAACTAACGGACAGGCTGACACTACACGCCATCGTCAGATGAATCCTGTTGTTCGTTTGCTTATCAGCAGTGCTGTGATTCTCGGTTTATGGCAGTTAGTTGTGGTTATCTTCGAGATGCCGAGCTTCATTCTGCCCACGCCAGCAGAAGTCTTTTTAAAGCTGATTGAACGTTACGATGTGTTACTAAAACACACATGGGTGACTGCGCAAGAGATCCTACTTGGCTTGTTACTCGGTTTGTCGATGGGGCTGTTTTTCGCCCTGCAGATGCTGATGTTTGATCCGCTAAAGCGTTGGCTATTGCCTATCTTAATTGCCAGCCAAGCGATCCCTGTGTTTGCTATCGCGCCAGTACTGATGCTGTGGCTAGGTTATGGCATCGCATCAAAAGTGGTGATGGCGGCGATCATTATCTTCTTCCCAGTAACCACTTGTTGTTACGACGGTCTACGCAATACACCGACAGGTTATCTCGATCTTGCCAAGACGATGGGTGCATCGAAGTGGCAATTGCTACGTCATATCCAACTTCCTGCCGCACTGCCAACCTTAGCGTCTGGCATTCGTGTGGCGGTGGTGATTGCGCCAATTGGAGCGGTTGTCGGCGAGTGGGTTGGTTCGAGTGAGGGGCTGGGTTACTTAATGCTGCAGGCCAACGCGCGCATGATCATCGATGAGATGTTTGCTGCCTTGTTCATCTTGGCGGTGCTGTCTATCTCGCTCTACTTCGTTACAGATAAATTACTCAAAAAAGCTATCCCTTGGGAGAACCAGTAATGGCTTGCTCAATAACACTTTGTTTAATAAGGCTTCGCTCAACGCTATTTATCTCAACAATAGCTCGTTAAAAATGAGCTCTATAAACACAATAATAATATTCAAAAGGGAAGGTTAACTATGAAAAATACCAAATTGGTAGGTGCAGTGGCACTGCTTGCTTCATTGGTTTCAGGTCATGTATTAGCGGATTCGGAACAGAAAAAACTGACACTGATGTTGGATTGGTTTGTAAACCCGAACCATGGTCCAATTGTGATTGCTCAAGAGCGCGGTTACTTTGCAGATCAGGGTCTAGAGATTGAAATCCAAGAACCCGCTGACCCAAGCACACCTGCAAAACTCGTTGCAGCAGGTAAGGTCGATCTCGCAGTAACCTATCAACCAAGTTTAACCATGGATGTGGCGGCAGGCTTGCCTCTCGTTCGTGCATCAACCCTTATTGCGACACCACTGAACACACTCATGGTGCTGGATAACGGCAAGAACGATTCGTTAGCGGATCTGAAAGGCAAGAAGATCGGTATCGCGATTGCGGGTAATGAAGAAGCGACGATCGGTACCATGCTGGCTCAGGAAAACGTTGCGTTTACAGATGTGCAAACCATCAATGTTGGTTGGGCTCTTTCGTCTTCACTGGCATCAGGCAAGGTAGATGCAATTTGGGGTGGCTTACGTAACTTCGAAACGAACCAGCTAGCCCTTGAAGGATTTAAAGCCAAAGCATTCTTCCCAGAAGAGCACGGTGTGCCAGCTTACGACGAGTTGATCTTTGTGGCGAACGCAAAGAAACACGACGACGAAGCCATCAAAGCATTCAACAAAGCGCTCGAGCAAGCAACGACTTACATTGTGAACCACCCGCAAGACTCTTGGAGTGAGTTTGTGGCGTATTCACCAGATACGTTGAATAACGAGCTTAACCAACGCGCATGGAACGACACATTGACTCGCTTTGCACTTCGCCCTTCTGCTGTAGATATGAAGCGTTACGACGATTACGCACAGTTCATGTTCGACAAAGGCATCATCAAATCACTACCAAAAGCCGCTGATTACGTACCGACTTTTGACTAAGGAATCTCATGAAATACCAAGACTTAATCCAAGCCTGTCAGCAAGATTGGCAAGACTACACCGAGCATGATTTTGTTAAAACGCTAGCAAACGGCACCCTCGCTCAGCCGTGTTTTCTGCATTATTTGAAGCAAGATTTTTTGTTTTTAAAGCAGTATGCCCGTGCTTATGCATTGGCAATTTACAAGGCTAAAACCTTGGCTGATATGCGTCGTGCACTGCCTAGTGTTCATGCTCTGTTAGATTCTGAAATTTCACACCACGTGACTTACTGTGGTCAGTGGGGTTTAACCGAATCGGATTTAGAAAACGAGCCTGAAGATTTCGGCACTGTTGCCTACACGCGCTACGTTCTAGATGCGGGTATGACGGGTGATCTTGTCGACTTATATGCGGCACTGGCTCCGTGTTCAATCGGTTATGCCGTGATTGGTAAAGCGCTGTTAGAAAGCAGTGATACTGTATTAGAAGGCAACTCGTACGCAAGCTGGCTGCAACTATACGGCGGAGAAGAGTTCCAATCTGGCGTGGCAACGGGCGCGGAATACTTCAACCAGCTGCTTGCTGAAATTGATATCAACAGCGAGCGCGGTCAGAACATCGTTCATATCTTCAAAACGGCAACGCGTATGGAAGTGGCTTTTTGGCAGCAAGGTCTGAATGCACTTAATGACTCAACCGCGGCTTAAAGCGACTTTCACGAATAAGGATTTATCCATGCTAACTGAACAAATCATCCAATCGTTGCGCGCAGTACGAGAGCAAAAACCACTGGTTGCGAACATCACTAACTATGTAGTGATGAACAACACGGCCAACGCGTTATTGGCGATTGGCGCTTCGCCTATCATGGCGCACTCACAACAAGAACTGGCTGAGATGATGTCATTCTCTGGCGCGCTTGTGATTAACATTGGCACATTAGACAGTGTTTGGACGCCAAGAATGCGCTTCGCGGTCGAACAAGCTAACGCGAACAATAAGGTTGTGGTTCTTGACCCTGTGGGTTGCGGTGCAAGTACGCTGCGTACTGAGACTTCTCGTGAAATTGCACGTTTAGCCGATAAGCTAATCATTCGTGGTAATGCGTCTGAGATTATCGCGCTAGCGGGTGAGCAAGCACAGAGCAAAGGCGTTGATGCGTTGGATAGCAGTGATGCTGCATTAGGCGCTGCGCAATGCTTAGTGGCTGAATACGGCGCGAATGTAGTTATTTCTGGTGAGACGGATTACGTTGTCACGAAAGACAGTGTTGTGACGTTAAACAATGGTCATCCAATGATGCCGTATGTGACAGGCATGGGCTGTACTTTAACAGCATTGACGGGCGCATTTGCTGCTATTGGTGATGACAGTGGTTTGGCGGCAGCAGCGGTATTAGGTGTGGTTGGTGAAATCGCAGCTGAAAACTCACGCGGCCCGGGTAGCTTGCAAATTAACTTGCTTGATGAGTTGTATCAGTTAGACGAAGAGACTCTGATTCAACGATTGAAGATTCAGTAGGGTTAACCGAACTCTAAGCCACAAGCCTAACTTAAATCTCTTTAGATAAAGAAAAGCCCCCGACACTTATGTGCTGGGGGCTTTTTATTATTGCTTTGGAACTGTGCCAGCTGTGTATGGACTAGCTGGCTAGGTTCTAAATCGATTCACTTGGCTCTCTAGGTGGTGAGCAACCTCAGTTAAGTCGCTGGCTGCACCTGAAATGCTGCTGACTGATTCTTGGTTACTTTGCGCGATGGTGTTTGCACCTTGCGCGTTCTCACCGAGTGATTTAGTGAGACGATCCTGCTCATCAACTGACACTGCGATTTGGCTGTTGGCTTGATTCAGATCTTGGATGTGTTGATTAATCACATGTAAGTTCTGAGAAGCTTGCTGTGCTTGAGTTGAAGCATCTGAAACCGTGCTGTGGCTCTCTTTAATTGACTCTAACGCATCTTTAGCGCCACGTTGTAGTGAGGTAATGAGCTCATCAATCTGGCTTGCAGAATCTTGGGTACGTTTAGCCAGAGTCCTTACTTCATCGGCTACGACGGCAAATCCACGACCTTGTTCGCCTGCTCGAGCGGCTTCAATTGCGGCATTCAGCGCGAGAAGGTTGGTCTGCTCAGATACGCCTTTGATTACTTCCAGTATCGCGCCAATGTTCATCGACTCTTTGTGCAGGTCGGTCACTTTCTGGCTGCTGACCTGCATGCTTTCATCGGCGCTGCCAATTTCGTGCAGTGTCTTGTCTACTTCCTTGAGACCCATCGCGACATTCTCGGTCGCTTGGTTCGCGACTTGAGAGGCGTGGTTGGCACTTGAAGCTATCTCTGATGTGCTTGAAGCCAGCTGATCAACGGCAGAAGAGATATTTATCATCTCGCTATTCAATTGTGTTGCGTTGGTCGAGCTGTTATTGGTCACTTGATTGAGTGACTCCGACATCTCACCAATACGCACGCTAGAACGGTTCACTTGGCCAACAATATCGCGCAGAGATTCAATGGTGATCTCCATATTAGTCAGCAGTTCGCCAATCTCATTTTTGCTCTCAATGTTCACTTCCACATTCAGGTTGCCCTGAGAAAGCTCGTTGGTGATCTGTTTAACTTGTGCGATGCCTTTAGTAATAGAGCGAGTCACCAACACGGCGCTCGTCATGCCAATAACTAAAGCCACACCCGTCAGCAATATGATGATTTGAATCGAGCGCTTTTCGCTGGCTTGCAGTTCTGGTGTTAATGCTTGTTTCTGTTGTTCTAGAATGCTCTGAGCATCAGCTACCGAAATCGCTAAGCTGTCACCAATAGAGGCGAGGGTAGCGGTTCTTTGCGTGTTCTCAATCATCTGTTGATGAACTTGCTCAAAGCCTTTCGCGTACGCTTCCCGTTGGTTAGAGAAATCTTCAATCAATTCACTTTGATAAGGAGATGATTTAAGAGATTCAATATCGCCTTCTATACCTGGCAGAGCATATTCAAAAATGTCTTTACCAGCTTCATAGGTTTTGAGGTCGTTGTTGTTTGAGTAACTCAGCACTGTGATCTTGGCTGCGAGGAAGTTCTCCATCAACATGCCTGTGTATAAGCTCGCGTTTGGATCATTGTTATTGTAAGACTCATACAATAAGCTCTGAGCCGCTTTCAGTGCGTTGGTTTCTCGTGTGACCATCTCCACGTTCACTAACTGGTCAATGAGCAGTTGGCTCTGTTTCATTGATCCATAAGCCGCATCAAAAGCTGCAACGCTGTCTTGCACTAATTGCAGGCTCGACAAGCTATCAGTATTGGTGGTGGTTTGGATTAAGTTGTTCAGCAGTTCATCAATCGCAAGTTTGCTCGATTGATAATTCGCTTCGTATTGATCATCCAATGACTCTAAGTAACGTTCAGAAGCTAAACGCATCTGAAGAAAGTGCACTTGAATGTTGCCTGACAATGTCGCCTTGTGGCTGAGGTCACTGTACTGGCTAAAGCCGTTCGACAAGGTTTGAATACCTTTGTAACTCACAAGGCCTGAAATGACGAAAAAGAGCAAGCAGATGGCATAACCCAGCTTGATCTTGAGCGCTATAGAAAGGTGGCGCATAACTATCCCTATATTTACCTGATTCCTTCATAGGGGAGTATTTCATAAAACAGCATTCTGGGCATGCTAAAGCGAATAGTTTGTGTAATAAGTAACGCTTTTGTTAGAAAAATCGGGTTTTTCAACATGCTTTCAACGAGTTGCGTATTTGAATTCAACCGCCTAACTTAAGGAATTAAGTGCTAACTTCCATGCATAGGATGTGATTTGTCGGTAAAATGGCAGAAAACCAATTTTAGAAATCGACTTCAAAGGTACGCGATGAACCCTTATAAACTTTATCTGGTGACTGACGACCAACAAGATCTAGAAACGCTTAAATTCGTGGTTGAACAAGCGGTTGCGGGTGGCGTCACTATGGTTCAAGTAAGAGAAAAACATGGGGACGTAAGAGCCTTCATTGAACGAGCACAAGCGGTTAAGTCGATTCTGGCTGGCTCAGGTGTTCCGCTGATCATCAATGACCGAGTGGACGTAGCATTGGCTGTCGACGCCGATGGTTTGCATCTGGGTCAATCGGATATGCCTGCAGAGTTAGCACGTAAGCTGATTGGTTCAGACAAGATTCTTGGGTTATCAATTGAAACTGAACAGCAGCTACAACAAGCAGATAGTTTGCCGATCGATTACATTGGTCTCAGTGCGATTTTTGCCACACCGACTAAGACGAATCTAAAGAAACATTGGGGTTATGAAGGCATTCAAATGGCTTTGAAAACAACGAAATTGCCGATTGTTGGTATCGGTGGAATCAACGAATCGAACATTCCGCAGTTGGTTCAGACAGGTATTCACGGCCTGGCCTTGGTATCAGCGATATGTCACGCAGAAGACCCGAAACAAGCGACCCAAGATTTGTTGTTTTTGATGGGAGAGTGAGTTTGTGGTGGCTAGAAAACAAATGAGACTCGTCATTTGTTTTCTAGTTAGAGCGCATTAAAGCGCTCGATGCAGTAGCCAGTAAAATTTGTGGTCTAACTTACTGAATACACAGAGCAACCGTGCCGATGACCATAAGAACGATCGCAGCGTACCAACCGTATTGTGCTGTTTTATCAGCAACAAACACCTTAATGTAGTTGATCTCTTCATGCGCCATTGCGATGAAGTCCGTGTAGTTAATCGATAACTCACGGCTAGCTTCTTTCAGGTCTTGTTGAAGCTTGTTGAAAGACTCATCGATGAAGCCCTTTGTTTCCGAAGCAGACGGAGTAGCAGTTAACGCAAGGCTATTCCAAACCGCCATACGCGATTCATATTCGCTTTCACTGACACAATTAAGTACGCGTAAATCATACTCTCGTTTGTTACGCTCTTTACCCATTTTCTCAGGGCAAATATTTCTTAAAACGTTCACGACAAATTTTCCAAAAGGTTCATTTAGATATAAAAAAGCACTCAAAGAGCGCTCATAAACTGGGTGCGAATTAATATTCAAAAAGTGATCTATTTGAAACCGATATAAGCAACGGCAAGGCTGAGCGCTTATCTGGGAGATTTGAAGTTGGGTCAGTGGTGTTAAAGAACGATTTGGGTCTGTCTATATTCGTTTGAAAAGACAAACCCGTTGGGATCGCATAGTAGTTATGTCACTTTGGGACATCAACTAGGGTGTTTTATCCACACGACAAAGATATTTATCGGCAAGATAAGCAGAAATGAGGTAGCGGTGGTGAGTCCCACGTCGATATTGAATCTATGAATTGACGATGAGTGAAGAACAGGGGAGGTTAGTTAGCCTGCCATTGATTGTATTGCAGTGAGTGCCTCTTAAGCTGCTCAATAAGGCTGGTGAGAACTGGGCCGTTGATGTGGCTGCGAGACACCAAACATCCCACTGGAGTAATCCAACCACCATGCTCGTGCGAAACAGGCAACGCCACAAGGTCGCCTTTTTGAATGCCTTCCATCACCATCATCTCGGGCACATTAGCCCAACCCACGTTCTGTTCAACGAGATCAACAATGGTCTTGTGGTTGTTGGCGTACCAAAGCATCGAGCTAATACCGTAGGTGAACCACAATTCGCGCTGCTTTGAGCTGCGATGCACACATTGGCGATAACGCTTGAGGTCCGAGTCTTGTACTACGGACATGCGACTCAGTTCGTGAGTGGCAGAGCTAACAGTTAGGAAACGCGCTTGGCCCAGTAAGAAGAAGTCCATATCCACTTTAAGTTCACCATCCGCATAGATGATGCCAATCTGCGCTTTGCCACGTCTCACTAGATCTTCAACATCGAAGGTAGAAGTGGTGATGATATCGAAGTGCGTGATTGGGAACTGATCGGCCAGTGAGCTGATTATCTTAATGAAATTCTTATATATGATGCTTTCATCAACCGCAATGATCAGTTCGTGCTCATCTTCTTGGGTCAGCGATTCTACTTTTTGATCGAAGTACTTTTGCTGGTCAAGAATGGACTTAGCCACAGGCAATAACGCTTTACCTTTGCTGGTTAAAACGGGGATGTTTTTCTCTCGGTTAAACAGCTCTTGGTCAATGGCAATTTCGAGGTTGGCTATCGATTGGCTTACCCCAGACTGAGCTCGTTTCAGTTTGCGAGCGGCGGCAGAGAAAGAGCCACTTTCACACACCGTGACGAAGACTTTTAGTTGCTCAAAACTGTACATGTTATCTCTCGCTCAATACAAAATGGGGTACTTATACTTAAGCTATCACTAAATGTGATGGCTGTTAACTTTCTCTTATTGTTTTCGGTGACATAATTTCGGTAAGTCCACCATGTTATAAATTGCTATAGGAATGTATGAGTACGTTAGAGAGAGTTTTCCACTCGGTGTTGTTTGAAGTATTGGCCGTCACACTGTCAATTATAGGTTTAGCGATATTTACTGATCACGATGTGAATGCCTTATCAGGAACCATGATAGTTGTTGCGACTATCGCGATGATTTGGAACTACTGTTTTAACCGTATTTTTGATCGTTATTTCACGGGTGAAAAATCAAAGCGTTCGCTCGAATTACGTGTTTTTCATGTCGTGCTATTTGAGGCTGGCTTGTTGATCGCGACGATCCCTGTGATGGCATACTTACTTAACGTGGGGTTATGGCAAGCATTTTTGATGGACATCGGCGTGACCATTTTTATTACCATTTACGCGTTTGTGTTTAATCTGATTTATGACCATGTTCGAGCATTCTGGGTACGCAGAGGGGAGCTAGCCGTTCAGTAATCTACCAAGTCAGTAAACACGAGCTTGGCCACTAACCGTTTGTTTATTCGTTATTTTGACGGAGATATTCGGTTAGTAGGCCAAGGTAACCCGGCACTGGTTGGCATTCAAAGTGGCGGTCTCGAATCTTTTCAATCTCTTCCGCTTAATAGTTAGTGTAACCCTATGCACTTATTGTTCGATATGTAATTTGAATTTGTATGTGTCGTAAAATGGTAAATATCTTAATTAAAACTTAGCCATCATAGTCATTCGCCCATCACCAGAGCAAACTATGAACAAGTTAAGTTATGACCGAAAAATGCCGCTATACGTGGTGTCTGCACTTGTCCTCAATATGGCATTTAGCTTGTGGTTGCTGAGTATTGCTTCTACGCCAGCCATGTTTTTTTCGGTGTGTGCGTTGTTTTTACTTAGCACTCTTATTACCGCACGCCTTTATCGACATGAAATGGCTCAAAGCAAGAATAACTTGTCGGAAGCGATCATTGATGGTGTCGCAGGTTTTATTGTCCTCGATAGTCAATTGAGGGTCATACAAGTGAATCAACAATTCTCTCGGGTTTCAGGTTATGCCTTTGACCAAGTCGAATCTCGTCCGATTTCTGATCTCTGTTTTATGAATAACAGCAGCCTAATCACGACCATTACTCGCTCACTGAAGGAAAACCAGAGATGGAAAGGTGAGTTGAGTGGCGTCAGTCGACTTGGTGAGCAGTTTACCGTAAACGTTGTGGTGGAAAAGCTAACTGAAATTCTGCCGCACAATAACAAGTACGTGGTGACCTTTACGGATATTAGCCGACGCAAGATATTGGAGCGTCGATTAAGAATGCTGGTGGAAACGGATTCACTGACAGGGGGCTGGAATCGACGCCGCTTTGATAACGACTTAAAACATTATTCTAACCTGGCAGAGCGTTATGGTTACACACATTCCTGTTTTGCGTTAGTGCATGTGTTTTTCCCTGAGCCTAAATCGGCGTTCTCAGGCTTCGCTGCTGCGCCACTCGAAAAGAAACAGCGTTGGTATGCGGCCTTTAAGGCGATGATTATCTCCTATCCAGTGGTGTGCTTTTTCTTTATTTTTCAAATATCTGAAGCTTTACTGACAATGATGTTCATTGCGTTGTTATCGTTGATGATTACGTCAGAGAAGTCGATAAAGTTGAGCGCTTTTTTGGTGATAAGTAACGGTATCGGGGGATTGCTGGCGATTGCTGCTTTTTCAATTCTTTCTATAGTACCCAACATTGTCTTCTATTCTTTGTTTATAGGACTTATTGCATTCTTATGGCTACCAAGATCTACACGGTTCCCGAAAAAGCACCTATTTTCGCCACTGCATTTAGTACGTTGCTCGTACTGGTTGGTAGCACGTTGATGAGCTCCGGTGACATCGATAGCAACACTCTTATACGCATATTCCAATTAGTGTTAATTGGCATATATATGATTTTGGCTTCTCTATTCCTAGAAACACGGAATTGGAAGTTTCTACAAAATCAGCCTTAATTTTGTCTAACAAGGACGTCTCATGAAGTTAACCGATGATTTTTCAAAACAGGCGATAGACGCTGCCATCAAGATCGCAGCGATTGCCATGCTCGTGTATTGGTGTTTTTCGATTTTGCGCCCATTCATTCTTCTGGTGATATGGGGTGCGATCATTGCGACTGCGTTGTATCCAGTGGCGGTCGCAATTTCAAATAAAACCGGGATGTCGAAAGGTAAAGCCAGTGCATTGCTGAGCTTTATTGGTGTGATTCTTCTATTTATTCCTTTGGCGGCGCTTTCTTCTGGTATCTACACCAGCGCGACTGACCTGATGACAGGGCTTCAAGATGGCACATTGTCATTGCCTAAACCGAAAGAGTCCTTACAAGATATTCCATTCATAGGTGAGAAGGTTTATTCAACCTTGGTTGCCGCCTCCAACAATATTGAAGGCACTTTCATAAAGTATGCGGATGAACTTAAACAGTTTGCGACGAAAGCGGCTTCTGTTCTTGGCTCGTTAGGTGGCGGCTTTATTCAGTTCATCATCTCTACCATCATTGCGGGTGCATTCATGAGTAATGCCGATAAATGCAAAACCGGCGTGACTCACTTAGTGGCGCGTTTAACGGGCGGTAAAGGTGAAGAGTTGGTAGAGCTCTCTAAATCGACCGTGCGAAGCGTTGTGCAAGGTGTGATTGGTGTGGCTGTGATTCAATCCATGATGTCGGCAATCGGTTTGGTGATTGCAGGCGTTCCAGCAGCTGCGTTTTGGGCGCTAGCTGTGCTGCTCATTGCGATAATCCAACTTCCACCGATTCTCGCTCTATTGCCGGCGATCATCTACATGTTCAGCGTTGAATCGACACTGGCGGCGAGCTTGTTCTTAGTGTGGTGTATTTTGGTGAGCGGCAGTGACGCTATCTTAAAGCCAGTATTGCTGAGCCGTGGCTCTCACATTCCAATGTTGGTAATTCTATTGGGTGCTCTGGGCGGAATGGCTATGTCAGGCATCGTCGGTCTGTTTGTCGGTGCTGTGATACTGAGTTTAAGCTATGAGCTGATGATGGCGTGGCTTGGACTTGAAGAGAAAAACCAACAAGAAACTGAGAAAAAACCTGCAGAGGTCGAGGGAAAATAGATGAAGCCAGTCTCTAAAGACGACAACTTCTACTTCTTATTCTATGCACTGTTGGTGTTGTTTTTTGGTTGCGCGGTGATGCAGCAGTTTTATCCGCAAGGCCAGAAAACAATCCTATTTCTTATCATTATTACGTTGGCGAGTTCAATTGCCGGTATTCATAAAGAGCGAGCCTTGTATCGCTCTTGGTATGGGCTGTTATTGATTACGGCGCTCGTGTCTGGCGTGTTTTCATTTTTGGAAGGCTATAACCTGTCGATAGTGACGCTATCGGCGTTGGCTGTGTTCTTGTTTTCACACATTTACTCGGCGTTGAAGCAGGTGATGAAAGCCAAAACGGTGACACCCAATCACATCATCGGCTCCATCTGTATTTACTTGTTGCTAGGGTTTGCTTGGTCGACCATCTACTTGTTAATTTTAGAGATCTTTCCTAATGCCTTTAACGGGTTAGAAGAGCAAGTCTGGCTGACGAACTTGTTTAATGCGATGTACTTTAGCTTTATCACCTTGACTACGGTTGGTTACGGCGACATATTACCAGCTCTGCCTATTGCTCAATTCTTTGTGTTTATGGAATCCATTATCGGCAGCTTTTACTTAGCTATCATGGTGGCGAGTTTGGTGAGCATTCGACTTGCACAGTCTCAGTCCCAATAGAGCATTTACAAATAATAGAGCACATACAAACAAGCCCGGCAATCGCCGGGCTTGTTCTATTTTATGAGCTCAAAAGTCTCTTTAAGTTTGAACTCTGTGTGGGCGATGAACCTTAAGCTTCAGTGCCTTGAATCTTCTCTAATTCAGCGATAGTTGTTTGCGATACAAGCTGACCATCCATGTAATAGGTAACGTTTTGACCGTCTTTGATGCCCGTTAGAGTCGCTGTTTCACCAGATGTATAGACGATGTCCATTTGAATCGTGTTTTCGTCGATCTTAATCATCTCACCCGTTTCAATGGTGCGATTGTTAGAAATTGGGCCGACAGGGGCTTCTTTCAAGCTTGGGTCCAGCTCATCGTTCACTTTGAAGTGCGTGTCTGTTTTTGTATCAAATACGTGTGGTGAACCGCTGATAGGGTTTTTACCTGTCCAGAATTCAAGTGAGTTGAATACCACATAGTCTGCTGCGGTAGTAATACCGTATACAGGCGCTAATAAGAAGTTTACACCTGCACGAGCATAGCGGTTATCGACAACTTCAACGTTAAATTTCATCACTTTCCCTGTTACGGCGTTACTACCGATACAACCAGTTAGCGCAGAAGCCAAAACCGTTAGTCCTACAATTTTAAGTGCAATCTTTTTCATTTTAGTACCTGTATAAGTTAGAAGTCTGTTTCGTTGGAACAGGTGTAGTATGGTTTTTATTCGATGGTCAGTTTTACCATTTAGCGCGACTGACGATATAAAATGCACTCGGATTTTTGGCATAAAGCTAGGTATAAAACTGGGCACAAAAAAAAGCTCGACCTAATAGGGCGCGCTTTGGGGTATTTAGATAAGTCGTAATGAAAACAACCACTCCAATATAGAATTACTTCATCACGTAGGTATAAGCCGATACGACAAGCCAGCGGAAAAACCGAAATAAAAGGGTGGTGGCTTTAAAGGCAAACTTGGCAATGGATACCATTGCTTCTGCACCAATGCTTACACACTTATGCAAATCGGATTCTTTGTATTCTGAATAGGTCATCTGTTTTCTCATTTCTCGCGGTTGTCTTTCATATGTAAGTAACGACTCCTGTCTGGCGATATACCCTGAGCGCGTAATGTACGAACTTTCACCGGTAGGGATTTACCATTTCATGCCATATGGATTAATAACTAGGCAAAAGGTAAAGAGTTGGGTGAATTTAACGGCATAGCGAGGTGTAACTGTTCAAGTTACCGAAAAAACGAGGGTAATAGTGGTATGATCGCGGGCTCAGCACCATAAGTGATAAAGAATAGGAAACAGAATGACTCACCTTACCGAACAGCAAGAAGCTGCAATGGCGACGTTTAAAGAAAACTTACACCTTCCAAATGGTGGTTTTCATAAACTGATTATCGAGCTAAGTAAGGAGTATCAGCTGCCTTTCCAAAAGGTGCGTGCGGTTTTAAAGAAAGCTCAAAAAGATGTTGAACGACAAATACGAGAAGATTTTACCAACGTTGATGACACAGTACTGAGCCAAGCGAATTGGGTAAACATCATTAAGTCGAAGCTTGTTGACTTAGCGGAAGAAAACCAAACGGTCATGGATAAGCTGCAACAAAACCTGAAGTATCAAAAAGTGTTGTCGGCAACCGAGGGTTCAATCGCAAGCGAAGACGAACGTGACGAGTTGATTGAAGAGTTGATTCAAGCTTATGAGCAAGAGGTGTTCAAACCGTTACTGGCGATGTTGCATACAACGAAGCTGTATTGGAAGTTAATGCTGGTGGATGAGACATGTAAGATGAATGAGGAGAATCGTGAGAAGTTCAGTGATTACCCTCAACACATGCAAGCTGCAGAACACATATATACTCTTGATCAGAAGTTAAGGTCGATGCCGTTAACTTATTAGTCCATGAATGCACTGATAATGACTCAATGGTGATTTAGAGTTTGATATAAGTTGGTTTCAATAGAAGTACGATAACCTAGCTAGCGTTAGCCGCGTGTGAAATGCAAAAAGGGCTAGGTTTCAGATCTGTTTTACTTCTACTCTATTTTGTTCTGCTAGAGCGAATTGAGGGTGACATCTTTTACATCTTTGGGACTAGATGGTGTTTCTTTTGTAGCCTTTGGGAAATGCTATAGGAGTGTGAAATGTCCTAGGGTGTTTCCGTTGCCTGAAACGATAGTTCCGATGCTTTCTCGTTCATTAAATTCAAAGTCGATGAGATAGCTGTGATGTTGTAGCTTGGGCAATATGTGGCGGTGGAGTATATCGCTATTGAGCTGTCGAATCTCGGTGACCCATGAAATCTCTTCTTTGTGTAAATCTATTTTAATCTTGAGCATTTATTACCTTTTAGTTTATTGACTGTTTTTTCGCGTGATAGTTGGTACCAATGGGTTTGTCGTGTTGTTCTGCGTGACATAACTGTGCCTTGTGTTTATTACATTTGTATTTAAGTGCTCGATCTATTCTGACTTCGCTGACAAAAGAGCAAATGACGATAGATCGGTAGTAGGATCGAATTTAAAAGCTATTGAATGACTATCTGGGTGAAAGCTGACGCAGAGATGGTGTAACGAGGGAATCGAGAACTGTCTATGTGGAACTTGGACTTACTTTAGCATTAACAGCTCTATAGATTAGAGCCAGGTGGCGAACTATACGCCTAGTTTTCAAAATTACAACCCTATTTTCAATTAAATTCAAAAATATTTTTGGGTGATTTACCATCGGTTACTGAAGGTTAAATGAGCGAAGGTCAGGGATTTGACCATGATATCTGACTGAGTCTTGGCTTTTCAGCTGTTCGTATTCGTTGTCATTAGTGGGTTTAATTGATCAGCTAATTTGGTGATGATTAAGTCTCTGTTGTATATGATCTTTACATTGTAAATTACAATTCTTGACTCTGAGGTTGAGCGTTGTGATTCTGGGGTTCAGAGTTTTAATTGCAGGGTTTTCGGGCACTTTCCCCATCAGTTTATTCTTCAGATTGATGATCACTTTCCTCTTCGCGTCTTTTTGTTATTTCTGATCCCTAGCATCTCTCCTGACTACGCAAAATATGAATACTCACTTTTACATTTCTGAATAATAAAGTTGTTGTGTCGCCAATTTAGTGCAAATATAATTGATAATAGTTCTCACTTGCGTTACAAGTTTGTTGTCAATCCAATGACAGACTTTAAATTATCGTTATTTAGCAGTTGTGTACGCCCCATGCTCGTCTATGAGTAATGTGACTTTCATTGTCATGAGTGGTGGTTTGTATCAATGGCAAAGGAAGAAACATGAAGAAAACAATCAATTCAGTTCGCCAGTTATTGAGCGGGCTTGCCATCGTTCTAGCATCATCATTCATGATGACCGCGCATGCGGAAACCGTCACCATTGAGCATGTGAAAGGCACAGCGCAGTTTACTGAAGTACCACAGCGAGTGGTGGTTCTAGGTCACGGTAGCTTAGACGTGCTCGATAAAATTGGTGTACAGCCAGTTGGCGCGCCTCATAGCTTGCTGCCTGATTACCTAGCTTCGTACAAAGATACGACGGCAAATACAGGCTCTTTAAGCGAACCTGATTTTGAAGCTATCTACATGTTGAAGCCTGACATCATCATCGCGGAAAACCGCATGCTTAAGGTTTACGACAAACTGGCACAAATTGCTCCTACTGTCATGTTTTCTATTGAAGGCGACAAGTACTGGGCTGATGCTCAGCAAAACTGGCGTGTGCTAGGCGACATCTTTGATAAGCAAGCTGAAGTCGAAGCGATCATTAAAGAGACTCAAGCTTCTATCACAGCGGTAAACGACAAAGTAGCGTCTGACGAAACTTCAGCAATGATGCTAATGAACAACGGTAACAACATTGCGATGTTCAACAAAGGCAGCCGTTTCTCAATCATCTTTGATGACTTTGGTTTCGTGGAATCAAAGAGTGCAACCGTGGCTCCGATTAAAGGAACACACGGCAACCTAATCTCTTTTGAATACATAGCTGATGCAAAACCTGAAGTGCTTTACGTGCTTGACCGCGAAAAAGCGATTGGTAAATCAGAAGGACGCGCACAACAACTGTTTGATAACCCACTGGTTGCGGCAACACCTGCAGCGCAGCACGGCAATATCGTTTACCTTGATTCAAGTGCTTGGTATTTGGCTAGTGGCGGTGTGACAGCGATTCATAGAATGCTTAGTGACATTGAACGTACGATTCAATAGTTACTAACCATCAGATTTTCGGGCTTATAAGAGTGTTCTTATAAGCCCTTTTTCACTTTTTTATACGGGCTACCCGAGACCTATCTTTAGTATTATTCCTATGTTGAAACCCATTGCAGCTGCTGTATTTCTTGTTGTGTTATGCGTTGCGTCATTGATGATTGGAGTCGCTGAAATCAGTTTTAGTGACTTCTTCAATGGCAACCAACACGCCAATTCTATTTATATTGTTAGTCGGATTCCTCGACTATTCGCGATCGTGCTTGCCGGAGCGGGATTGAGTGTTTCTGGCTTGATCATGCAGCAAATCGTACAGAACAAGTTTGCCGCGCCTTCGACGATGGGCACCATTGACTGTGCGATGTTGGGTTACATTGTCGGCATTCTAGTGCTAGGCAATGCTGCGCAATGGAGCTACTTAGGCTTTATCTTCGCGTTTGCAGTGTTTGGCACCATGCTATTGGTTCGCTTCCTACAACACCTCAAGTTTAAGAACGCGGTATTGGTGCCTTTGATTGGCATTATGTATGGCAACGTTGTTTCGTCTCTAACAACCTTTATTGCTTATAAGTACGACTTAGTACAAACCATGTCGGCATGGACTATGGCGAACTTTGCGAGCGTGTTGCAGGGCAGCTATGAAATCCTTTATCTCGCGGTGCCTGCTTGTGTATTGGCTTACTATTTCGCGAGCCAGTTCAGTGCGGCGAGCATCGGTGAGAGCTTCGCGAAAAACATCGGTTTGAATTATCAGAAGATCGTCTTCATTGGTGTTGCGTTAGTGGCTATCAGTGCCTCCTCTGTGGTGATGATCGTTGGTGTTATCCCATTCCTTGGCCTTATCGTGCCGAATATCGTGTCGCTGATGATGGGCGATAACATGAAGAAGATTCTGCCTTGGACTGCCTACTGGGGGGTGATCTTGGTGTTGGCTTGTGACCTGCTAGCTCGAATCGTCATCTTCCCTTATGAGATTCCAATCTCGATGGTAATCAGCATCTTTGGTGGCATGATTTTTATTTACCTAATCATGAGAGACAAGTCGAATGCGTGATTCAGTAAAAATTGCGATTCTGGCTATCGCGTCTTTGTGTATGGCGGCTGTATTTGTGGGGCAGGGACTTACGTGGGATAACTATGAGTTCTTCTTGTCTCTGCGACTACCTAAACTACTGTCAATTGTGTTGGCGGCGGTGGCGATTTCTGCATCGTCATTGGTTTTCCAAACTATTACTAATAATCGAATTCTAACCCCATCCATCTTGGGCTTTGATAGTTTGTATATGCTGGTTCAAACGGTACTTCTGTTTGTGTTTGGCAGTACCAGTTTCTGGGTGATTGATTCAATCGCAAACTTTTCGATGTCTGTGACTGTGATGAACTTGTTCTCGTTTGCTTTGTTCCATTTCTACTTTAAGAGCAAGCGAAATAACGTTTTCACACTGCTTTTAATAGGCATCGTGTGTGGCAGCGTATTCTCGAGCTTAGCGAACTTCCTTGCGATGTTGATTGATCCCAATGAATTTGCGGTGCTGCAGAATGTGATGTTCGCAAGCTTCAATAACGTGAAAGGCGAACTGGTTTACCTCAGCCTTATTCCATTGGGTTTGAGCTTATTTGGCCTTTGGTTGTTGGCGCCTAAGCTTGATGTACTTTGGCTTGGTGTTGATAACGCGACAAGCCTTGGCGTGAACACCAAGCGACTGACTCAGATTACTTTGGTGATTGTGTCAGTGATGGTCGCGGTGTCTACGGCTCTGGTTGGCCCTGTGCTGTTCTTTGGCTTGATCACCGTGAGCTTAGCTCGCCAGATATTCCGATCTTATCAGCATCGTGTGCTTATCATCGCAAGCAGCTTATTAGCGATCGTGCTATTGGTTTCTGGCCAATGGTTTATCGAAAAAGTGATGGCGTTTGAAACCACTGTGAGTGTGATTATTAACTTGGTCGGCGGTTTGTATTTTATGTTCTTGTTGTTACGCACCAGAATTCAGTAAAGGTAGTAAGTAGTGATTAAATTAACAGGTTTAAGTAAGAAGTATGGCAAGTCACTCGTGGTGGATGATGCCAGTGCTATGTTCCCGAAAGGCGAAGTGACTTCTATCATTGGCCCAAATGGTGCGGGTAAAAGTACACTACTTTCAATGGCGAGCCGCTTAACCGACAGTGACGCAGGTGAAGTGGTCATTGGCGATAAGTTACTGGCTGAGTGGGATACCAAAGAGCTAGCGAAGCACCTTGCCGTGTTAAGACAATCAAATAACATCAACATGCGATTTACGATTCGTGAATTGGTCTGTTTTGGTCGTTTCCCACACTCTCAAGGTCGCTTGAAAGACGAAGATCATAAGATCGTCGATACAGCACTAGAACACCTTGGCATTACTGACATCCAAAACAAATACCTTGATGAGTTGAGTGGCGGTCAGCGTCAAATGGCGTTTATCGCGATGGTTGTGGCGCAAGATACGGATTATGTGTTCTTAGATGAGCCTCTGAACAATCTTGATATTAAACACTCGGTCGAAATTATGCAGACGTTGCGTCGTTTAGCGCATGAGTTCAATAAAGCGGTCGTTATCGTGATTCATGACATCAACTTCGCTTCTTGTTACTCAGATAACATTGTTGCGATGAAGAAAGGCAAAGTGGTTAAGTCGGGTAAGGTTTCGGAAGTGGTTGAAAAATCAGTGATGGAGTCTATCTACGAGATCCCATTTGAGATTCGTGAGTTCGATGGTGTTCGAATCTGTATGTATTATTCTGGTCGTTAGATTACTGAATAACTCGGTTGTTTTGCTTTCTAGCCGTTGAACGAAAAGAGCTCCCATATGAGGTAATGCCGATCAGTTA
>NZ_JBFRST010000042.1:0-11599 GCF_041473705.1 Vibrio sp. 10N.222.55.B11
TCCAATTAGGAAACAAAGCCAGGTATGGGGTTAATTTGCCCCACCGATAACGCGAAGCAATTAATGATCCGTTTGGATTCTATCGCTCAAGAAGGGATCGCCGAAGATATCAAAGAGAACGGGAAAAAGGCGATCATTCGTCGTGAGTTATTTAATCATGAGTGTTTCTACACCAATGATATTTGTGATTGTGTGGAAAAGCTCGAAGGGTATGGCATCACTTACGATGAAATTCATGAAGTGTTTAATCATATTCGTAAAACGGAAGACGTTTATTAAGCGTGAAAATTAAAGCGCCTTGATATTTGCTGTCTCAAATATCAAGGCATGTTCAATTACATCGGAGTTAGATTTAATGAACATTCTGAATGCTACACAAGATAGAGAAGAAACGAAAGCAAAATATTACTTTTGTACGGCCGTGCCGTTTTCGTTGGGTAAAGTGGTCTATACGCAAGGTATTGAGCAGTTATTAGATAGTCATGTCGGTGCTAACTTGTCGATTTATTTGCAGCGTCACCAAAGTGGAGATTGGGGAGAGACTTGCATTGAAGATAAAATCACCAATGACGAAGCAACCAAAACAGGCGAGAGAGTGATATCGAATTATACGATTTGTGATCAATCGGTTTGGATAATAACTGAACGTGACCGCAGCGTGACCACAATTTTATTACCTTGTGAATATTGATATCTTAATGGGATGGCATAAAATGAGAGTCCTATTATTAGGGCTCTTTTTTATGATGAAACCATTACTTTATCTTTCGTTGTTATCTCCGTGTTTCAGTTGGGCTTTTTGCTTTGATGAGGCAGGGCGATTTTATAATGTCGATCCACAGCTTTTAAAATCCATTGCAACGGTAGAGAGCAGCTTAAAACCGAACGCGTACAATGAAAATAAAAATAGAGTCGGTGAGGTGGTTAGTCGTGACTTTGGATTGATGCAAATTAATTCCCATTGGTTTGATCGACTATCCGAATTTAATGTGAATGAAACAAACATCTATAATCCTTGCTTTAATGTTCATCTTGGCGCGTGGGTATTAAGTTCTAATTTTTCTAGTCATGGTTATAACTGGAACAGCGTCGGCGCGTATAATGCGGGTTTTTCCAAACGCACCGAGAACGCCAGAAAAATATACATCCAAAAAGTCCAATCGGTTTATTTTAAGATGAACGTTCAATAAAAGGCCTTGCACCATAATGGTGCGAGGCCTTCAGCTTTTCCTCTTGCTTTCTTCCTTCAATTTCCAGATCCCCCGCATCCCTCGTTCGTCAGATTCATTCGCCACCTGGTCGGCTTTTGTCTTTCGCTGTCAGTTTTTCCCGTCGCTTTGATTAGGGACTCAGATCATTCGTTCTGAGTTGTTGGTTAGTTGAGTTGGTGACCACACACCACCCTAAATCGAAGTTCGATTTAAATGGTTGTCTGTTGTAAGTAACTGATAGTTAAGGTGTTAAATTTTTCGCTTTTTTCATGTTGTGGCATTTTTGATAACGTTTTTTTGTTCAAAAATGCCCCTGTAAACAGGAGCTAAAAATGAAAAAAATGCCGCTTACTCAGCGATTTATCGAGCGTGTAAAGCCGACGTCAATCACACAAGAATACTATGATAGCAAGGTGTCTACACTGTATTTACGAGTCTACCCATCAGGAAGGCGAGTTTTTTTTGTTCGTTTTCAGAGTGACGGATTGAGAAAGAATTCTAAGATAGGCTGTGCGTTAGAGTGCTCACTGCGCCAAGCAAGACGCGAAGCCTTGCAGCTTGTTCATCAAGTTCGCAGTCCGACAATAGAAACATTACCCACAATAACGGTGCAGGCATTCGGCCAAGAGTTTTTTAAGCGTTACCCACGTCACTGGAAGCCTCGTACTTTGAAAAAAAACGAAAGTGCTTTTCGTCTTCATATCGCTCCTTACCTTGGAGATAAGGAGGTGAAATCCATTGATCGAAACGAGGTAGAGCGGTGGTTTGCTCAGTTAAGTCATGTGAAAGGCTCAGCTAACCAAGCGTTAGTCTTGCTGTCGGTTATGATGCAGCAATGTGAAACGTGGGGTTATCGTCCTAAAAATACCAATCCTTGCCGTGGTTTCAAACGTTATAAAGCTGGAGAAGTCGAACGCTACCTTGATAAAGACGAATTACGCCAATTATGGGGCACCTTAGACTCGTTAGAGAAGGATAATCCAGATAAGGTTATGATTATTCGACTTTTAATATATACAGGTTGTCGCTCATCGGAAGTCAGAACCTTGCAATGGAAAGAGTACAGAGGTCGTCACTGGCATTTATTAGACAGTAAAACGGGGGCGAAAACAGTGTACCTTTGCACACAAGTCAGGGCTTACCTTGACGCATGGCAATCAGAGAGTGATTACCTGTTTCCGGCTCCTTGCAACACTCAACCCATATCGATAAACCAGTTGACTGAATTCTGGGGGAAAGTTCGCCAGTTAGCAGGATTGGAGGGGGTACGCTTGCATGATTTACGTCATACCTACGCGAGCCTTGCTATTCAGTCGAAGGTGAACTTAGTCGTATTAAGTCGCCTTTTAGGGCATGCGGAAGCGGAAACCACCTTGAAGTATGCGCATTTAGGGCGTGAAGACGTGTGTCAGGCGGCCACGCATGTGGCGAGTGTATTAGTGAAGGGGATGCGCTCATGAAATCACTGTTATTCTCATCGAAGGTGGTTCAATCACTTAACGCCAAAGCTCGAACGTATACAGTGTGGGATACCAAGAATCCTGCGTTAGGGGTTCGGGTGTATGCGGATGGTCGTCGTTTCTATGTGACTTATTTACCCATTCCCAATAAGACGTTAGCAGCAGTGGGGCAATTCACCTTAAAGCAAGCCAGAGAACACGTACAAGCTTTGCAGAGCTCTTTTTTAGAAAAAGAGGCAAAACCGATACGGTTAATCCGTTTTGATGCGTTAGTGAAAGAAGAGTGGACGGAGACGGTCTTAAAGGAATGGAAACCCAGTACGCAAGCGGGGGCGTTGAGCGCCTTAAGAAAACATTTGTTACCAGAGTTTGGTCGTTATCCCGTTGGCCGTATTGATTCATTTCGTGTACACCGTTGGTTTGATGAGCTTAGTCAGAGTTACGCAGGGGCTGCAAATCGTAATCTTGATGTGCTTCGCTCTATCTTCAAATATGCAGTTAAGCAGGGCTACTGCATGAATAACCCTTGTGATGGTATCCAGCAAAACAGAAAAAAGAAGCTCAATCGTTTTTTGAGTTTGGATGAGTTGGCACGATTCCATAAGGCATTGATGGCGGTTAGCCAACAAGGAGACATGGAAGCGTGTTGTTGTCAGGTATTAAACTTGATTTTGCTTACAGGTTGTCGTATTTCGGAGGTAACAGGCTTGAAATGGTCTTTTATTAAAGGCAATGAGTGGTACTTACCAGACAGTAAGACGGGGGCGAAGGTGGTGTATGTTGGTAAGGAGGCGCAACAACTTCTTTTAGATATCCCAAAGCAAGCTTGGTCGAAACAAAGTGAGCCCCACGATGATGTTTTTGCTCCTTTGCGTCGTTTTGTGAGTCGGGCAACTAAGGTAGGGATGATATGGCAACAAGTGAGAGCTTTAGCGAATATCGAAGATGTCCGTATTCACGACTTGCGTCATACTTTTGCCAGTTATGCGGTATTAGAAGGGTATCCTATTCTGATGGTGTCGAAGTTATTAGGTCACGCTCGCATTTCATCCACGCTTCGTTATACACATGTAGATGATGCGCAAGTCTCTGAATCCGCAGAGAGAGTAGGGGACGTTATCACTGAAATCATAACCGTAGAAAGAGGAAGTCATTCTAAGGTTAAGAAGCGTAAATCCAGAGATCTTAAAGTCAAGCCAAAACAGAAAGCATCCAACATAGTGACCGACGAGCAGATAAGGGACATTAGAAATGAACTCGATTTTTTATCTTGGTAAATAATGAGCGAGTAAACACTATAAGCTGCCTAATTGGTGTTAGGTGGCTTAGGTGTTGAAAATTATTTTTGGACAAAAACGTTTTAGCAAGATTGCTAATTTAGCGAAGCATGAATTATTAAAAGTATGGAAAATTTGTTTACGTGATTGTCCAGTATCGCTGAAGCAGATCAAATTGTACTATTTGGGGAGTTTACATATATTCAGAAACAGCAAATAAAGTTATTGTTCTTGAATACCTAGTTTTAAGCTATAAATGCAGATTTCCCCAATGCCTTCAGCAGCCCACTGGTCCATTAAGACTCTACAAACTGGAGGCCCATTACCCAATCAGAGACTTTTACAAAGTTAAGCGTATCCACGTTTTGTTTCTTGAACGCTTTTACTACTTTCTCATGAACAATAATATGAGGGTAATCGCTGAATTTTGGCATAAAGACCAAGCGTTCTTTCTCTGGCATCGCAGACAACTTGTTATCATCCAAATAGTACTGCTCAATTGTGTGTCTAGTATCTTCCGGGTCATAATCATCAATCTGACACTTTTCTAGATTCAAAACATCCATTTTCTCAAATACATTAAACACCCAATAGCCCTCATGATATTTGTCATGATCATCTACGATCACGCTGGGGTAAACCTGACAACATGCATTGTCTATATTACCAAGAGATTGTTTAATTTCATCAGAAAATACTGGGTAGGTTGAGTCTAAGTGAGCCTTTTTGATTGGCCTAGAAACCCCTCGAACCAAATCTTCATCACGATAGCAGTTTTCAAAAAGCATTGGCTCATCACCACTTAGCTTGGTGTATTCGTAATCCCTCATGGCTGAATGCTTTTGAGGCTTTAGGTACAAAGTATTTTCATCATAATTTTCGAAAACAATATAGTATTGGTCGTTGTATTGGCTCATTGTCCTACCTTGGGTATCCATCTGGTGTTTTGGTACGTGATCGTTTTGGTGTTCCATGGGGAACTACTGGTTTGATAGCGCTTGTCTTTGCCATCTCTTTCGCCCAGTTGATAGTGAAGCCGGTCACTGTTGCAATAGTTATCAGGATTGGTTTGTGCGTTGATAATATCGAATTGGCAGGCGCAGCCGGGTCCTCCTGGAATAAAGTATTGGGAAATTTTGGTCAACGGTAATGAAAAAAATTGCCCTCTTTCAATTTTGTTGATTTTCTTTAGCACTTTACGACTAATCGGGTCGAGCAGCTTATGTATCTCTGACTCGGTTTCTGTTTTCTTAGTCTTTCCATAGCAGTCTTTAATCTTTTTTCTTATCTCTGGATCTCTCAACTCTCCAGAAACGTAACGATGATAAGGTTCTTCCCTAGGTCGGCTAAAGATATGATCGCCGCGGTGTAATTGGCAATGGAGTTGACATGCACCCGGCAAAGTAGCAGGAAAGCCGACCAAATTCGATAACTGGTTGATGTCGTAGCCTTTGTTGACTAGGTTTTCACCCAGCTCACTGTGTTTTACTGCTTCTGCCGAAATAATATGATGGGTATCCATATGGATACCATTATTATAAGGGTGCTCAGATAATTTTTTTACGTTGTTTACCCAGCGCTTACGATAGCCTTTTTTCTCAATCATACCATCGACGAAATCCGATTCTGCCGCCTCTTGACTCATCAGTGTGCCCATAGATAACTTATCCTATACATATTCGATTTCACCCCGGTACAACCGAGGCGTTTTATGTTCTTCACTCTTACACAGTCGACATTTACCCTTTCTAGGCTCATGTTTCTCTTCCACTTGAGCGGTACTATTAACCCGTTTGTCTGCTATGGCGGACTTACGGCGCAATGCCAAATGGCCCGCTAACTTGTCGTAATCTGGCAAGATGTCGACTAAACCATCGACGGTGCTGGTAAAGGTTTCTAGTGCTTGTGCGGCATGAGAGGCTGCACCAACCTTTTTAACGCCCATGGTAAACTTCGCTGTAACCGTCGCAATTCTGGCGGCTGCCCCTGCTGGCCCAGTTAGCAAACCAATCACTATGGTTAACACCACTTCAATGGCAATATACGCAGCTGCTTTACCCACGTGGTAGAAATAGAAGTTAGGTGGGACAGCTTCAATAATCAGGTTCAAGTATGTAAAGAAAGGCAAGATGCTGTTGTCATCATTAATCAACGCCAAGGCCTTAGGGAAAAACTCACTCTCCTTGATTTCCATTGCCCATTCAGGGTCAAACTCCATCACAACAGTGTCAACGAACTTTTCTACGCCTTTAACATCGTTGTTGGTAAAGAGCGTAGGCAAATTCCAAATCGCTTCTCTGTGTCTTGCAATACACTTAATCTTGCGCGCCATATCGTCTGAGCCTTCATTCCACCAAAGCTGCACATCATCAATGGCCTCATCAATGTTCTCGTACGCATCCACACTGGCCGCAATAAGCAAGTTAGGCGCCATACTGGAAATATAAGCCGCCTGTTTTACCCAGCTTGGTAAATCACTTTGAGCTAACTGAACTTCCGTTCCTTTCATCGCATCGGCGGTGTACTTTTCCAATGCATTGTATTTTTGATTGGCGTAAATATAGAGCTTATCAAAACCATCGGTGGTGGCATCTGCTAAGGTATGGCCCATCTCGCCCCAGACTTCGGGAGAGAAAAGTTCCACCACATCAGCACCCCAAGCTTTAGCCCCTTCAAGCACACCATCACCCAAACAAAGTACACCTTCTTCGTTCCATTGTTTCTGGAAACCTGTCATATCTTTCGCGACTGTGTTTAAAAGGCCGTCCAAATAAGTCTCGATAGCTTCCTGTTGTTTTACAATCTTATCTTCAATGCCTGGTTCACCTTCATACTCGATAGTGACAGAGTCTGTGTTGGGCTTGAGATCATCGACCACCACTACACCTCCCTCTGTCTTCTGGGTCTCTAACGCCAGATCCATAGTTTCTGAGGCCGTACTTCTTTGCGGCAATGGATTGAGATCCAATTTGTCTTTATGGGGAACGGAGCCATTGGCTATCACTTTGAGGTTTTTAGCGTAAACAGGCGTTCCCCACAGGTCATCGTGAACGGCACGGATCTTAATCCACTTCTGCTCCTCTAACTCTATTTTCGGTATCGCATTCACGACTACTTCGATAGTCCCTGCTTCGGCAGAGTAAACATGATCAGGCGCTTGAATGACCGAGACATCTGACACATCATCCATAAGTTGACTAGCTTTATTTTCCATACGCTTGAAAGCTTGGCTGAGGTTATCGGACAATTTTTTAGCATAGGTATCAATGGTACTCACATGCTTTTTATAGATATCAGACGACAAGTAATCATAATTCAACCGACTAGCTTCGGACTTAAGAGATTCCACACGCCCTTTTATCTTACTAAGTAGACTCTCTAGTTCAGAGTTGAGTATATTCTTAGCCTTATCCCAAGGGTAGTTATTGATGAAAACCTGAGGATTACCTTTACCACGAGCTCGCATGTAAGCCAGCATACGGTCTGCGGTTTCATGCTTGGGTAAACGAAATAAGACGGAGAAAATTTCCCCTTCTTCCATCACCATTGGTAACCCGTTCGCCAGTACACTATCAAAACTCGTATCAGAGAGACTATCAATTCCCGCGATTAGCGATTCTGACAATACGCTGAAATGAAAATCAGGGTGTCTAAACTCGAAGTGGGCTTTCGTTTCTGCTTCCACAATATCGGCAAAATATCGGTCAGCGGTGAGGCTAGGTCCCATGGTTCCCCAGCCTTCTACTGGCGGGGCAATACGATTCGGGTGCCAGAAGGTTTGCTGTCCCTGAGCAGACCTATCAAAGAAGTCATCATCATTGTAATCGGGTAGGTAGTGTGGGTTGGTTAAACGAACCGGGGTAGCAATAAACTCATCCGTACTTTCTTTAACCAGAATTTTGATTTGACCCGGCTTTAAGCCTGATACTTTGCTTTTGCCAGAGTTATCAAAGTGACCAGGAGACAGAGCACCACCAGAGACATCGGTAATGTCAAAATCTGCGTTCTTAAGAAGTACACCATCCGGGTATCGAGCCTTGATGTAGACAGTGTAAGTGCCGTCTTCATCTTCAGTGACCGTGACAGCAGGGTTTTGAACCCCACCTAGGCACATGGTGTTGCCCTTGTTCATTGTCATTTGGTCTGACAACCTAGCCACGCCTTTCCCTTCGATGATGACACTCGGTGATGCGGAAATGAACTCGGCCTCGGCCTCTATCGTACCCGATGCTACGCCTTTCTTGTCCCCGCCCGCATCGCCTGTGCTCTTGGCAAACTTACTGCCCTTTAAAGCAATACTGTTTCCGCCATCTGCTGTGACTGTCGTAGTGCCTTCCACTAAATCTGCCGACTTCGCGTTATTTCCATAAGGGATTGGTACAACAGGTTTACCGACTGTAGTAAGGCACACATCAGGCAGGGTAGCATTCGCCTCTCCTCCCGAGCCTTTATGGACAACACTGAGTCCATTTGCACTTATTGTAACTGCCATTAATATGTCCTACTTAGATTAAGTGGATTAGTTGAGTTTTACCTTAGCGCCCTGGATCTTATGAATTTTTTCAGCGCTACTACTAAGATGCTTGGCTGTTGTAGTGATACGGCTATCCGTTCCACTATATTTGGTTTGTGTCGTCCCAGAGCCAATAAGCACTTCTTCCTCTGCATCAAGGGTTATCCTCTTTGCTTTAACAACAAGCTCTTGCTCTTCAAGCAAAGAAATATAGATATCAACCAATGTTGGAATGGTAAGATCTTCGGATAGAAAAGAGATTCGGCAATCGAGTTTATTATCGTGGCCATAAAAATTTCTGACTGAGTAAAAGCACGGCCTATTGACGCCCAGAGAGGTTGAGAAAATGGGTTATGCTCAAAATCTACTTTGACTCGATTCTTTTCTGGATGAACTTCCACTACCCAACCAATTCGAGAGCAGGGTTTTGAAGTAGGCTTAAGAATATCTCTTGGTGGCTCTTGATTCATGGTGGGCCCAGTGATTATTTAGAGCCTATTATTTTATCTCTGGGCGATTTGAATAGGTAATGTGGAAATGAATGGTCACTACGATTGAATAATCGACTTTAAAGACATGAAGGCCAATCAATGTAACTAGACTAGCAAATCAATTGGCTTTATCGCATGTGTTTTTCACTTTTCTATAGGTTTATCTCGCACTCAAATTTGTGATTAAAGTCACGCACATCACTATCATTTTAAAGTTGAGAGTATTACATCACTTGAGTAATGATAGAAACGATATACCAAGCCAAAAAGCAACACGATGATGTCTTTTGTGTCGTATAACTTTGACAACTGCTAATGTCAGATAACTTTTATTAGGGGAAACACACATTAACAAGGTGTGAATGAGTAAAAGGTCTACCTTATAATGGGGCAGAAATTAGATAACTCGTGCCTAGCTAATTACGGATTTAAAGCCAAAAAGTGATCAAACTTTATTGGAATCGAACAAACTATTTTGACATCTGACAATACTTTTTTCGCGTGCGTTTTTCCTAACAAAGTGCCCCTGTAAGAAGAAAATTGGACGTTAATTCAAAAGTAGTGTGGTCAAATATACACCCCATCCCCTTTCAATAGGGGCTTTTTTTATGGATAATTCAACCTCTTAGCGAAAATACGAACCAAAGAAAAAGAATTTATTTAGTGCCCCTGCGCTTTCAGTTTACCGCCACACACCACGCTAAATCGAAAACGATTTAAATGGTTGTCTGCTTTAAACATAAAGACAATACAATCAATAACTTATGATATAAATAGAAGAGTGAATATTTTGGGGGGGAAATTTTCAAAATTTCAACTAATTAGCCGCTGAAATCCAATGTAGATTTACATCATAAATGCATCAATTGTACTTAATCCCTTTTCGAGAAAGGTCTGAGAGCTTGTTTAAAGTGGAAGTGATGTACTAGTGATTTATTAGCAATTAACTCGATGTTTTTAATGATAAATAGTGAGCTTTTTTGCAAGCATGTGATTTAATTGTAATGTAGGTAAAGTGTTGTTTAGAGGGAAATCTAAGAAAGGATGGTGGGATTATGGCGAAAGCTTTTTCTGTACAGAGTTACATTCGGGGTGAATTGGAGCAAGATTTTAAGGTGTTCAGAGACAGAGAAAAGTTAGGTGATGCGGAAGCCGTCAGGCAACTTCTCACGCTGGCATTGAGGATCAAACTGAACGATAAGGAAGATGAGCGGCCGTCTAACCGCGAGTTGATGGAAGAGATGTATCGACGGATCAGGATGATCCAAGGGACGGGTAATTTAACCCACACACAAAGTTTTGATGGTGTCGCGTTCCATGAAAATAAAAAAGATGCAGTAGAAATGCGTAATTTGGTTTCCGCTGATGTGGATAAAAAAGTGGATGCTTATCTTGCAGGCGAAAAAAAAGGGTAGCAGCAGCTACCCTCTTATTATCGCTCTAACTCTCTGTCGATTTCTCTGTCTTCCCAATGTCTCTCTTTCTCTGATTGATTAAATTCCATCTCTTGTTGAGGTGAATATTCTTTTGGCTCAAAGTGGTCGAATGATTGGCTGTCGATTTCTGTTTTCTCATTATAGTTGAAGGTGTCTAATTCCCTCTCCTGATGAGACGTGTGCGGCTCACTTAATTCAAGGTTATGTGCACTGTTATCTCGCTCTAGTTTATCAATGCACGATTTGATGTCCTCTTTAAGGTTATCATTTGACATGAATTGGATGTCTCGGCCATTAAAGTTCTCGACGATTTTTTCAATGTTGTTCGGGTTTAAATCGTGATTGCCATGATTTAATACAATAATGATGTTCTGTCTTAGTTCATCGGTAGAGATGTTTTGAATGTCGTTCTTATGATTGAGGTTAATAATATCAATCTGTCCTTGGGTTTGGTCTCGAATTAGAAACGATTGTTCAATCGATGTGCTGATGATGGTGGTGTTTAAATTCTCCCCTTGATGGAATCTTGTTAATTGTTTGGATTTCGTCCCTAGGGTTCTTGGGTTAATGTCTAGGGAGGTATCTTTATTTCCTTGAGTGTCTAAATAGGTCACTTCAATGGCTTTGGTTTCGCCTTCTTTATTGTGGATGTTGGTTAGCATTGCAGGGTGAAGGGATCTATCTTCGGATGAATAGACCGCCGGGTGGAATTTTACATGGTTGTTTTCAATGTTATTGACACCGAGCTTGTTTAAGTACGTTTGGGCCAGTGTGTTATCCATCGGTAAGCTTTGATTGATATAATCCTTAGCCCGTTCTTCAAACTGCGCAATATGCCTTGGGGTGGTGCTCAGTAATTTGTCGTGTTTACTGTTTTCCTCCAGTTGATATTTTTCCGGTTCGTTGATCATCTTGTGCGCTTCATTCATCGCGGCTTTATAATTCATTTCCTTATGACTCATGATTAGGTTAATCAATGCGCCTTTTTCGCCTGTGGTGTAGTCTTTGAAATACCCGCGATGCTCTCCAGTTAAGGTGACTTTAATGGCCGATTTTCCAATACCAAAGGTTAAATAATCCCGGTCTGATTTGGATTGATTCGGCTGGCCTAATAACTGAATGGCGAGGCTTTCGGTGTATTTTGGTAGCTGCGTATTGATGTGCTCCCTAAATGTGTTGTAGTCAAAGTCACCGCTTTTATTTTGGAACCG
>NZ_JBFRST010000043.1:0-64784 GCF_041473705.1 Vibrio sp. 10N.222.55.B11
AACGGCACGACCTTGCTGGGTGAAGCGGTTAAAGTTGAGGGCGTGTGGACCTTCACGGCGACAGACGGTCAGCTGACAGAAGGTGCGAACAGCATCACGGTGAAAGCGACGGACGATGCGGGTAATAGCGACACATCAGACGCACTCGCAGTGACCATCGATACCGACGCCAATGCCGGTATTTTCATCGACACCATCACCGAAGACGGAATCATCAATGATGACGAGGCCCAAGCCAATATTACTATTAGTGGTTATGTCACTGGTGACGCTCAGCCTGGTGATACGGTCAGCATCTGGTTGAACGAGGAGAGTGGCGATTCATTGGTCGAGGTAGAAGTCTTAGAAGTGAAGGATGACCAAGGCCGTTACACATTCTCAGCTATCGTTGCTGGTTCCGAGTTAGCAAATAACAACGCAACATCACCTCAGGTATTTGCAAAAGTTACTGGTACTGATGCTCCAGGCAACACGTTCGAGGCCAGTGAAAACGAATCGTACCAAGTTGACCGTAGTATTGTGTTTGATTTCACTCCTACAGACGGAACCTTTAATGATGGTGATAACATTATTAATTTCACCGAACAAACCAGTGTTAACGTCAGTGGGTTTGTCAACGAATCTGCGACAATAAACTCTATTACATTCACTGACTCTAATGGAGATACCGTGGTTATCGATGGCTCTTCCGTAGTACAAGAGGTGATTGATAATAGTGGTGGTACCTCGTATACCGACTTCGTTATTACGGGCGTTGATGTGAGCGACTTAGAAGACGGAGATTTGTCCGTTGTGGTAAATGCAACAGATGAAGCGGGTAATACTTTTGATTCTTTGGCGAAAACTATAGAGAAAGACACCACAGCCCCAGATGCACCGGTCATTACCAATATCACCGACGATTCATCTGATGACGATTATTCAGTTGTTATCTTACATGGTACAGGTGAGCCAGGTCTCGAGATTAAGATATTTGATGAAGATGGAAACCTAATTAATCAAAACAGTACCGTTACTGTGGATGGCGAGGGTAATTGGTCGTTTGATATTTCAGACTTAACCAATACTCAAGTCAACGACAATGAATTCTTCACGGCTACCCAAGTCGACGTAGCAGGTAACGAGAGCGATGCAAGCGAGACGGTGCATTATTACCACGGTGACTTTGATCCTGCGCTTAATGAAGGCAGTGACGACTTTGTCCTGCTTGGTGAGGGTGATGATGTTCTCAAAGTTGACGTTGATGATGCTAATGATCTAATGGTTGCCGATGGCGGCGCGGGTAATGACAAAGCTGTCTTTGATTTTAATATTGACCAGGCGAGTATCGTACTCAATGCTGATGGCTCTGTGACTATTTCTGAGAATACCGATAGCGGAGATGTGAATACCTTTATCGAGTTTGAGGAGTTCGAATTTAAAGGCGGCGATAAGGCGACCTTTGATGAGCTGTTCTCGCCAACGATTGAGATCGAACGCGATGAAGATGAAGTAATCAATAGCGATCGCAGTACCATTAATTATACGATTGGTTTGCCGGCCGGTGCTGTTGCTGGGGCGACGTTGATAATCATGGCGGAAGGACAAGCAATTGCACAAAGCCCAATCACGCTAACCGATGACCACATCAGTACTGGAACTTTAAACTTCGGCATCAATGCTACCTTAGTTGACTCAGAGCTTAACGTGTCAGCGAGTTTGAACTACGGTAACAGTCAAGAGTTCAGCGATAACGATGCCTTGGCGATGAATGATGCTCCTGACGCAGACGACTTCACAGTTGAACTTGGGAGTCAGTCAAGCGCTAGCTTTAGTTTCGATGAGCATGTTATTGACCAAGAAGATGAAGATGCGTTGACTGTGTCAATTGATCAAAATCCAGAGTTAGGCACTCTGTACATTATTGACGGTGATGTTCGAACTGAAGTAACAACTGGGATGCAAATTAGTGAAAGTGACGTCGTAGAATATCAACTTCGTGACGATATCAATGAGTTTATGAGTTTTGATGCGTCTGTTGATTTTAACGTTGATAACAATATCGTATCGGAGTTTGAAGCTAGTAATGGTATTGTTATTTCTGGCGGCCGATTTGAAGGTGTTCGCCCAGATGGCAGTGGTAACGAAACGAGTAGCAAGCTATACAATGGTCAAGAAGGCAGCGTTAAGGCTGGTTCCGAAGGACTGGGAGTTGGCGACCAAGAAATCGATGTGAGTCAGAAAGATTTTATTGCCGTAGACTTTAGTCACGTCGGTGGGGGCAACACAGATATTACGATTACACAAGTTAATGTGAAGATCGGTAGTATCTGGGGTAACTATGAAGACGGTGATAGCGCAGACGCTCAGATCCACATATTACTGTTTAAAGATGGTCAAGTTGTTACAGATGCAAACGGAGACCCTGTTGAGTTTGTTTTCGATGATAGTGTTGACCCGTCTGTCTATGATGGCTCAGGCGAGTTTGTTGCCAATATCCATTATGAGGGCGGTTTTGATGAAATCCGCGTGTTTACGACGAAAGGTGGTACAGAAGATACCAGTCATAACTCAAACATCACCTTACAAGGCGTCGATATAATTGATGCAGCTGTATCGGAAGAGATCGCTTACACCGCTACGGATAGCGATAAAGGCGAAGGTAGCAGTGTGATCACCGTGAACAGTTCAACAACGGATAGCTCAATAACTACGCCAACGATAGATCTTGTTGCATCAAGTGATACGGGTGATAGTGATACAGACAACATCACTAAAGATACAACGCCAACCTTTGCTCTGGGTAATGTTGACAGCGACGTCGTAGCCGAAGGTATTGAGGTATTTAAAGATGGCGTCGTCGTTCAAGGAGATTTAGATCAGGTTGATGGGGTCTGGTACTTTACTCCAGAAAATGAAGTCAACGCTGGTAATCAGCAGTGGAGTGTCCAGGTCACTGATGATTCTGGCAATACAGCTACCTCTAGCGATCTCGAGGTGATTGTGGATACAGGTGCTTCGGCCAGTATTACCATTGATGCTATCACTAGCGATGACATTCTTGATGCTCAAGAAGCGGCTCAAAGTGTGGTCATTACGGGCCGTGTTGGTGGTGATGCGGAAAAAGGTGATACGGTTACGTTGACGCTGCAGGCAGAAGACCAAGCGTTGACTACATATACAGGCACCGTTGCGTCGGATGGTACGTATCGCATTAGTGTACCGGGCAGTGTGCTGGCGTCGGATGCGGATAGTTCCCTTGTAGCGAGCGTCACTGGCAGTGATGAGGCCGGTAACCCATTCACAGTGACGACAACGGTTAGCGGAGACAATAGAGATGGTGGTTATCATGTGGATACGGCGCCAGTTGCCAATCCAGGTGAAGTCACCACTGATGAAGATCACTCTACGGTCATTAGCTGGGCTTCTTTAGGCGTTGTTGACAGTGATTCAGATGAATCCTCATTGTCAGTTACCATCACCGCTTTACCTGAAGGTGGACTGTTAAAATATTATGATGAGATTGATGGCTGGCAAGCGGTAGCAGCAGATCAAGAGTTGGATAAGTCAGTATTTGACAACAACCAGGTACGATTTGTACCAGACAATAACCTGTCTGGTAGCAGCCAAATTGGTTTTGAGGCGTCTGACGGTGTCAACATGAGTGAATCAGCCGCGTTGACTATCAATGTGACACCTGTCGCTGATGCACCAAACCTAAGCCTAAAAACGCAAGATCCTGACTTGCCGTCGCAGGAGTTTAATGTCTCGACTTGGGACAATGTGGTCATCGATGATTCGACGTATGGTAGCGGCAGTGGGGTGCCAGGTAGTGATTTGGTTGCGCAGCTATCTCAACTGGATACAGCGGATGCGGCGCAGTCTACGACGGCGAATACTGAGGATAGTGCAAGCAATGCTACTGATCCGGATCAAGCGGTAATAGTAACTGGACTCGTTTACTTGGAAGCCAACGTTTCTTACGATTTTGTTGGGCGCGGGGATGATAGCATTGCGATTACTTTGGGTGGACAGCTGGTCGATGAGGGCCGTTGGGGCGACTCGAGCGGTGATATTCAGGGTGCGGCGTTTACGCCAACCGAGTCAGGCTACTATCCAATCGCGATTTACCACCATAACCAAAGTGGACAGGGCAACTTTAACGTTGATGTATCTATTAATGGCGCTGATCCTGTTGACTTGGCGAATAGCCAGCTTTCGATCGTGACTGACGTCGATTCAGCACAAGGTACAGACGTTCGTCTTTCTGCGTTGCAGACTGATGATAAGGGTTTCGATTATTATGAGACATATTCTGTTAATGAAGGGCGTCAAGACACTGCCATTCCATTGTCGGAAATTGACGCATCATTGACTGATGATTCAGAAACCTTGTCTGTTCTACTTTCTGGTATTCCTGTGGGTGCTACTATCAGTGATGGTAGTAATACTATCACCATAAACGGTGAGACAGATGAAAATGGTCAGCCTATTCAGCCAATTACCGTGACTGATTGGGCTCTCGATAATTTGACGGTCACGCCGCCTCCTGGGAGCCACGAAGACTTCACTTTGACAGTAACGGCTGTGAGCTCAGAGAATGCTAATGATAGCCAAGCTCAATCCACACTCGATATCGAGGTAGTGGTGCATGAAAGTGAGCCTACACTAACAGAAAGCGACACCAACTCTGCCAATGAAGATCAGATGATTACTGGTAATGTATTAGCGAACGACAGCGATGCTGACGATGTGCTGCAAGTGGTAGGCGTTAAGATCGATGGCACTGACTATCAGGTGGATCAGTCGATAACCCTTGATGAAGGTACGTTTACTATCGATGCTAATGGTAATTATAGCTTTGAACCGAAAGACGATTGGTCAGGCAGTGTTCCAACAGTCGAGTACACCACTAATACAGGGGCCACTGAGTCGCTTAATCTAGAAGTTATGCCAGTAACAGATGCGCCGAATCTCACTGTGAGTCTTGGTGATTCGACTTACAGTAATACGACAATCAACTCTAGCCTTTATCAAAAGCTAATTTTTGCTGATTCATCGACAAGCCTATCTGATCCAGAGCACGCAGAGTTAGGTCATAGCGATATCGGTAAACAAACCAGTGATATTAAAGTTGGAACAGACCAAGTCGATCAATTAACTGGTGATACCGGGAGTTGGGTTAAAGATGGCAATGACTGGGTGATGCAGACTAATGGAGATGACGTCTTTGTTGGTGGTCAGGGCAATGACAATATTGTAGGTGGTGATGGCTCGTCACTTGATTTAGGTCTGGATACAGTGGTTTACACTGGTAATCTTTCCGACTATACGTTTGATTTTTATAATAATCATGGGAATACTGACAAACCATATTGGCATGTTGTAGATAAACGCGGTATTGATACTCAAGACGACAATACTCCAGTATCAGAAGGCGAGCACCTTTATGAAATAGAGCGCCTAATCTTTGCTGATGCCATCGTAGAGCTCAATACAGATGGTACGCCCACTGTACTTCAAGAGGTTGTAACAGAGCTGAATATCTCAGCTTCCGTATCGGACCGTGATGGTAGTGAGTATCTTGATGAAGTACGTATTAGTGGCTTGCCGGGTGATGCCCAAATCTTCGATAAGGGCACGGGTCAAGTTGTTGGTATTAAAGATGGTGATGACTGGGTGATCGATGTAACAGGACAGTCAACTCAGGCTGTGAATTACGACACCCTAGCTGTTAAGTACCAATCAACAGATACCCTAGACATTGACGTCACTGCCGTGGCCAAAGAAATCGGCTTGGATAGTGACCAAGCTGGCAATACGACCACGGTTAATAGTGGTGCTAGTGCGGATGCTATAGCCGATCAAGGCGGTGATGTGCCAATAACACTTATCTCTCTAGTCATTGACTCTTCTGGATCTATGGATGATGTCCCAAGCGGGCTCTCCGACATGAGAATTGAATACGTGTTGGAGGCATCCATTTCTTTATTAGATAATGTTAAAAGCCAACATGGTAGTGGTGATGTCTTAGTACAGCTTGTTGATTTTGATACGAGCGCATCTTTAGTCGAGAGTGGTAGAGGAGCGAATACCAGTGTTTGGATGACGGTATCCGAGGCGATTTCCATATTGCAAAAAGCGTCAGATACTGTAGATAAGTGGAACTATGATGGTGAGTTCGATCCAGATGGCTGGACTAACTATGATTCTGGCTTGGATGCAGTGATGGAGGGCTATAATGAAAGCCAAGTGACTAATATCAAAGGTGAAACCAATGATGTTATTTACTTCTTGAGTGATGGTGAAAGTAATAGGGGTAATATTGGTTCAGACTGGGCTCAGTTTATGGCGGATAAACAGGTAACTGCAGTTGGAGTGGGCGATCCTAATCGGGTACCGGCTGACGGTCTTATTAAGGTAGCGGGTAGTGCAGAAAATGTTGTTTATATTCCTGACTCAAAAATCACTACAGATCTACCTAAATTGCGGCCAACTATTGGTGTTTCTGGCTCGTTGCTGATGGCGATAGCGGGGGCTGAGGCGGCTGCCATCGTGATTGATGAGTCGAATGCACAAGTGGCTCAGTTTATTAACCAAGATGGCGATGTATCTGTTGCACCTTCTGGATTAAGCTTCACCAAAGATACTGTCGGCAATGAGCTGGTTGTTGATACCGATTATGGTGTATTCCGTATTGGTTCAGATGGTTCTTACTATTTCCAACCAAGTGACACTGCTCCGACAATTGACGAAGGTAAGGCTGTTGGTTTCGAGATCGTGCTTTTGGTCGAAGATAGCAATGGTCAAACGACTGAACAGTTGGTTACACTGAATGTCAGCCACAATGGTCAGGTCAACCGTGTTGAGTCCTCGTCTTTCACTGCTTCCACTGGCGATGACCAAGTAAGAGGAACCGATGGTGATGACGTCATCCTCGGTCATGCAGGTAATGATGTCCTCGATGGTGGCTTAGGTGATGACTTCCTTATGGGCGGCACTGGTGATGACATCCTAATTGGTGGTTTGGGTAATGATATTCTGACCGGCGGTGCGGATGCGGACTTGTTCAAGTGGGTCGATATGGATAGCTCAACCGATACCGTTACCGACTTTGATTATGATGAAGGTGACCGTATCGATTTAGCTGACTTATTTGCTGACCTCAAGGATGATCAGCAAGAGCTTGCCGACTTGCTTACTTCATTGCAAGATAGTGACACGCACTCTGGTGAAGGTGGTGGTTACACTGTCACTATTAGTGAGCATAATGACGTAGCAGAACTGACGATTACGAAAGGTGATCAGACTATGCAGATTGACTTTAATGGAGCGGATACCACGGACATTACCAGCAGTTTGCTGGATAGTTTGAAAACACTAACTAATGATTGACCAGTCAGAGTTTCAGGCGCTTAATCAACGCCTGAACTCGCTTGATTACCCTTGGGCTGTGTTTATCCCACGCTAATATAGCTAGAAGTTCAGTGGTTTAGGCTGGATAGGCCGAAAAGAATAAGGCCACCATTTTCAATGGTGGCCTTTTTTATGATAAATGTTTGGCTCGAAAGCTTGAGAGCGAGTCAAGGAACTCGATTACAAGACCTTACAAGCAAAGCCTTTCAGGTAGAAACCTTCTGGGTAGGCTGTGTCTGTTAGATGATCGGCTGCTTGCTCGAAGCGTTCTACGAACTTAACAGTGCGGCCTGCATCTAATGCTGCATCAGCAATGATTTTTTGGAACAAATCAGTACCCATTAAGCCAGAGCAAGAGTAGGTGAGTAGAGTGCCGCCTGGTTTCAGGATTTGCATCGCAAGCATGTTAACGTCTTTGTAGCCGTTAGCGCCTGAAGTTAGGTTATTCTTGCTTGAAACAAATTTTGGCGGATCCATGATCACGACGTCAAACTTAGTGCCTTGGTCACGGTACTCACGAAGCAGTTTGAAAACGTCAGCGTTTAGGAATACAGCGCGCTTTTTCGATATATCAAACTCGTTAAGTTCAGCGTTGAATTTAGCTGTATCAAGAGCTAGTTGAGATACGTCAGCGTTGATAACACGCTTCGCGTCGCCTTTAAGTGCGTAAAGGCCAAAGCCACCTGTATATGAGAAACAGTTAAGGACATCTTTGCCTTTAACGTACTTCATCGATTCTTTGCGGCTATCACGTTGGTCCATGTAGAAGCCTGTTTTGTGGCCTTCCATAATGTTCACGCTGATTTTAACGCCATTTTCTTCAATCACGATAGATTTTGGTGGCTCTTCACCATGAAGAACGCCGACAACTTGTTCTAGGCCTTCTTTCTTACGAACTGCCACGTCTGAACGCTCGTAGATGTTGCAGTCAGGGAAGCACTCGATTAACGCTTCAACCAATACGCTTTTGTTAAACTCAGCGCCAGCACTTAGCAGTTGGCAAACAAGAAAGTCTTGGTATTTGTCGATTGTGATACCTGGTAAGCCATCAGACTCTGCGGCCGTTAGGCGGTAGCCCGTTAGACCATCACGTTCGATAATGTCTTCTCGTAAAGACTGTGCGTCTTGAATTCGTTTTACGAAGAACGCCTTGTTGATCTCTTCTTTTTCAAATGTCCAAACACGAGCTCGAATTTGAGATTCTGGTGAGTAAGCCGCTTTTGCAAGCCACTGACCATTTTGAGCATATACGTCTACAGTTTCACCTTGTTTTGGTTCGCCTTCGACCTTATCGATACCGCGTGAAAATACCCAAGGGTGTTTGCGGCGTAGTGATTTATCTCGGCCTTTAGCTAGATGAATTGAAGGAGTCATAATTTACTCTGTTTGTTGAATTTGAAGGAGGGGTATTGTCGGGGAAGTGCAGGTGAAAAGCAAATAAGAAAGGGCTGCAGAAGCAGCCCTAGTAATGATTAATCAACACATTGTGGTGGATATCAGTATTAAGCTTTAAGACCTGTCAGCAAACCTTCCATCGTATCGCTTTGTTTACGAAGTTGGTCAACATTGGAATTACTCTTACTGATCATCTCGCAGATACTGTCTGACTGATGACGAATCTCTTCAACACTCTGTGCAATGTTGTCAGCGACTACGCCTTGTTCTTCAGCCGCGGTAGCAATTTGAGTGCTGCTATCTGAAATAGACTGGTTTTTTTCCGCTAATGAACCGATCTCGACGTTCACTTCTGACATCAGTGTTTGGCCTTCGTTAGCATTGTTCACCGTGACTTCCATCAGCTTGGTCAGTGATTGACTGTTACGTTGTAATGATTCAATCATGCTTTGGATTTCAACCGTTGCTTGCTGAGTACGACCGGCAAGGGCACGAACTTCATCGGCAACAACAGCAAATCCACGACCTTGCTCGCCAGCACGTGCGGCTTCGATAGCTGCGTTCAACGCTAACAGGTTAGTCTGTTCAGAAATACCGTTGATGGTTGTGACTACTTCATCGATCTGCGCCGCGTTGGCATCCAGTTCTTCTACTGCTTGTGAAGCGGACTGGATCTCTTGAGATAGGCTAGAGATAGACTCCAGTGTATTTGAAACCTTGACTTGACCGCTCTGAGCAACGCCGCGAGCGTCCATCGTTTGTGAGCTAGACGCATGAGCAAGGGTAGCGACTTCGCGAATGGTAGCCGCCATTTGTTCCGTTGCACTTGCTAAGCTATTCAGGTGTTCTTGTTGGTTACCTGAGATGTCTGAACTTTGTTGTGTTGACTGGTTCAAGTCCGAGCTGATCTGCTGCATGAGAGCGACAGACTCTTGGATTGATAGAACCATGTTTTGTTCACGCTCCGCAACTTTATCGATTGTAATCGCGATTTCACTGAACTCGTCACGAACTAAGAAGTAGTTCATGCGGCAAGTTAAGTCGCCATTCGCAAGCGTGTTCAGAGCTTTGTTCATAGAGAACATCGCGCCGCCAATAAAGGTCATGATGTAGTAAACACCTAGTGCGATAAGCGTTAGGGTTACAGCGATGATAGAAACCTGAGTCGTCGATAGAGCAGACCAAAGGTTTTGGTCATGGTTAGCAACTAGGCTGAACGCTCCATTCATCACTGAAACAGAACCAGCACCGTAGCCTAAAGAGATGGTTTCAGAGCTGCTGACAAGCTGAGCTACTTGATCTTTAGTGAGTTGACCCGCTTCGATAAGCCCTTTCATCAAGAGCATTTCTTCTTGATAAAGGTGAGCAAGTAAAGAGTCCGCGGCATTATCTAAAACGAGAGTTAATATAACCAGGGCGAGAAGTGGCAATAAGAAGAGTAGATAGAACTTTTCTTGGATTTTTAGGTGAATGAGATATTTGTCAATCCAACGAAATGGGATTTCTTTCATAATCGTTATACTCGAAGTAAGTCCACCAATAAGCGGTGAATGAATAGAAGCTCGACTATATCATTCATATAATTTATGAGGCAACGTTATGGAAAGTTCACAATATATTTTTGTCGTGTCAGGCGTAGTTCAATGTGTTGGGTTCCGTTACCACACCAGTAGGCAGGCGCAAGCTATGGGACTCTCAGGTTATGCGAAGAACTTAAATGATGGTCGAGTTGAAGTGTTAGCTGTCGGAGAGAGTCAGCAAATAGAGAAGTTACATGCTTGGCTCAATATTGGCCCTTCGAGCGCAACAGTAGACAACGTTGTAATGCATCAAGTGAAAGATAGTGAGCGCCAGGACGTACGCATAGGGGCGTTTAAAATACTGTAGTTATGGCACTACAGTATTTATATCGAACGTAACTTAATGGCCTAAAGCGGGTTAGGTTTTACAAGCACTTTGCTGGTTTAGGTAAACCGGCGAGCTTGGTCGCTTGTTTTGCAGGGCCTTTTTTGAATAACTTGAAAAGGTACTTACTATTGCCTTTTTCTGGGCCATGAGCTTTTTCCATTGCTTTAACGAGCATGCGAACCGCTGGCGAGGTGTTGAACTCTTCGTAAAAGCTCCTTACAAAATGTACGACTTCTAAGTGTGCATCTGTAAGTTCAATCGCCTCGTCTTGAGCAAGAATTTCAATCATGCCTTCTTCCCATTGCGTGTAATCCAATAGGTAGCCTTGAGCGTCGGTTTCGATTTGCTTACCGTTATATTCAAACATGTTTAATCCAGAATCCAATTAACTATGCGGATAGGGTACATGACCAAGTTTGTCTTTCTCAACAGAAATTGTAGCTATCCAATGAAATATCGTACTTATAGATACAAAAAAGCCCAAGAGGTAGGCTCTTGGGCTAGATATTCTTCAATGATGGGAACGATTAGTCGTCGCTGCCCATGATGCCTAGGATGCTTAGTAGGCTGATGAAGATGTTGTAGATCGATACGTACAAGCTGATCGTTGCAGAGATGTAGTTTGTTTCACCGCCACGAATGATGTTTTGCGTTGTAAGCAAGATAACACCAGTCGAGAACAGGATGAACATACCGCTCATTGCCAATGATAGTAGAGGCATTTGTAGGAAGATGTTTGCAACCATACCTACAAGTAGTACTACGAAACCAGCTAATAGCATGCCATTAAGGAACGACAGGTCACGCTTAGTTGTTAGTGCGTAAGCTGATGCGCCCATAAACGCCAGTGCTGTACCGCCAAGTGCAGTTAGGATGACATCACCCATGCCTGCGCCAACGTACATGTTTAAGATTGGACCGATGGTGTAGCCTAAGAAACCTGTAAATAGGAATGTGAAGACTAGACCCATGCTGTTGTCACGGTTCTTTTCTGTTAGGAAAAGTAGGCCGTAGAAGCCAACTAGCATGATAATAAGACCCGGGCGAGGAAGGTTCATCGCCATGGATACGCCTGCTACAACAGCAGACCAAAGTAGTGTCATAGACAGTAATGCGTAGGTGTTACGCAACACTTTATTGGTTTGCAGAGCACTTTCTTGAGATGCTGTGCGTGAAAACATAGGGCTGTTCATAATCTTCCTCGTAAGGTGACTTTAATAGTTATTAGTACATTTATGGGGGTGAAAGTTCGAAAAATCAAGTCTCTCATTCCTCTTGTATACGTAAAATAATAATCAAAATAGTCGGTTAAGTGTTTCTGAAGGTGTAACAAAGTATTTCTTAAAGTGCAGTTAAGGTTCGTTGTTCAATTTTAATCGCACTGAATCGCTGTTTATAATCTTGAAAAACTAATTATAACACTGAAAACAAAGAGGCGACCTAAGCCGCCTCTGTAGTTTATGCATCATAACACATTAGTGGTGTAAGATTTGGCTTAAGAAGTTCTGCGTTCTGTCTGATTGTGGGTTTTCAAAGAAATCGACAGGGTTGTTCTCTTCTATGATTTCACCGGCATCCATGAAGATAACGCGATCCGCGACCTCTTTAGCAAAGCCCATCTCGTGCGTTACACAAAGCATCGTCATGCCTTCTTCTGCAAGCTCAACCATTACGTCTAACACCTCACGAACCATTTCTGGATCGAGCGCCGACGTTGGCTCATCAAACAGCATCACTTGAGGGTTCATACACAAAGAGCGAGCGATAGCTACACGCTGCTGTTGACCACCTGAAAGCTGACCTGGGAACTTGTCCGCTTGCTCAGGGATTTTTACGCGCTCTAGGTACTTCATTGCAATCGCTTCGGCTTCTTCTTTTGGCATCTTTTTGACCCAGATTGGAGCCAGAGTACAGTTCTCTAATACCGTCAGATGTGGAAACAGATTGAAGTGTTGGAAACACATGCCGACATCTCTACGCACGGCTTCGATGTTCTTTAGGTCTTCCGTTAATTCATTACCTGAAACGAAGATATGACCTTTTTGGTGCTCTTCTAATCGGTTGATGCAGCGGATCATCGTTGATTTACCAGAGCCTGAAGGGCCACAGATAACGATTTTCTCGCCTTTTTTAACTTCTAAATTGATGTTCTTAAGTACGTGGAATTCACCGTACCACTTGTTCATGTCTTTCAACTCGATCATAAGACCTTGAGAGTTGTTTTCTGTCTGCTGCGTCATAATACGTCCTTGATCTTGTTAATTATCGTTTGTGACCGGTGTGAAGTCTGTTTTCTAGCCATATCGAATATCTCGACATGCCAAAACAAAACACCCAGAACACTAACGCGACAAATACATAACTTTCTGTTGAATACCCAAGCCATTCAGGGTCGGTATTCGCGGCTTGGCCAATTCCTAGTACATCAAACATACCAATAATCAAAACAAGACTGGTATCTTTAAACAAACCAATGAAGGTGTTCACAATTGAAGGAATCGTGATTTTAAGAGCTTGAGGTAGAATGATAAGCCCAGTCTTTTTCCAGTAGCTTAACCCCAGAGCATCAGCTGCTTCGTATTGGCCTTTTGGTATTGCTTGTAGACCACCTCGAATTACTTCGGCCATGTAGGCTGCACTGAATAGAACTACCCCTACAAGTGCTCGAATGAGCTTATCGGTTTCTGTCCCTTCTGATAAAAAGAGAGGCAGCATTACTGAAGCCATGAATAGAACTGTAATGAGCGGTACGCCACGCCAAATTTCGATGTATACGGTACACATACTGCGAATGATCGGCATCTCTGAGCGGCGCCCAAGAGCAAGTGCAACACCAATAGGGAGTGACACTACAATACCAACAAGTGCGATGACCAGTGTAACCAGTAGGCCGCCCCATTTATGGGTATCAACAACTTCTAACCCAAAGACGCCACCGTATAGCAAGCCAGCAATGATAAATGGGTAGATGTTGACGAAGAACAACCAAATCCACGTACGTTTAGGTGTTTTTTCATAAGCCAGTAAGGCTACAAAAATGGCCAACGTTGCATAGAAGAGGCGAGGTCGCCACAGTTCAGCTTCTGGGTAGAAGCCATACATGAATTGGTCCCAACGAACGCTGATAAAAACCCAACAAGCGCCTTCGCTAGTACAGGCATCACGTGTGGTTCCTATCCAGTCGGCACTGATGAATGCCCAATCCGCTATTGCCCATAATAGGGTGAAAGAAAAGTAAGCAAGAATCACAGTGACGACGCTGTTAACAGGTCCATTAAATAGATTTTTTCTTAACCAACCGACTGGCCCAACGGTATTCGCTGGAGGCGGAAGATCAGGTTGAAATTGATGTGTACTCATCTTATCTCTCCACCAATGCTACTTTGCGGTTGTATATGTTCATTAGAGCGGACGTTAATAGGCTCAAGGTTAGGTAGACGCCCATTGTCATCGCGATTACTTCGATAGCTTGTCCAGTTTGGTTAAGTGTTGTTCCTGCAAATACAGAGACAAGATCAGGATAACCAATGGCCATCGCAAGTGATGAGTTTTTGGTCAGGTTTAGATACTGACTGGTTAGTGGTGGGATAATGATTCTTAATGCTTGTGGAATAATGACAAGCTTTAGAGTTCTAGAACGTGGGATGCCTAGAGACATCGCAGCCTCAGTTTGCCCATGGTTTACCGCGTTAATACCTGAACGAACAATCTCAGCAATGAACGCTGCTGTATAGATACTTAAAGCGAGCATCAATGCAGCAAGCTCAGGGATTATCGTAACACCACCCTTGAAGTTAAACCCTTTCAACACAGGGTAATCTGCAGAGATAGGCATGCCCATAACAAAGTAAGTTATCAACGGTAAGCCTAAAATCAACGCAGCTGCAATTCGCAACATCGGTGTTTGTTGGCCGGTCAGTTTCTGTCTGTTCTTAGCCCAGATGTTGATAATAAACGTAGCGATAATACCGACAATCAATGATGCGATGACAATGCTACTGCCTTGCTCAAAGACTGGAGCAGGGAAGTACAACCCGCGTACGTTCAAGAAAATTGCTTCACCTAGACTCATACTTTGACGAGCAGAAGGCAAGGCTTGTAGAACGGCGAAATACCAGAAAAAGATTTGTAATAGCAGAGGGATATTTCGGAATATCTCAATGTAGACAGCTGCAAATCGGCTAACTAGCCAGTTTGAAGAGAGTCTAGCGATACCCATACTAAAGCCCAGCACTGTCGCTAGCATGATGCCGAGTACTGAAACCAAAGCGGTATTGAGAAGACCGATAAAGAATGTACGACCGTATGAGTAGGTCTCGTCGTATTCAATCAGTGTTAAGCCGATACCAAAACCAGCTTCTTGTGAGAGAAAATCAAAACCAGTGGTGATACCACGGGAATCTAAGTTTGTGAGTGCATTATTTACAATCGTGTAAAAGAAAGCACAAAGCGCCCCGACGGCGATAATTTGGAAAATGATGGAGCGAAAAGTGGGGTTGTAAAATAAGTTGGCACTTTTGGGCTGTGGCTTTGCCTGAGCTGGAGAAATAGTTTCATTAGGTTTCATACTACTATAACCTCAAATCCATTTAATAAATAGGGCGGAAAACTCCGCCCTAATTGATGCTTGAAAATTTATTAACGGATTGGTGGAGCGTACATAAAGCCGCCCGCATTCCATAATGCATTTACACCACGAGAGATTTGAAGTGGAGAACCTGTACCAACAGTACGCTCAAAACTCTCACCGTAGTTACCAACTTGCTTAATTACTTGGTAACCCCAGTCGTCGCGAATGCCAAGGCCTTTACCTTTAGGACCGTCTACACCAAGAATACGTTTGATGTTTGGATCTTTTGACTTAAGCATTTCGTCTGCATTTTTAGAAGAGATGCCGTATTCTTCCGCGTTAATCATTGCTGAAAGTGTCCACTTAGCAACGTTAAACCATTGATCATCATCCTGACGAACAACAGGGCCTAGAGGCTCTTTAGAGATGATTTCAGGAAGTACTTCTGCAGATTTAGGATCAGCTAGGTTTAGGCGAAGTGCGTATAGACCAGATTGGTCAGTCGTTAGCACGTCACAACGACCTGCGTCGAAACCTTTCGATGTTTGTGCTGCCGTATCGAATACCACTGGCTTGTAAGACATGCCACTGTTACGGAAGTAATCGGCTAGGTTAAGTTCAGTTGTTGTACCTGATTGAACACATACAGAAGCGCCATCAAGCTCTTGAGCACTTGTTAGGCCAAGTTCTTTTTTAACCATGAAGCCTTGACCATCGTAGTAGTTAACGCCTACGAAGTTCAGACCTAGAGCAGTGTCACGATGTAATGTCCATGTTGTGTTACGAGATAGTACGTCGATTTCGCCAGATTGAAGCGCAGTAAAACGCTCTTTTGCTGTTAGAGGTACATACTTAACTTTAGTCTTATCACCGAGTACAGCCGCTGCAAGAGCTTGACAATACTCAACATCAATTCCTTCCCATTCACCTTTTGAGTTAGGGTTAGAGAACCCTGGAAGACCGGTACTTACACCACAAGTTAGAAATCCTTGAGATGTGACTTTGTCCAGAGTGCTTTCTGCCGCTGATGCCGATGTTGCCATCATCGCAGTTGATGCAGCTACTACTGAAGCAAGAAGTGTTAGTTTATTTGTCATTTGTATCCTTCCTTGTTAACCAGGTGACACCTGATACTCGTGCTCGTTTGAGTTTCTCTTATGTGTTGCGTTTTCTATGACCTTGTTGTTCAAATTAAACGAGTTGCATTTTGCAAATGAAACTGTGTGCGATTTAAACAACTGTTTATAAGGTTAGGAAAGGATCCGTAGTTTCACAAATGTATAATTTAAAAAGAATTTTGAATGAAATCACAAATCCGAACACAATTAGAATGACCAAATGTTAAGTGAATGTAAATAGTGCAGCGGTTCACACTGTTGGTGCAACGAGATTTAGATTTTTATATTGATAATCGACTAGATAAATATTCTGAATCCACATCACAATGATGAAATATTAAACTTAAGAAATGTTGAAATTTGGTCAATAAATATTTTTATTACACTTCGATAGTTATGAATATGCTCCAAATTTGGTAGCATGGCTGAATAGTTATTGAAGTAGTCTCAAGGAAGAACATGCGTTATTTCCCAATGTTTTTGGATGTAGAAAATAAGCCAATCTTAGTGGTTGGTGGGGGTGAGGTTGCTTGCCGTAAAGTCGATAGCTTACTACGAGCGGGAGCGGATGTGACTTTGGTGTCTCCCAAGGTAGCGCCTTACTTAAAGCAGCTTGTGGACGAGAACAAGCTTCACTGGGTTCAAAACTTTTACTCGTCACAGATCATATCGAAAAATTACTTGCAGGTTTGGGCCACAACAGACAACCCAAGCTTGAATCACCAAGTGTATAATGATGCGAAAAAACTGGGCATTTTAGTCAATGTGGTTGACGATCTTCCTTACTGCGACTTCATCACACCTTCGATGATAAATCGCGGCAGAATCCAAATTGCCATCTCTAGTGGCGGGGCATCACCTGTTTTAGTAAGAAATATCAGAGAAAAACTCGAAACGGTATTGCCACAAAACATAGGTTTGATAGCAGACTTCGGTGCATCAAAACGCAATTCAATCAAAGAGTCATTCCCAACCGTCGACGAGCGTCGTAAATTTTGGGAGCGTTTCTTGTCATCCAGCTTTATCGAGCAGGTGAATGACAGAGAGCAGTTAGAGTCTTACTACCAGCAAGCGCTAACCGAAGGCATTGATAGCGAAGGGCAGGTCACTTGGATTGAATTCGAGCAAGATGTCGAGCTGTTGTCTATGAAGGCTTTACGTTTGATGCAGGAGGCAGAGCTCGTACTTTCACCGAGCGATTGTCCATTTGAATTTATCGACCTGTGCCGCCGAGATGCAGAAAGAGAGAGCTACGCCAACAGCGGAGAGCTATCAACAAAGCTTGAGCAAGCAAGAGCAGAGAAATTACGAGTGTGTGTGTTTATTCCACCAGCAAGCGTAGAGTTTAATCTGTTGGTCGGCAAAGACCTAAAATTGTCAGCAGCCCAAGTACTCAGTTGAGGCTGTTGCTTCTAGTTGAAATGAGAGCTTTCTGGTTGTTTTAAATCGGCTAGAGGCTCGGAATAAAACTAAAACTGGACCAGATAAATAAAAAGCCACTTCCCTTAAAGAAGTGGCTTTTTGCTATTTCAAACACGGCATTGTGCTGATGAATGAGTAACCCAAATAGGCGGTCGCTCAAACTCAATAATTAGTCGCGGAAGTTGTCAAACTGGAAAGGTTGACCAAGTTCACCGCTGCGAACTAGAGCCATAACAGCTTGTAGGTCATCACGCTTCTTACCAGTAACACGAACTTTGTCGCCTTGGATAGAAGCTTGAACTTTAACTTTGTTGTCTTTGATTAGCTTAACGATCTTCTTAGCGACATCAGTTTCAATGCCTTGCTTAAAGATAACCGTTTGGTGCCAAGTGCGACCTGTTTGGTCTGCCGCTTTCGCTTCCATCGCGTTAGGATCAACATTACGCTTCGTTAGGTTACTGCGAAGGATATCGCGCATTTGCTTCAGTTGAAAATCGTCTTGAGCAGTCAATTTTACTGATTCATCTTTGTAATCAAAGCTTGCGTCAACGCCGCGGAAATCGAAACGAGTCGATAGTTCACGGTTTGCGTTGTCTACTGCGTTACGCAGTTCTACTGCTTCTACTTCAGAGATAATGTCAAATGATGGCATTGTGTTGTTTCCTTAAGCTAAGTTTCTATCTTTAATTGCTGTTGCAAGCATGTCTAGCATTGTTGCAGTATCTTCCCAGCTTAGGCATGGGTCAGTAATCGACTTGCCATATTCTAGGTTGTTAATGTCTGTCATTGGCTGGTTGCCTTCAATAATGAAGCTCTCTGCCATAATGCCTGCAATTTGGTTCTTGTTAGATTTAATTTGCTCACAAATGTCTTGTGCAACTTCTAACTGCTTACGGTGTTGCTTCTGACAGTTAGCGTGGCTAAAGTCTACAACCAAACGTTGAGGTAGATCGAATTCAGCCAGTTGCTTACATGCAGTATCTACAGATTCAGCGTCGAAGTTAGGGCCTTTATCGCCACCACGTAGAATAACGTGACCGTATGGGTTGCCAGAAGTACGGTAAACCGTCATGCGGCCGTTCTTATCTGGAGAGTAGAAGTAGTGTGAAGCATGTGCTGCACGAATTGCATCGATAGCAATCTTGATGTTGCCGTTGGTCGCGTTCTTGAAGCCAACAGGGCAAGACAGTGCAGAAGCCATTTCACGGTGAATCTGAGATTCAGTTGTACGAGCGCCAATCGCACCCCAAGTGATAAGGTCTGCAATGTACTGACCTGTGATCATATCAAGGAATTCAGTCGCGGTAGCTAGGCCAAGCTTGTTGATATCTAGCAGAAGCTTACGAGCTTTGTTCAAGCCTGTTTCAAGTGCGTATGAACCATCAAGGTTAGGATCTGTAATCAAACCCTTCCAACCTACAACAGTACGAGGCTTCTCGAAGTAGGTTCTCATTACAACGAACAGTTCATCTTTGTACTGGTCTTGAATTTTGCTTAGGCGCTCAGCGTAATCAAGTGCCGCATCTGTATCGTGAACAGAGCAAGGGCCTACGATAACTAATAGGCGGTTATCACGACCAGTTAGGATATCTTCGATTTGGCGGCGAGAATTTTTAATGCGCTCAGCAACGTCGTCAGTAATAGGGTGTGCATTGCCTAGTTCGGCAGGAGTTGGCATAGGACCCAGAGCTTGGGTTCTCAACTCATCAGTTTTTAATGGCATGTGATAGCTTTTTTATTCTATTGCGAAGTGGTTAAGATAACGGAATTGAACAGAGGAATAAACTCTATTGAGTCAAAGTTATCTCAGTTATTGCTAATATTCTTATTTTTATCAGCAGGCCAGCGTCAAATAAGGGATTTTCACTTGTATTAACAGGCAGCTATCGGTATTTTCGTTTGAACACAACATAAAAATGCTGGAGCAGCAATGACTCAAGAAAATCAAAGCACTTTGCACCCAGAACTCGTCTTAGGTGATGTGCTGCCTTCTTACAACGATAATAATAATTCTAACCACTTATACGTTTCATTATCAGAATTAGTGATGGATCGTGTCTTCTACCACCCAAGTATCGAGAGTCACTTAGATACTTTGACTGATATTGAAAAAACGTCTTTAGAAGCGATCCTTGGCGATAAAACAGTCGATGAGCATTTTGTTTCGACCTTAGTGATTGCCATTCAAGCTGCCGTTCAGCCAAATCACACTTCTGTTCGTATCGCATTAAGCAGTGCAGACAGCTATGGATTCCGTTCGCTGCTTGGCGGGAACTGTGAAGCAGAAGAGATTAACCCTGCACTAGGTGTTCGTGGCGTTGCTCGTTACGCGACACCAGAATACAGCAAGGCTTTCGCTTTAGAATGTCAGGTTATTAAGGCATTACGTGAGCAGGGCATCAACGTTGAAGTAGTTGTGCCTTACGTTCGTGCGTTAAGCGATGCCGCTAAGATTATTGACCTGCTTGCCGAGCAAGGGCTACCACGCGGCCTTAACGGTTTGAAAGTACTGTTCTCGTGCGATGTGCCGTCTGCAGTGCTACTGAGCGAACGTTTACTGCATTACTTCGATGGTGTAGTGGTAAACGTTGATAGCTTAGCGTCTTTCACTTTAGGCGTAGACAAACACAATGAAGCTCAGCAACACGCTTTTGATCCACAAAATGAGGCGGTCATTACTTTGTTGGATATGATTGTTAAAGCAACCCTGAACGCGAAGAAGCCAGTGCTGCTAGTAACTCAAGGCTTAGTGGATTACCCACGTCTACAAGGTTACATAGCTGATCTTGAAGGCGTAGAAACGGTCGTGACTGCATAAATCGGTTTGTTGTCTTAGTAAGTCAACTGGCTCTATCCGTTTATTTGAAGCGCTAAAGCTTTGAGAATGAAAGAGATATCATTATGCGATGATATCTCTTTTTTGTAACATTTTTTTGACATCTCTATCGCTAATCGATTAACTGGTCTGATGACTGATTTGACTAGGTAATCCGAATGTTGACCCCTCTACAAAAAGCAAATTTCTACTTAAGCATGTTTGGCTTTTTCAAAGTCCCACTTATCTGGTTGTGCCGACCAAAACTACTCGCGTTGGACAACCAACATGTTGAAGTGAAAATCCCGCTTAGAAGGCGTACTAAGAATCACCTTAACAGTATGTACTTTGGCGTTTTGGCTGTAGGTGCGGATGTCGCGGGTGGGTTTCTTGCGATGAGCAAATCTCAGCAGCAAGGTGAAAAGATCTCGTTGGCTTTTAAAGAGGTGACGGGTAACTTTTTGAAGCGCCCTGAAGGTGATGTGCATTTCACTTGTAACGACGGTGAGCTGATCAACACTATGCTGGCAGAAACCATGTCGACCGGAGAACGGGTCAATCAACCCGTAACCATTATCGCGACTTGCCCATCTTTACATGGTGACGAGCCGATGGCGGAGTTCACGCTTACGCTTTCAATTAAGAAAGTCCCTTCAAGAAAATAGCGATTAAATAATAGATTTTGGTTTAGAAGTCATGGGTAACGTTGAAGAGATAAAACAACGGTATGTGAATGGTTTCCACATACCGTTATAGAGAACTTTATAAGGGCTCTATGACTCTTGAGTGATCTGCTCAATATCAACTATTTTTGAACGGTTCATAACGATCTTCCAACGGTAGTAGGTTGGTTTGTTATCATGGTTGTTCTCTTTAATGATCAGGTTGAGAAGATGACGCTTTTCTACTGATTCGCGGCTCACTTGTCCTTCATTCAAGCGGTAGATCTTGTTTGAGCCTTTATCCATCAACCGTGTCAGCGCTCTTAGGCTGATCGATAACGTTTCACGAGTCTCCTCATAACCACTCATAAAGGTCGATGTCGACATCTCAGTATGAGAGCGGTAATGCAAGATTTGCTCTTCACGTTGTACCACACGCTTTTTACGGATCGACTGAATGCGATCTGCAAGCTTAGAAAAATTTGCGTAGTCCAACCATTCCAGTTTATGGCCTACTGACTTGTTGGTCGTTGGATCATAGTAACGACGCTTCCATTTTGGCTTGCCTTTACGCAGCCAGCGCCAAAGGATGTCTCTCAAGTCATCTTTAAAGATCTCACGCAGTGCGTAAATGAAAGACATTGCCACGATGAAAGAGGCGGTAATCTCACCAAGAAAGTCACGAGCCAAGATCACAGTAGTGGTCACGACAACCATCACCAAACCGGTCGCGATGCCTTTCACGGCACGCTTAACGTTCTTACCCATCGACGTTGTCTTTTCTTTAAGCACGATAGGGTGTTCAATCAAACGACGCAGCAAACGCATCTTGTTACTCAAGCGGGTAACGTCCTCTCGAACTCTTGCTGAGTTGTAGCGGTTCAGTTTACGGTGCGCGGTCTCTTTATCACAAAGCGTTAAGAGTCGTTCTTTAATCGTTGAATACTCACTACCTCGTGGCATGTGTGAAACTAGCGATAGGAACTTTTGCTCGGTATACCAAGATAGGTAGTTATCGATATTAGCGTAGTAGCGCTTGAGATTTTCTTCGTAAGGGATGCTTCGGCGTAGCTTCTTCAAGATATCTAAAGCCAATTCAATGACTTCATCTACTTCATCAGCCGTTACGTCGTCACTATCAGTTTTATTTAAGCTGCTGACTGCTTTATCTAACGCGATAACATATTGGTAGGCAAACAGACTCAAACTGACACGATACTGTGTTGTAGATAAGCGTCCACGTTTTGCCAAGCGACTGTGTACCAAAGGTAAAAGTGTTTTGTCACTATAGTAGGCACGTTTTTGAGTGATTGAGCTGTAGAAAAAGGCACTTTCAGAAAGCACTTCAGGAGTCAGTCCAAGTTCACCGGGAATGAATAGATAAACGTCCATGTCGAGCTTTTTGGTCTTAGCCATGGCATGGTTAATTTTAAGTGTTATCGCATCTTGTTTATCAACGGTGATCAACGATGTCTCCTAGAATGTAAAAATATGAATGAAACTAGCGAAAGCATATCAGAGATCACGTATAATCTCCGCCAAATTTAAAGTAGAGACAACCTTGATGATTAATATTGGTCAAATAAACAACTTAGAAGTAGTAAAACAAGCAGACTTCGGTGTATTCCTTGACGCGAGCGACTATGGAACCGTGTTGCTGCCGAAACGATTTACTCCTGAAGGTGTTGAAATTGGTCAAAAGCTAGATGTTTTCTTATACATAGATTCTGACAACCAGATCGCTGCAACGACTGAAAAACCAATAGCTCAAGTAGGCCAGTTTGGTTTGATGACGGTTGAAGGTGTTAACAGCACTGGTGCATTCATGAGCTGGGGCGTGAAAGGTAAAGACCTTCTTGTTCCTTTCAGCGAGCAGCGTGGCCGTTTAAACGAAGGTCAGTCAATCTTAGTATATGTGTATATCGATAAAGCATCGAGCCGTATCGTTGGTACAACGAAGTTCAACAAATGGTTAGACAACACGCCTGCGACTTATAAGCAAAATGAGCAAGTCGATCTCATTATCGCTGAGCGCAGCCAGTTAGGTTACAAAGCGATCGTGAACGGTGAACACTGGGGTATGATTTTCCCATCTGACATCATCGGTAAGCTGTTCATTGGTAAAACACTAAAAGGCTACATTAAAAACGTTCGTGAAGAAGACGGTAAGATTGATTTGTCTCTTCAGAAGGTTGGTGTGGCTAAGATGGATGACCTAAGCACTAAGGTTCTTGACCTGCTTGAGAAGAAAGGCGGTTACCTGCCTTTGAATGATAAGTCTTCTCCTGAAGTTATTTTCTCTGCATTCAGAACCAGCAAAGGTACGTTCAAGAAGACAATTGGTGGTCTATACAAATCTGGCAAGATCACTATCGACAAAGAAGGTATCAGCTTAGTTAAGTAAGCGGTCCTTTCGGTCAAAAAAAAGCCCAAACCTTCCTGTTTGGGCTTAGGGGAAAGGGCTCCGAAGAGCCTACGCTAATCGTTTTAATCTTTTGACTGTTAGATTGAAGTCTAGTTTAGATTCTCTAAAGTGCGATTTTTCTTTTTGGAAATAGTGACTTGAATTGATATTTATATAATTAGTTGTTGATTTACAAGCGCTCGCACACTGACTTATATGGCCGATAGAATAGAAAAAGCCCAAACAATTAACGTTGTTTGGGCTTTTTGTTTATTAAGGTGTACTCAGTGCGAACGCTTTTAGAAAAGGTTCTTATCGCGCACGAGTTCGCGTGGTAAACCGTTCTTCACTCGGTTGCCAACCCACTTACCAAGGCCGATGATTGCACCATTGTACTTCACTAGTACTTCACCTTTTCCTGACAAGTTTTCAGGGCGAACATCGCGGCCCATGAACCATTCACGAGCATCTTCAATACTAAGCTCTACAACATTAGCTTCATTACCTGTTGCGAGCGTTGTCGCTACTTGGTGCTGCCAGCGGTAACCTTTTTTATGGGTTTCAGCGATCTTGATTCCCATGCGAGAAAAACGGAACTCACCGATCATCGGCTCTAGCGCTTCTGGGAATAGCCAAACGTCTTTGTCGCGAATCCAAACCTGAGTATCGCTTGGCAATTCGATATCGAGAGTACTCATTAGTTGTTCAGCGACTTCTTTCTGAGTTTTCTTTGATGCTTTTTCAAATGGGAATTTACCCATACGTTTTTTAACTTCTGGTGGAGTAACAGACGCTAGTTTACGGATACGTGCAACAAAGAAACCTTCAGAGTCATAGACCTGTGGGAAGATGTGAAGAAAGCCTTCTTCTGTCGTGGTTGCTTTTGCGTTGTCGAATAGTGATTCCAGAGATTCGAATTCAACCGCATCACCAAAGGTTTCTTTTAGGTGATGACACACTTGTTGGTTCTCTTCGGTGCTAAGCGTACACGTTGAGTAAACCAAAACACCATTAGGTTTAAGAGCATGGAATGCACTTTCAATCAGATCTTTTTGCGTGTCGGCAATGTCGACCACTGATTGATACGTCCAGTTCTTCATCGCATCGGCATCTTTACGAATGGTGCCTTCGCCAGAGCAGGGTGCGTCTAGCAACACAGCATCAAACTGTTCTGGTAACCAAGCACCAAAAACTCGACCGTCAAAGTTACTTAGAGCGGCATTACGAACGCCACAACGTTCGATGTTAGCGTGAAGGACTTTCACACGGCTTGCTGCATACTCATTGGCAACCAATACACCGCGATTATTCATTAGCGCAGCGATTTGCGTTGTTTTAGAGCCGGGTGCAGCCGCAGTGTCTAGCACCGCTTGGTAATCAGCTTCGCCTTGGAAAAGTGCCGAGGGTGGCATCATCGAGCTGGCTTCTTGGATGTAGAAAAGACCAGACATGTGTTCTGCCGTATTACCTAGTGGCGCTTCACTTTCGTCCGCTGTAATCCAAAAGCCCGTTTCACACCAAGGTACAGGTTCCAGTTCCCAGCCTTGCTCTTTTGCTCGTACTAGGAAGTCTTCAACACTGATTTTCAATGTGTTGATTCGAATACTTTTACGAAGTGGTTTTTGGCATGACGCAACAAAAGAAGCCATATCTAGATGACTAGGCATGATTGCTTCGATGTGCGTTAGGAATTCTTCAGGAATATATACGTTAGCGTGCAAAAGAGTATCTCGATTTATTGCATTAATGCGGGGAGTTTAAAGCAAAATGAGGCCGTCCTAAACCATATTTGCAGCAAACAACAAAAATGCAGCCTAATGGCTGCATTTTGATGAAGAATTAATCTTCCAGAAACGTCAGAGAGTTCACTCTATGGACGAGGAATTGCGGTTCTCCATGATTTCCACTCATCTTCGGCTTGAGGATAGAGGTAGAAAGACTGATCTTCGCTTGCTACTGGTTGAAGTTCATTTGTCGGTGGCGTTGAGAATGTAATACCACCTCTTAACAAGCTGTCTACCGTTCCGGCTTTGATGTTTGCGCCTGACAGGCCGATAGAGACATCGACGCCCGACACGTTCCAGAACACGGTGTTTGCGCGGATTAGATACGCGTAGTCAGGTTCTATTTGAATCGTAGATATGATGCGATCAGCAAACTCGCCCAGCTGAACATCTATAACACTGCCAATTTCTAGTTCACGGAATAGGATAGGTGTACCTTCAGATACAGAGCCGCGCGTTTCGCTTTGCAGTTGGAATATCTTGCCTTCAGGCTGCACAGGTCCTTTGCTAAGCTCAAATTTCGTGTTTCTTTCACCTTTGCCTGGGTCTACGTTGATGTGTTTAGAGAGCAGCGCAGAGACGTTTTTGATGCCATTAAGGCCAATCTCAGGTTCTGCCAACCAGAAGTGACTGTTCGTCACGGCAATCTTGTCGACGTACTCAGGTAAAATACGCGCAGTAATTTCAATGCCGCCCTTGTTGAAGTTCGGAATCACCAAAGTAACCTCACCAACAGTGACACCTTGATATTTGATCGCCATGCCCTTGTTGACTTCTTGATCGCCAGAAGAGGTGATAGTAATCGCGCGGCCAAATTTTCGAGCAGATTTTGAATCTTTGTAAAGCTTCCACACGTCACCAAGTTTGTTGTCGATTCCCGGCAGAGAGTCAAAAGCAATACCGCCTTGGATAAGGGTTTTAACTGGTGCTGCTTTAATGCTGATACCCGATAGCGACGCATCAACCTCAACGCCTGATCGGTTCCAGAAAACAGTGTGCTTGTTGAGTAAGTGCGTGTAACGATTTTCGATTGTGACTTTGATTCTTACGCCACCGTCGGCAAGCTGAAAATCAGAAATACTACCCACTTGTAGGTTGCGGTAGAGGAGTGGACTGCCTTTAGAAATTGAAGGTAACTCACTGGCAAACAAAGAAAGTGTCTTTGAACCAGACTGATTAAACTTAGCAATTTCTGCTAACGACTTACTTTGGAAAAGTTGGTAGTCCGCTCGAGCTTCAGATTTACCTTCACTCACAAAGCTAATCGAGCCGGTAAGAAGCTGTTTTGCTGGTGGAACCGTAACACTCAAGCCTGATTCGGTTAGCTCTGCAGTCGCACTACCTGTCACAAAGAAACGGTTGTGGCTTTTGATAAGGTGCGCGTACTTATTATCGATAAGTGCATCCATGAAGACTTCGTGTTTATCAGAGCCCGTACCAACACCATCAACTAATCCCACATGGATGATAGAGCCAACGGCAATGCCTTTGTAGAGAAGTTGTGTACCGACATCTAACCCGAACGAATTGTTCGACGTTAAGCGAATCGCAACGGATTTCTCTTGTTCCTGACTGAATTCATTTTTGCGGATTGCAGTAAATCGACGCGCCTTTTCACCTTCACCCGGTACCAAGGTTAAAAAGTTACCTGTCACTAAATTGGCAATGTTTTTCATGCCAGTAAGCGACAGTTCAGCCTCTTCTAGAACGAATTTACTGCCGCTGTTTAAAAAGTCACTGAATGCCGGTTGGATAGCGGCAGATGCAACGACGTTTTCACGCCCTTCACTTAGCGATAAATCAGTGATTTGACCGATTTCAATGCCGCGATACATGATCGGAGCACCTGTTGCACTGATTTTATTATCATCGGGAACGGCAATCTTGATAGAGATACCTCGACCCGCTGTTTTCAGATCTGGGTAGAGTTTGAACTTAGTATTCATCTCAACCGGTTGGCCTTCTCCTGGAGAGTCGACCGCAATTGAACCGCCAAGCAATGCACTTAGGCTCTCTAAGCGAACATCAACACCAGAAAAGCCAATACTGGCACCTAAGCCACTGACATTCCAAAAACGGCTTTGGTCGGTAATGATATGGCTGTATTCATCTTTAATCGACGCTTGAATCGTAACGGATTTCGCGTTGTCGTTTAACTGGTAGTTGTAAACCTCACCAATTGGGATTTTACGGTAAACGATTTGAGAGCCAACAGACACGCCGCCCAGATCTTTGGTCGTCAGTGAAATATTCAAACCTTCAGAAGCCAGTAAATCAGAAGGGGAGGATTCTAACGCTTGGAAAATGGTTTCTGGGTCTTGTTTGGTTTCGCTCGGGTGGATAGCAATATAGTTACCTGAAACAAGTGCGTCTAATCCTGAGATACCCGACAAACTTGCTGTCGGTTTTACAAGCCAGAAACGAGTGCCTTTTGAGAGTAGCTTCTTCGCTTCAGGGTAGATGTCTGCATCGACATAGATGCTCGATAGATCTTTGGATAAAGTGATGTCGCGAACCATACCCACTTCTAAGCCTTGGTAACGAATCGTTGTTCGACCTGCGACTAAACCTGCGGCATCTGAGAAGTATATTTGCACACGTTGCCCAGCATCGTGTATCGATTTCATGACCAACCAACCGGCTAAGGCGACGGTTAATATCGGCAGAATCCACAAAGGGGAGATGCCTTTGTTTTTCCTTACTTCTGGTGAATATGACGTTTGTGATTGGTTATCGTTGTTCATTCACTGACTCATCTTTAGAGGTGTAGTTATCCCAAATTAGCCTAGGATCTAAGCTTTCCGCTGCTAACATCGTGAGAACAACTACGACGCCAAAAGCGACTGCACCATAACCTGGTGTAAAGTTTAAAATTTGCCCGCGGTCGACCAAGGTCATCATGATCGAAATAACGAACAGATCCATTACCGACCATTTCCCCACCCATTTCACGATGAAATAGATGGTCATACGTTGCCTGTGGTAAACGGCGCGCTTCATCTTGATACAGATTAAGATGTACGCGAGGCCCAGTATTTTCGCGACTGGCACGACGATACTGGCAATGAAAATGATCGCAGCGATGCCATACATATCGCTATTAATCAGCGAAGCGACACCGGAAATGATGGTGTCTTCTAGCCTTTGACCGTTGGTAATAAGAATAGAAATAGGAATGACATTGGCTGGCACGATAGCCACGGATGCGGCAAATAGCAGAGCCCAAGTTTTCTGTATAGAGTAGGGCTTGCGGTGGTATAAGTCATGGTGACAACGCACACAAGTATGACCGTCAGGCTGAGATAGGTGACAGTTGTGACAGTGTACGTTCTTACTCTCAGCAAAAGAGTATTCGGATTCTTTTGCCCAAGCTTCCCAGTAGCGACGTACACTGATACGGCTTACTAGTAATACGCTGAAAAGCTGCAGAAGAATCAGGCCAATCAAACCAGGGCCGACGAAAATGTCAGAGTAATCTTGCAGTTTGAAACATGAGACCGCCAAACTTACCAGAAACACATCCAACATCATCCAATGTTTGAGAGTCTGAATAATGGCTAATGCATAACGAAAGGGTGTGAAGATCTTAAGACGCAGTGATGCATGAGTGATGAGTACCGAGGTGCACACGAGCAACGGAGCGATCGAACTGCAGAACAGGATCAGCAAACCAAGTAGAGGAAAGCCTTCGCCCATTAAGGTAAAAACACCCGATGGTAACGTCGCGGGTATCATGACGCCAATCAGGCGAATACTGATGAATTCAAAAAAGTGCGATGGGATAAACAGCAATAAGCAGGTAATTGCGATTGCTAGGTTTCCAGAGAGGCTAGGGGTACCGCCTCTATAAAGCTGAGTTCCGCATCTTGGGCAGTAAGCTGATTTCCCTAAAGGGATGTTCATTTTATCTACGGGAAGTTCGCAGCCCTGGCAAAGACGCACTGAGCTGCTGTCGCATTGGTGTTTTGTTGATAAAGGGTTGGTTACGGATGGGGAGGTCACGCGACCTCCCAAGTTGAAACGTAAGTTAGGTTAGCAACCCGACTTAAAGACTCAGAGCCACAAACATCAGGCGTGCGATTGCACACTGCCGTAGAGTGTTTGATAGAGTCCTTGTTGTTCAACCAATTCACCATGTGTTCCCGTCTGTGTGACTTGTCCATCTTCTAAAACATAGATTAGATCGGCTTGTTTCACCGCTGATAATCGATGAGCCACTATCAAAGTTGTGCGATCTTTCAAAAACTCGCTCAACGCTTTATGCAGTGCTGACTCTGTTGCTGTATCGAGTGCAGATGTCGCTTCATCAAGAATAACAAACTTAGGATTGCTCAGCACCATACGAGCTATTGCTAAGCGTTGTCGTTGACCACCAGACAGTCGAACGCCATTCCTACCAATTTGTGTATCTAAGCCATTGCTCAGTTGCTTGATGACATCTTGCATTTGAGCGACTTCAAGCGCACGCCACAACGACATTTCGTCGTATTCAGCACCAAGGGTCAGATTATGCCTTAATGTATCGTTAAAGAGTATAGGTTGTTGTAAAACAACGGCAATTTGATTGCGTATTACATCAAAGCTGATGTCATCGGTTGTTTCACCGTTATAGCGAATGCAACCTGAGTCTGCTTGGTAAACCCCAATCAGCAACTGGATTAACGTAGATTTACCCCCTCCACTCGCACCGACCAAAGCGACTTTTTTACCTGCAGGGATGTGCAGCGATAGCCTATTTAAAACAGTGTTTTCTAATGTGTAAGAGAATGTAACGTCTTCGATGTCAACTGTCACTTCTTGATCTTCAGTAAATGGGTTCACTTTACTGATAGGGCGCTTCTCTTCTTCTAACTGAAGAAGATCGTTGATGCGTTGTAGTGCCGCTTTCGCGCTATACCAAGAGAATTGAATCCCTAGTAGCTCTTGGACCGGGCCTAACATGAACCACAAGTAGCCAAATACCGCGAAAATCTGACCAATGGTTAAGTCACTGAATAACACCATTAGCATAGCGACGGCACGGAAAAGCTCGAAACCTAGTAAGAACAGCAGAAACGAAACACGGCCAGCAGCTTCAGATTGCCAAGCGTATTTGTCTGCATCGATTCTTACTTGGTTTGCTTGAACCTTAAGTTCATCGAGAAAGATACGTTCTTTATTCGCCGCACGCAGTTGGTAAATGCCGTCTAAGGTTTCCACCAAACGGTTTTGAAAGCGCTCGAAAGATTGGTTTTCGTATTTCTTAAGGTGTTTGACCCTGCTGCCTAGTTTACGGGAGAAATAAATTACAACAGGATTGACCAGTAAAATGAACAACCCTAAACGCCACTCTAGCCACAACAGCACGATCGCTGTACCGAACACGGTCAGGAAGCTGATGATAAATTTAGAAAGAGTCGAGCCAATGAACTTATCTATTGTCTCTATGTCTGTTATTAGGTGGGCGTTGATACCGCCGCTGCCTTTGGTTTCGTATTGTCTAATACTGATGCGACCAAGCTTATCTATCATCTTGCTGCGCATTTGATAGGTAATTGTTTTGGACACAAGCGTAAACTGACGCCCTTGCAGAATGTTCAACGCTTGGCTAACGGAGCGCATGATAATCACTAACAACAAAGTTAGTGCTATATAGCCAGTCGGTGTTTGTAATGAAGATGGAAGTAGGTGGTTCATCATCTCTAAGCCTGAAGCGGGCTTATCGAGTAATACTTCATCAACCATTAATGGCATGAGCAACGGGATAGGGACACTAATGAGAGTTGCAAATATGGCAATAATGTTAGCAAACAGTAATTTGGACTTGTGTTTTTTTACTTGAGTTATTAACCAAGAACGGCTAATAGTGTCTTCTGAATTGTCCATTGTAATGAGAATAAGTCCTATTTAGTTTGATGGCCGCATTCTACTGCGTTCTCTTGATAATGGAAGTCTCAATTTAATTGGAAGTTAATATGAAAATAGAACATTACCAACGCTTAACCAAACAAGCCGTTGCATTAATTGAATCAGAAACCGATCTAACTGCTAATCTTGCTAATATCAGTTCATTATTATTCATGGAATTGGATGACTTGAATTGGGCGGGTTTCTATTTAATGAAGCAGGATTTAGCTAAGGAAAAAGACGAACTTGTACTGGGCCCTTTCCAAGGTCAACCTGCTTGTGTGCGAATTCCGGTCGGGCGTGGTGTGTGTGGAACTGCGGTTGCGACGAATACAGTTCAGCGCATTCATGATGTTCATGAGTTCGAAGGTCACATCGCTTGTGACGCTGCAAGTAACTCAGAAATCGTTATTCCGTTCTCGATTGGCGGAAAAATCGCGGGCGTTCTTGATATTGATAGCCCAAATGTTGGTCGTTTTTCTCAAATTGACGAGGACGGATTGACATTTTTCATGGCAGAAGTGGAAAAGCTGCTTAATTCGCACGCGAACAAGGCATAAATTATTCTCTTACTGTGGTTTTTCCCAAGCATCTCTCTATAATACGTAAAAATATTTTCTTAATGCTCGCGGAAAACCGCAAAAACCAGGAACCCACATGGAAAACACTGAAAAGTTAAAAAACAGCAAAGAAGTTATCGCATATATTGCTGAATGTTTCCCTAAATGCTTTACTCTAGAAGGTGAAGCGAAGCCACTTAAAATTGGTATTTTTCAAGATCTTGCTGAACGTCTAAATGAAGACGAAAAAGTAAGTAAGACTCAGCTTCGTGCAGCGTTAAGACAGTACACATCATCATGGCGTTACCTGCACGGCGTAAAAGCTGGCGCAGAACGTGTTGACCTAGACGGCAACGCGTGTGGCACACTAGAAGAAGAGCACGTTGAACACGCTAAAGCTACACTTGCTGAAAGCAAAGCGAAAGTTCAGGCTCGTCGTAAAGAACAAGCACAAAAAGCTCGTGAAGAAGGCAAAGCGAAACCTAAGGCGAAGAAAGCTCAACAGCCTCGTCGTCAAGCGCCTAAAGCACCAAAAGTAGAAAAGCCTGTAGAAACACGCGCTTTGAACGCTGACGAATTCATCGCTGGCAAAGAAGTAAATGTGAACATGGGTAAAGGAAACATGGCTGCGACCATTGTTGAAATCAATAAGGAAGATGTGCGTGTTCAGTTAGCAAACGGCCTACAAATGGTTGTTAAAGCGGAGCACTTGCGCGCTTAAAGGAGATACTCCTACGCATGAAATGCCGTTCAAAATTGACACTGATTGCTGCTAGCTTTTGGCTAGCAGCTTCAGCTCAGGCTCTTGAAGCCAAATTAGATCAGGACGATTTACCTCTACTCGCTCCTGAGGTCCAACACGAAACTGCTAGTAAACGTGTTACTTCTCGATTTACTCGTTCTCACTATAAACACTTCAATCTCAACGATGATTTCTCTCAAGCTATCTTTAATCGTTACTTAGAGATGCTGGATTATAATCGTAATATCTTCACTCAAGCTGATATTGACTCTTTCGCTGCGTCATCTACACAAATTGATGATCAGCTGAAATCGGGCAATAACCAGATTGCATTCGATGTTTATAATCTGTCTATGCAGAAGCGTTTTGAACGTTTTCAATATGCATTGTCTTTGCTAGATACAGAGATTAAGTTTGATACCGATGAAAGTATTGAGCTCAATCGTAGTGAAGCTGAGTGGCCAAAAGATATCGCTGAAGTGAATGAGCTTTGGAGAAAACGCGTTAAATATGATGCGTTGAATCTAAAACTTACTGGTAAAGAGTGGCCAGAGATTCAAGAAGTTTTGGAAAAGCGTTACAACAATGCGATGAAGCGTATTACGCAATCGCATAATGAAGATGCTTTCCAGATCTACATGAACGCATTTGCGCGTGAAGTTGATCCTCACACAAGTTACCTTTCTCCAAGAAATGCAGAACAATTCCAATCTGAGATGAACCTATCTCTAGAAGGTATTGGTGCTGTGCTTCAGATGACAGACGACTACACCGTTATTCGCTCTTTAGTTGCTGGTGGCCCTGCGTCAAACAGCAAACAATTGAGTGATGGAGACCGCATTGTTGGTGTTGGTCAAGATGGCGAAGAAATTGTTGATGTTATCGGGTGGCGTTTAGACGATGTAGTACAACTTATTAAAGGCCCTAAAGGGACCAAAGTTAAGCTACAGATCTTGCCAGATGGTAAAGATGCAAAAAGTCACGTTGTCACAATTGTTCGCGATAAGATTCGTTTAGAAGACCGCGCTGTTAAATCAGAAGTGATCGAGAAAGACGGCAAGAAAATTGGTGTATTAGAAGTACCAAGTTTCTACGTTGGCCTTTCTAAAGATACCGATAAACTGATCACCGAGCTTAAAGAGCAAGGTGTTGAAGGTATTATTGTTGACCTCCGAAACAACGGTGGTGGTGCACTGACTGAAGCAACTGAACTCTCTGGTTTGTTTATCAAAGAAGGACCTGTTGTTCAGGTTCGTGATAGCTACGGTCGTGTCAAAGTGAACAGCGATACTGATGGTCAAATCAGTTACCAAGGCCCGTTAACGGTATTGGTGAATCGCTACAGTGCTTCAGCGTCTGAAATCTTTGCAGCAGCGATGCAAGATTATGGCCGTGCAATTATCTTGGGTGAAAACTCTTTCGGTAAAGGTACGGTGCAACAGCATCGCTCTTTGAATCATATTTATGATTTGTTCGATAAAGAGTTAGGCTACGTTCAATACACAATCCAAAAATTCTACCGAATCAATGGTGGTAGTACGCAAAACAAGGGTGTAGTACCTGATATTGCTTACCCAACGCCAATTGATCCTGCAGATACTGGTGAAAGTGTTGAAGACAACGCTCTTCCTTGGGACAGCATCGACAAAGCGAAGTACTCAGTGTTACAGCGTAACGATGAGCAGATCGCAGCGTTGACGGCTAAACACGAAGCTCGTATCGCAACAGACATGGAATTTGGCTTTATCGCGCAAGATATTGAAAAATATAAGGCAGATAAAGACGACAATGACCTTTCTCTTAATGAAAAGGTTCGTCAACAAGAGAGTGATGATGCGGATGCGCTTCGTCTAGAGCGTATTAACCAACGTCAAAAAGCCGCTAAGTTAGAGGCATTTAAAACGTTGGATGATATTCCAAAAGACTACGAAGCCCCGGATGCTTATCTTGATGAATCAGTTGCTATCATGCTGGATATGATCAAGAAATAAACAAAATACCTGTTATAAGGTGATTGTTTAAAGACGTACTATTTGAAAAGCGAGCTTAGGCTCGCTTTTTTTGTACCTGTGTTCTTGCCTCGAATAATGTCATGTTAACGGCATGCTTCCTCGCTTTTTAACTTGCTGCAGAACCACTGTTATTTGATTTTCGGCTGTGAAGTACACTGTAAAAATAACTAAACTTAAGTATTATTTTTCGAGTGATAATGACATTTAAGTTACTTCGCACTTAAAATTTAGTGACTTAGATCATATTTTTTCGCTTTCTATTCATTACGTGCCTAAGCTTAAAGAAAACGAGGGGACGCTTATGAAATGGATTCTACTATTTTTATCTTGTTTAAGTTTTGTGGCTTTTGGGAGCGAGGTCGCTTCGAGTAGCCAACAATCAAAAAGTGATAGTAATCTATCTCATTTTGACCTTCCTTTGCTGCTTGGTGATTGGTATTTGATGAATCCTGATCCTGAGCAAGGCACTGAAAACTTTAGAGCGATCAAGCTCACTCTTGATTCAAACTACTCATTCACTATCGATATCCAAAAGAAAGACTACAGTGTCGATCATTGGGAAGGTTTGTATAACGCCAATGAAGACACGATTATTTTGGGTTTGAATACCTCAGAACCTCAGGTTTACGCGTACAGCAGTAATCACAACATGCTGAATCTTAACGGTGTTATGTTCACCAAGGCCTTGCCAAATGCATTGGCGGGAATCTGGTCCAGTGCCCAACTGTCTGGAAGCGATCTACGTGCGAGTAACATTCAAAAAATGGATTTAGTCCTTCAGCCGGACTTTATATTCATGTTCCGAGTATCAGATGAAGAAGGTGGTGAAGTCATTCGTCGCGGGGTGTATTACACAGAAGGCGATCAACTAGTGTTACTTTATGAGAACGGTGAACACGGCACTCGATATACACTGAACAGCGATGTGTTAACGCTGCAAGGTGAAGAGGGAGATATGTTTGCGGTACTCAATCGCATTCGATAATCGTGAGTTTTAGCAGTAACGGCGTACTCGTTGATAATATTGTGCACAGTTCATTTCTTAGGCGTTCCTGTCTGATTTGATTGATAAAATAGCAAAACATGGAGGCATTTTCTTACAATGCCTCCTTTTTTTAATATTCCCCTTGTTTTATTGGCGCTCAACCTTTAGATATATACAGTTAAAAAATAATTACGTATAACGATCAAAAGGAACCCGTCATGGCACATACACCTCAAGCCAAGTATCGTAAAGATTATCAATCACCATCTCACACGATTTCTGAAATCGATCTTACTTTCGATTTGTACGACTCAGCATCCATTGTTACGGCTGTTTCTAGTGTTAAGCAGGAGAAAGACAGCACGACATTAGTACTTGATGGTGAAGGCTTGAAGTTGGTTTCTGTTTTGGTTGAAGGCAACGAATGGACTCAGTACGAGCAGTCTGAAACTCAACTTACGCTGAATGACCTTCCAAAAGAATTTACTCTAACCATCGTTACCGAAGTTAACCCTGAAGGGAACAGTGCACTTGAAGGCTTGTACAAGTCGGGTGGCGCGTTCTGTACTCAATGTGAAGCTGAAGGTTTCCGCCGTATCACTTACTACATGGATCGCCCAGATGTGTTGGCGAAATTCACTACAACGGTAATTGCAGACAAAGCAGAGAACCCATTCTTATTAAGTAATGGTAACCGTGTAGATGAAGGTGAAGCTGAAAACGGTCGTCATTGGGTGAAGTGGCAAGACCCACATCCAAAACCAGCGTACTTGTTTGCTTTAGTAGCGGGTGACTTTGATGTACTTCGTGACGCATACACTACACAATCGGGTCGTAAAGTTGACCTAGAAATCTTTGTTGATAAAGGCAATCTAGACCGTGCGAGCCACGCGATGGTTTCTTTGATCAACTCAATGAAGTGGGACGAAGAACGTTTCAATCTTGAATACGACTTAGACATCTACATGATCGTAGCCGTTGATTTCTTCAACATGGGTGCGATGGAAAACAAAGGCTTGAACGTATTCAATTCGAAGTTCGTTCTAGCAAACGACCAAACTGCAACGGATACAGATTACCTAGGTATTGAAGCAGTAATCGGCCATGAATATTTCCACAACTGGACAGGTAACCGAGTGACGTGTCGCGATTGGTTCCAGTTAAGTCTGAAAGAAGGCTTAACGGTATTCCGTGACCAAGAATTCTCATCTGATCTTGGCTCTCGCGCAGTAAACCGAATCAACAATGTTCGTATTATTCGCGGGCCACAATTCGCTGAAGACGCAAGTCCGATGTCTCACCCAATTCGTCCAGAAAAAGTGATAGAAATGAATAACTTCTACACATTGACTGTGTACGAAAAGGGCAGTGAAGTGATCCGAATGATCCACACATTGTTGGGTGAAGACGGTTTCCAAAAAGGCATGACGCTTTACTTCGAACGTCACGATGGTACGGCTGCAACATGTGAAGACTTTGTCGCGGCAATGGAAGATGCGTCGGGCATCGACCTATCTCAGTTCCGTTTATGGTACAGCCAATCTGGTACGCCGACGCTGTCTGTTGAAAGTAAGTACGACGCAGAGAAGAAACAGTACACGTTAACAACTCGCCAAGCAACAGCGCCAACTCATGAGCAAACGGAAAAGCAGGCTCTGCATATTCCTCTTGATATCGAGCTGTACACAGCTGCGGGTGAAGTTGTTGAGTTACAATGTAACGGTAAGCCAGTTCATAATGTATTAGATGTGAAAGAAGCAGAGCAAACGTTCGTGTTTGAAAACGTTTCTGAGCAACCGATCCCATCATTACTTCGTGAATTTTCTGCGCCAGTGAAATTGGAATATGACTACTCAGATGAAGAACTGATCTTCTTGATGGTGAATGCTCGCAATGAATTCTCTCGTTGGGATGCGGGTCAAATGCTATTAGCGAAGTACATCCGCAGTAACGTGGAGAAAGTTCAGCAGGGTCAAGCGTTTGAGCTTTCTGATTCTGTTGTTGATGCATTCCGTGGCGTACTGCTGAGTGATTCACTAGAGCCTGCGTTTATTGCAGAAATGCTTTCTCTACCAAGCCACAATGAAGTATCGGGTTGGTACGAGCGCGTTGATATTGATGCGGTCGCATCGGTTCTTAACTCGATGAAAGTTACATTAGCTGCAGAACTTGAAGACGAGTTAGCGGCGGTTTATCACAGCCACGCACTAACAGAATACACGATCGATCACGATTCGATTGGTAAGCGTACTCTACGTAAAGTTTGCTTAAGTTACTTAGCTCATACTGGGCAGGGTAATGACTTGGTTGTTGCGATGTATCAACAAGCGAATAACATGACAGATACGATGGCAGCAATGGGCGCGGCAAACAGTGCACAACTACCATGTCGTGAAACCTTGATGGTGGATTACAGTGACAAGTGGAAACACGATGGTCTTGTTATGGATAAGTGGTTTGCATTGCAAGGTACAAACCCAAGTTCAAACGCACTTGAAGTGATCAAAGCGTCGATGTCGCACCAGGCGTTCAGTTTGAAGAACCCGAACCGTACCCGTAACTTGGTCGGTTCATTCTTAAACATGAACCCGGTTCAATTCCACGACAAGTCTGGTCAAGGCTATGCATTTGCAGGCGAGATCTTACGTGAACTGAACAGCAGCAACCCGCAAGTGGCTTCACGTCTGATTGATCCACTTCTTAAATTCCGTAAGTACGACGATGAACGCCAAGCTCTGATCAAAAAAGAACTAGAGACGTTAAAGAACATGGACAACCTAGCAAAAGACTTGTTTGAGAAAGTGACGAAAGCACTAGAGGCTTAAGTCAGCGCGCATTCAGGTAACTGTTTGCTAATAAGCGGTTTACTAATAAACTGTTTGCTATAATGAAAGGTCATCAGTGGTAGAGAATATCTGCCACTGATTTTTTGTTTCTGGTTCATCGAATTTTCGATAAGCTAGAGCAGCTTCAAGTTCAGTTTCACCGTCAGACATCTAAAAGTGCCAAAAAACACTGGCACTGTATATTTATACAGGTATCGTATGAATCGCTATATTTTCCAACTTAACATCTCATATCAGCAGTTTTTGGCCAGCTATTCTGGCGCCGCAAGTAAAGTTCAAGTGATAACAACAACAGGTTTACGCTTACAGTTACCTGCAACTCGGTTTATACCATTTCTTACACAAATAGGGGTTAGAGGGCAGTTTAGGCTGACAACTGACCAAAAAAATAAGTTTATTAAGTTAGAAGCTCTGTAAACCTTGGCGTGCCTAGTGAGTTAAAAGGAATCTTAATCACATAATCAAACATTTCAGCTCTTACCACCTCCAAAACAATTAACTATTTTTCAATAATGCTTTTACAATAAATGAATGCATTACCTTTGCTTAACTCGTTAGTAGAAAAGCGCTCAACGGCACGTTTCAAACACCAGATTAAGTGATCCCCCTAATAATAAAATATAATTCTAATTGTGGAGTGTGACTATGACCGCACGTGAAACTGTGGTTCCAGTTTTACTTGAAAAAGTTTACAAGCTGATTCAAGACAAACTTGACCTTGCTCATCGACCTCTCGTAACTCAACTTGCTCAACACTTGTTTAGTAACGTTTCTCACGACGATCTAACTCAGAGAAACGAATCCGATTTATATGGTGCTGTAGTTAGCTTATGGCATCACATCAATGAAAAGAAAGCCGACGAAATCTCTGTACGCGTATTCAACCCGACGGTAAGTCGTCAAGGTTGGCAGTCTACTCATACTATCGTTGAGATAGTCGTTCCAGACAGTCCATTCCTTGTTGATTCCGTAAAAATGGCATTGACTCGCCTAGACCTTTCTTCTCACCTTATGCTTCATAACCCAACACAAATCTCTCGCTCAGATAAGGGCAGTGTTGTCGGTGTAAGCAATAACGAAGGTGCATTCCAATCGCTTTTCCATATCGAAGTTGACCGTCTGAGTAGTAAAGCTGAAATGACAGCACTTAAAACGGAGTTGCTGGATATCTTTACCGACACTAGCTTAGTCGTGAACGATTGGTTGAAGATGGTTGAAAGACTTGAAGAAGTGACCAATCAAGTTGAACAGCAAAAAGAGAGCATTCCAGTAGACGGCCAGCGCTTTGATGAAACGTTGGCGTTTCTTCGTTGGTTAGGCCAACACAACTTTACATTCATGGGTTATAAGGAATATGACCTAGTTTCAGTTAACGGCGACACTGAACTGCAACCGACCAAGGAGCAAGGTCTTGGTTTGTTTGCGAACTCAGATCGTGTACGTAACGTTAAGCTATCTGAGTTTTCTGATTCGGCACGTCTTGAAGCGAAAAAGCCTTATGTGCTTATCGTAACCAAGGGCAACACGGCTTCACGCATTCACCGCCCAGCTTACAACGATTACATTGGTATTAAGAAGTTCGATAAGAACGGTAAGGTCATTGGTGAGCACCGCTTTACTGGTCTTTACACATCTGCCGTTTATAACCAAACCGTTGAAACGATTCCTCTTGTTCGCGAGAAAGTAGAACGTATTTTGGATGCGAGTGGTTACCGTGAAGGTTCATACTCTTACAAAGCGCTGCACAACATTCTTGAAAACTACCCACGTGATGAACTGCTGCAAGCTCGAGAAGAAGAGCTACTAGAAGTCGGTACGGGCGTAGTACAAATGCAAGATCGCGATCTCCTGCGTTTGTTTGTTCGCAAAGACCCGTTTGGTCGTTTCTTTAGCTGCATGGTTTACGTAACAAAAGATCGTTACAACACTGAGCTTCGTCGCCAAACACAGCGCATCTTGAAACAGTACTTTGGTTGTGAAGAAGAGGTTGAATTTACAACGTACTTCTCTGAAAGCCCGCTAGCAAGAACGCACTATATTGTTCGTGTTGATAACAACAACATGGATGTGGACGTGAAAACAATTGAGCAAAATTTAATGGAAGTATCGTCTACGTGGGATGACCGTCTGTCTGAATCTATCATTGCAAACTTCGGTGAAAGCAAAGGTCTTCCATTGTCGAAAGAGTACATGCGTGCATTCCCACGTTCGTACAAAGAAGACATGATGCCAGGTTCTGCTGTTGCCGACATTGAACGTTTAGAAGCGCTAAGTGAAGACAACAAACTGGGTATGCTTTTCTACCGTCCTCAAGAAGAAGCGGCAGATTCAAAAGCCGTTCGTTTGAAGTTGTTCTACCACAGCGATGAGCCAATTCACCTTTCTGATGTTATGCCAATGCTTGAAAACTTTGGCCTACGCGTTATCGGTGAATCTCCATATGAAGTGCGTAAAACCAACGGTGTGACCTATTGGATCCTTGATTTCTCTATGCTGCACAAGAGCGATAAGACCATTGATCTTCGTGAAGCTCGCGATCTTTTCCAACAAGCCTTTGCGGCAATCTGGGCGGGTGAGTTAGACAGCGATGGTTTCAACCGCTTAGTACTTGGCGCTGGTCTTTCTGGCCGTGAAATCTCAATCTTACGTGCTTATGCTCGTTACATGCGTCAAGTTGGTTTCCCATTCAGCCAACAATACATTGAAGACACATTGTCTCATTACCCAGAATTAGCGAAAGGGCTAGTGAGCCTATTCGGCAAGCGTTTTGACCCGAAACTGAAGGGCAGCGTAAAAGGCCAACAAGATCTTATTAAGAAGATCACTGAACAGTTGGATCATGTAGAAAGCTTGGATGATGATCGTATCATTCGTCGCTACATGGAAATGATCACTGCAACGCTTCGTACTAACTACTACCAAGTAGACGAGAATAAGCAGTCTAAACCTTGGTTGGCTCTGAAAATGAGACCAAGCGAGATTCCAGATATCCCTGCGCCGGTTCCTGCGTTTGAGATCTTCGTTTACGCACCAGACATTGAAGGTGTGCATTTACGTGGCGGTAAAGTAGCACGCGGTGGTTTACGTTGGTCAGACCGTCAAGAGGACTTCCGTACTGAGATTCTAGGCCTAGTTAAAGCGCAACAAGTTAAGAACACGGTTATCGTACCGGTTGGTGCTAAAGGTGGTTTCGTTTGTAAGCGTCAACACATGATGTCTGGCCGAGACGAGATCTTTGCTGAAGGTCAACGTTGTTACAAGCGCTTCATCCGTGCATTGCTAGACGTTTCAGACAACATCATTGAAGGTGAGGTTATCCCACCTAAGAGCGTTGTTCGTCACGATGAAGATGACCCATACTTGGTTGTTGCAGCCGATAAAGGCACCGCGACATTCTCAGATCTAGCGAACTCAGTAGCTGAAGAGTACAACTTCTGGCTAGGTGATGCGTTTGCATCGGGTGGCTCTAACGGTTACGACCACAAAGCCATGGGTATCACGGCGAAAGGTGGCTGGGAATCGGTTAAACGTCACTTCCGCGAAATGGGTATTAACTGTCAAAGCACAGACTTCACTGCCATTGGTGTGGGTGATATGGCAGGTGACGTATTTGGTAACGGTATGCTGCTATCTAAGCACATTCGCTTGCAAGCTGCGTTTAACCACATGCACATCTTCATTGACCCGAATCCAGAATCAGCATCAAGCTGGGTAGAGCGTGACCGTCTGTTTAATCTGCCTCGTTCAAGTTGGGAAGATTACAATAAAGACCTGATTTCTCAAGGTGGTGGCATCTTCTCTCGCCGAGCGAAGTCTATCTCTTTGACACCTGAAATTCAGAAAATGCTGGGTACCAAGAAAGCATCAATGGCACCAAACGACTTGATCAAAGCGATCTTGTCTATGAAAGTTGATCTACTTTGGAACGGCGGTATTGGTACTTACGTTAAGTCTTCTAGTGAGACTCATACCGATGTGGGTGACCGTGCAAATGACGTGCTACGTATCGATGGCCGTGACCTGAAAGCTAAGGTTGTTGGTGAAGGCGGTAACTTGGGTATGACTCAATTGGGTCGTATTGAATACGCTCTAACGGGCGGTCGAGTTAATACTGACTTTGTCGATAACGTTGGTGGTGTAGATTGCTCGGATAACGAAGTTAACATTAAGATCTTCTTGAATGGCTTGGTGTCTAATGGTGATCTTACCGTTAAGCAACGTAACCAAGTTCTTGAATCTATGGAAGATGAAGTAGGTGAAATCGTACTAGACGACGCTTACTGCCAAGCTGAGTCTATCTCTGTTACTGAGCATCAAGGTGTAGGCTTAGTGAAAGAGCAAATCCGCTTTATCCACACAATGGAAAAAGCCGGGTACTTAGACCGTGGTTTGGAATACATCCCAGATGACGAAACGCTGCTAGAACGTGAGAAGCAGGGCCAAGCACTAACAAGACCAGAGCTATCAGTATTGATCGCTTACGGTAAAATGGTTCTAAAAGAAGATCTTGTGAGTGATGACATTGCGAATGATGAGTTCCATGCTCAACAACTGATGCAATACTTCCCAACAGAGTTACGCCGTAACTACTCTCAGCACATGGATAACCATCCACTTCGTGCAGAGATCATTGCGACTGCGCTTGCTAACCAAATGGTTAACGAGATGGGCTGTAACTTCGTGACTCGCTTGCAAGAAGAGACGGGCGCGAACATTGTTGATATTGCGAATGCTTACGCGGCATCACGTGAAATCTACGGCCTGGGTAAGGTATTGAAGAGCATCCGTGAACTGGACAACATCTCAAGTTCTGAAGCTCAATACGAATTGCTTTACCATGTACGTCGTACGCTTCGTCGTCTAGCACGCTGGTTGCTAAGAAACCGTACCGGTAAACAGTCAGTGAATGCATTGATTGAGCTTTACCAAGGTGATGTCGTCGCAATTACTGAGAAGCTGGATGAAAACCTAGTGGCTTCAGAAGTAGAAGAGCATCAAGCAATGGCTCAAGTATGGATTGACCAAGGTGTAAACGCTGAGCTGGCTAATTCAGTGGCTCGTTTGTCTAGCCTGTACTCAGCACTGGATATATCTACAGTGGCTCGTGAAACAGGTAAAACAGTACAGCAAGCGTCTAAGCTTTACTTCAACCTAGGCGACCGTTTGTCACTGCACTGGTTCTTGAAGCAAATCAATGGCCAAGCTATAGACAACAACTGGCAAGCACTGGCGCGTGCAGCATTCAGAGAAGATCTGGATTGGCAGCAACGCCAGTTAACTGGTCAAGTACTTAACTGTGGTTGTGCTTCAGATATCGATGTGATTAAAGCGCTTGATGACTGGATGGAAAGTAACTCTGTTTCTCTACATCGTTGGGAAAGCATCCTAAACGAATTCAAAGTAGGTTCTGTTCATGAGTTTGCTAAGTTCTCAGTAGCACTGCGTGAATTGATGCTGTTGAATCTAAACTGCATGTCAAAAGACTAGTTACTAGATAAGACGAAAAAGTATAAGGGCAGGCCAAAAGGTCTGCCTTTTTCGTTTCGGTAAAGTGGAAACAATAGGCCTAACGACTTTTGAAGAACAAACTTCGACGCAAACGTTGTTTGTTGTTAAGTGACCTGATGGCTGTACTAAGGTTGAGATTAGAAATGGCTTAATAACTTGAAGAAACGATAACGTTTGCTTAATAATGAAGCTCATTCGTTAGCAAACTCGATTATCTTACCCTTACAATCAGTAATAGATTGAATAGTTGGGTAAATAAGTAAATAATAGCGCCCCGTTTACACGGGGCTTTTTTCTATCGGAGGCACAATGCTTTACCGTCTAGCCAGAACTGGCTTTTTCCAACTTGATGCCGAAAAGGCACATGATCTTGCAATTCAAAATTTCAAACGCTTCACTGGCACACCTATTGATCTTTTGTATCGCCAACAATTACCTCATCGACCTGTAGAGTGCATGGGTCTTACTTTTAAAAACCCAGTTGGCCTTGCTGCCGGTCTAGATAAAAACGGCGAATGTATTGATGCATTTGGCGCGATGGGTTTTGGTTTTGTAGAAGTAGGGACTGTTACTCCGCGTCCGCAAGCGGGTAACGACAAACCTCGTTTGTTCCGTCTTGTTGAAGCTGAAGGCATCATCAACCGCATGGGTTTTAATAACCTAGGCGTTGATAACCTTGTTGAGAATGTTAAGAAGTCGAACTATGACGGCATCTTAGGCATCAACATCGGTAAGAACAAAGACACACCAATTGAAAAGGGCGCTGAAGATTACTTGATCTGTATGGAGAAGGTATATCAATACGCTGGTTACATTGCTGTGAACATCTCTTCACCAAACACTCCAGGACTTCGTTCTCTGCAATATGGCGAAGCACTAGACGATCTATTGTCTGAACTGAAAACGAAACAAACTGAACTGGAAGAGAAGCATGGTAAATATGTTCCTCTTGCTCTTAAGATTGCTCCGGATCTAAGTGACGATGAAATCAGCCAAATTTGTGAATCATTGATCAAAAATAAGATCGATGGTGTGATCGCAACAAACACGACATTGGATCGTTCAATCGTTGAAGGCATGAAGCATTGCGACGAAGCGGGTGGTCTAAGTGGACGTCCAGTTCAATCTCGCAGTACTGAAGTTGTTCGTAAACTTTATCAAGAGCTTGGTGACCAACTGCCGATCATCGGGGTAGGTGGTGTTGATTCGTATGTTGCTGCAAAAGAGAAAATGATGGCAGGCGCTAAGCTTGTACAAGTTTACTCTGGTTTCATTTACAAAGGTCCAGGCCTTGTAGGTGACATCGTTAAAAATCTTTAAACGGCAAGACGCTTTTATTTCTGAAAAGCGACAATCTGGCATCGTCTTAATAAAAGAGACACTGTAACTCACTGAGTTGTAGAGAAAAGCGACAAGAAAGAGGAATTCATTTCCTCTTTTTTTTTGCCTATTGCTCAGTAAAATTACTGTAATTGAAGGTAATTTTGCGTTTTACCTAATGGAATGGTTCAACAGTGTGAGACGAAATGATGCTTAAACCTAGCGATACATGGAGTTGGTATTACGATGAGCAGCAATGTTCATTAATGCTAAACCTCGGAGAGGATATGATTTTCAAAACGAATCTGGTCCGCAATAAGCTGGTGGACTGCGCGTTTCGAGATAATGAATTCACCGTTGATGACGCATCTTCATACCAAACCTTCAAAGAACAAATTTCTGGCTTAGAACTGTCTGAGCCTCGTCAAGCGGAATTAGCACTCTATTGTGTGGCAGCAAAGCGTTTCCATAAGCCTGTACAGCCTAAGAGTTGGTTCTTCGACTCACAAGGTACTGGCCATGAATATCCTCAAGAAGGGGATATTGTACAAATGAATAACGAGCATAGCTTAGGGTATTTCATTGTATTAGAAGTGGGAGAGTGTGCGAGCCTATGTGCATTTGTTGACCTAGAAGAGTTCCTGTTAACGCCTTCAAAAGGACTGCGATTTGGAGACTCAATCAAGGTGATGCACGATAGAATGGTAGACGCGAACACTATCCTTCATCAGACACACATAGCGATGGTAGGTTAACCTCTAATCTAGCACATCATTTCAACCACGCATCGCAGCACACAAACGTATAAACCTTCCTCAGAATCGGCTCATTAGCCGATTTTTTTGTGCCTAAAAAGCCTCATCCTGATAAATACATCACGGCTTAACCATTTAAATAGTGAACTTACGACTATTTTTTCACCTTAATTTCTGCCTGTTTTTATCTCTAGAAGTGTAATTTACCCATCTTTATTCCCTGTTTATGTCCTTTTGTAGCTAACTTTCACACTAAACTCACTCTTGGTATATACCAATTTTAGGGTGAATATAAATTCACATTATCGCTTTGACGGGGATTTGCTCATGAATCGTGTTGGTTTGATAAGTCTTATGTTCTAAGGGAATGTGGGTAAGCGATCGCTTCAACACTGTGCGTTTGCTAGCCAGTTAGAAGAAAGATTCAATGAAAAGACGAGTTTAGTGTGATGCTCTAGTAACAAATTCAGGTATAATCGAGCTCATTTTTATCAATAAAAGAACACTATGAATCAATATCTAGCGGTTACCTCAAATGGCCTTGAGAATTTATTAGTTGAAGAACTAACCCAACTAGGGATTACAAACGCAAAACCTGTTCAAGCAGGTGTTAAATTCAAAGCCACCAATGAGCAAATTTATCGTTGTTGTTTGTGGAGCCGTTTGGCTTCTCGATTTGTACGTGTCCTTTCTGAATTCACTTGTATGGACGACATGGATTTGTACCTATCAACCACTGCGGTTAACTGGGTAAATCAATTCCATAACTCTAAGCGTTTTGTTGTTGACTTCAATGGTACGAACAACGAAATCCGTAATAGCCAATACGGTGCAATGAAAGTAAAAGATGCCGTTGTTGATTGCTTTGAGAAGAAATCTCTGCCTCGTCCTTCTATCAGCAAAGAGAACCCAGACATTCGCATTCACGTTCGTCTACACCGTGATAAAGCGATTCTTGGTGTTGATATGGTTGGCAGCGGTCTTCACCAACGTGGTTACCGTCCAGAATCAGGTCGTGCACCTCTGCGTGAAACACTTGCTGCCGCGATTCTTCTTCGTAGTGGTTGGGATGCGACTAAGCCTTTCCTAGACCCTATGTGTGGTTCAGGTACGTTAGTGATTGAAGCGGCAATGATGGCTGCAAACATGGCTCCAGGTGTTAAACGTCAGAAGTGGTGTTTTGAATCACTAGAAGATTTCGAACCAGAGCTATGGGCTGAAGTGAAAGCTGAAGCGAACGTTCAAGGTCGTCGTGGTGTTAAGAAAGTGGAATGTAAGTTCTATGGCTACGACAATGATGAACGTATGATCAAAACTGCGCGTGACAATGCTCGTCGTGCCGGTGTTGAAGAGTTGATTGAATTCGAAGTAGGCGATGCTGCAAAGCTTAAGCGTCCTACAGAGTTTACTGATGGTGTGATTGTTTCTAACCCGCCTTACGGTGAACGTCTTGGTACCGAGCCGGGTCTTATTGCACTTTACACAGCATTCGGTGCACAGCTCAAAGCTGAATTTGGTGGCTGTAACGCATCTATCTTCTCTAGCTCAGACGAGCTACTAAGCTGCTTACGCATGCGTGCAGACAAACAGTTCAAATTGAATAACGGTGCGTTACCGTGTCACCAAAAGAACTACTCAATTTCAGATCGTCCGATGTCAGAACGTCCAACGGGCGAGCAAGAACAGTTAATTGCTCCTGACTTCGCAAACCGTCTTAAAAAGAACATCGGTAAAATTGGCAAGTGGGCTAAGAAAGAGCAATTAGATTGTTACCGTATCTACGATGCGGACTTACCAGAATACAATGTAGCGATTGATGTATACCCAGGTCATCTTGTGATTCAAGAATACGCAGCGCCTAAAGATGTACCGGAAGAGAAGGCAAAACGTCGCTTAACCGATATCATCCGTGCTTCTATTCAAGTAACAGGCGTAGAAGCAAACAACGTTGTGCTTAAAGTTCGTCAGAAACAGAAAGGCCGTTCTCAATACCAGAAATTGGCTCAAGACTCATCGAACTTAGAAGTGAACGAGTATGGCGTTAAGCTGATTGTTAATCTTCATGATTACCTAGATACCGGGTTGTTCCTAGATCATAAGATCACTCGTCGTCGTATCGGTGAGATGGCCGCAGGTAAGGATTTCCTAAACTTGTTTGCTTATACAGGAAGTGCATCTGTTCATGCTGCTGTGGGTGGTGCTCGTTCTACAACTACTGTTGATATGTCTAATACCTACCTAGAGTGGGCGAAAGAGAACATGGAGCTTAACGGTCGTGTTGGTCGTCAACATCAGTTTGTTCAAGCTGACTGTCTACAATGGCTAGCTAAAGAGCAGGGTTCTTATGATCTGATCTTTATCGATCCACCTACGTTCTCTAACTCAAAGCGTATGGATCAATCTTTCGATGTTCAACGTGATCACATTCAGCTGATGGAAAACCTTAAACGTCTTCTTCGTGAAGAAGGCACGATTGTGTTCTCTAACAACAAGCGTCACTTCAAAATGGACTTGGAAGCTCTAGATGAGTTAGGTCTTAAGGCTCAGAATATCTCAGCGAAGACACTTCCATTGGACTTCTCTCGCAATAAGCACATTCATAACTGCTGGTTGATTACACACAAATAATCAAAGAGATTGTATAAGGACATAGAGTGCTGACTCTCTACAGTACAGAAGGGTGCCATCTATGTGAGATGGCATTCCAACTCACGGAACAGTTAAACATTAGCCATCACGTCAACGTTGTTGACATTGCATTTGATGATGAGCTCTTTTCCCGTTACGGGGTCACTATTCCGGTGCTCAAATTTGAAAGCTCTGACCTTTCTCAAAGCTCAGAGCTTAACTGGCCATTTGGCTTGTTAGAACTTAATGATTGGTTAAAGAAGAATGGCATTACTTACAATTCATAATGGGCAATTAGCGTTTGGTGATCACCCATTATTAGATCGTGCGGACTTCGTGCTGCAAGAAAACGAACGTGTATGTTTAGTAGGGCGCAATGGCGCTGGTAAGTCGACATTGATGAAAATCCTGTCTGGGAACATCATTATGGACGACGGCAAGATGCAAATCACACAAGATGTGGTTGTATCTCGCCTTGAGCAAGATCCACCGCGTAATGAAGAAGGCACCGTTTATGATTACGTTGCTGGTGGTTTAGCGGAAATCGGCGAACAGCTGAAGATCTACCATGATCTTCTGGATCTCATCGGTACTGACCCGAGTGAAAAGAACCTAAACCGCCTTACTCGCGTTCAAGAGCAACTGGATCATGCGAACGCCTGGCGCTTTGAAGATCGCGTAAGTAACGTAATGGCTGCGCTTAAACTCACGGCTGAAACAAAACTGACTGATTTATCTGGTGGTTGGCAGCGTAAAGCGGCGCTTGCTCGTGCGCTTGTATGTGACCCAGACGTGCTTCTACTCGACGAACCGACCAACCACTTGGATGTTGCGACAATCGAATGGTTAGAAGGCTTCCTCAAAGACTTCCGTGGTTCAATCATCTTTATCTCGCATGACCGTGCGTTCATTAAATCGATGGCAACACGCATTGTTGATCTTGACCGTGGTAAGTTGAGCTCGTTCCCTGGCGATTACGAAAACTACCTATTAGATAAAGAAGAAGCGTTACGTGTCGAAGAGATGCAAAACGCTGAATTCGATAAGAAGCTTGCTCAAGAAGAAGTATGGATTCGTCAGGGCATTAAAGCTCGTAGAACTCGTAACGAAGGTCGCGTACGTGCGCTTAAGAAGCTACGTGAAGAACGTTTGAACCGTCGTGAAGTGCAGGGCAAAGCGATTATCCAAATCGACGATGGCCAGCGTTCAGGCAAGATTGTATTTGAAGCTGAAAATCTTAACTTTGGCTTTGAAGGCAAAGAAATTGTTAAGGACTTCAGCTTCAACATCATGCGTGGTGATCGTATCGCTCTTATCGGCCCGAATGGTTGTGGTAAGAGTACCGTTCTTAAGTTGCTACTTGACCAGTTAAAACCTGATTCAGGTCGTCTGCATTGCGGTACGAAACTTGAAGTGGCGTACTTTGACCAATACCGCGAGATCCTTGACCCAGAGAAGTCGGTTATCGATAACCTAGCGGATGGTAAGCAAGAAGTCACAGTAGGCGGTCGTGAGCGTCATGCGCTTAGCTACTTACAAGATTTCTTATTCTCGCCTAAACGTGCTCGTACTCCTGTTAAAGCGCTGTCTGGTGGTGAGAAAAACCGTCTGTTATTAGCTCGTATTTTCCTCAAATCGAACAACTTGCTGATTCTCGATGAGCCAACCAACGATCTAGATATCGAAACTTTGGAACTTTTAGAAGATTTGCTTGCCAACTATCAGGGTACGCTTCTTTTAGTAAGCCACGATCGTCAGTTTGTAGATAATACAGTGATGACAAGTTGGATCTTCGAAGGCAACGGCGTGATTGAAGAATTTGTTGGTGGCTATCACGATGCGCAACAGCAAAGAAAGCAGGCACTTGAATACCGACAGGTTGAAAAGCCATCAAAGCCAGCGAAAGTAGTTGAGGAAACTCCCAAAACTGCACCAGTTAAAGCTAAACCTAAGAAGTTATCGTATAAGCTACAACGAGAACTAGAAGCGCTACCAATGCGTTTAGAAGAATTGGAAACTCAAATTGAAACTCTTCAGGAAGAAGTCAACGATCCAAGCTTCTTTTCAAAATCTGTAGAGCAGACACAACCAGTATTAGATAAGCTATCTGCAGCAGAGCAGGAGCTTGAAGTTGCTTTTGAGCGCTGGGAAGAGCTCGAGGTACTACAACAGGAAAGTTAAGAAGTAATAATGACTTGTACTAAATTTAAATTAACAACAGTTGCAGCATTAGTTTTTGCTGCAACTAATGCGAATGCTGCGCTCTATCAAGTAGTAGAAGTTGCCACTCCTAGCTCAATTACGGGTGCTTCAGAGACCTTTGGTGTAGCAATTCAACCTGCAACAGTAACCGGAACAGAAAGTTGTTTTACTACCGGCACTGTTGGTAGTGTTGCATGTGGCGACTTTAAACTGGCTGGTGAAACTCGCGATACTCTTGAAGCGGTAAGTTATCGTGAAGAAGTGCCTTTCGCTATGGACGCTCCGTTCCAATACATCCAAGAGTTCGATGATTTCGAAAACTATTGCTACCGAGAGCTAAGATATTCTACATGTGAAAGCTGGGCGCAAAACCGTTGGAATGATACTTGGAGCAAGGAAAGAAATGACCTTACTTACGTCAATGCAAAAGCATTTGTAGAAGGTGGTGATACATTTACGAGTCGAAATACTGTCATTAACTCACTGTATGCCAAATCTGCGACAGAAGTTGAACCTTTGGGGGTAAAATCTGAAGGTGGTATCCGTAATAATGCGCTTCACACCGACTCCGTTGCTCCAGATGGTACTTCGGAAACTCGTGCGTGGCGTGCGATAAAAGCGAGTAACGGCAAAGTTTACAATGTAGGTAGTGTCTCTGAAGAGTTTGTTCCGACTGATACATCAGAACCAGATAAGGCCTATGCTTCTAAAGCGGCGATCTGGGACGGTACTACGACCAAAGAAATCGATTGGATTCGCAGCGGTGACGCTAAACAAGGTGATTACTTTGCTCAAGGCAGTATGCGTTCAATCGTTGAATCAGGTTCTGGTTTTTACGGTGTTGGCTATAATACTGCAGATGGTAATGGTGACCTACAAGACATGAACGCCAGTGTTTTTGTGAGTGACTCATTAGATCTTACTGGTGCAACATGGACGACTACACAGATTAGCGGTGCAGAGGTTAAGTCAGGCTCGTCTAACGACGATGCTAGATACAGTAACTCTGTAGCGACTGACATCAACGATAATTTGTTCGCTGTTGGTTATTCTAAGCGTAATGGTTATGTACCAGAGAGTGGTAGTGCAGGTAATAAGCCTTTCGTTGTAACCGATGCCAAAAACCCAACAGCAACGTACTTGTCTGGTGGTATCTTCTTTGGTGGTTCGAGCGGTGAAGCTAAAGCAGTTAACAACTTTAATGAGTTTGTTGGCCAAATAGATGCAGAAACCACTCGTGAGGTTGATGGTAGTGAGCGTAGACATAGAGGCTTTATCTACCCATACAATGTCGACTCCTCGAAAGATGAGCGTCGTGTAGACATCTTTAATGGCCAAGCTTGGTGGTTAGATGATCTAACAAATGACGGCAACGCGTCTGGAGATAACAACAAGTTCCGAATCATTGATGCTACTGACATTAACGATGCTGGTGTGATCTCTGCTACTGCTATCAAATGTACAGTTGGAGGAACGACTCAACCGTATGACACAACTTCTCACAACTCATACTGTGGTGGCGCTGCGTCTAACGCAGTAGAAGAGGTGGTAGCCGTTAAACTGGTTCCAATTGTTGGTGCTACTAAAGCTGATATCCAAACTCGTAGTGCCGATTCAGAAAAAGTCGATCGCCAAGGTGGTAGCCTAGGTTGGTTGACTTTGACTGTGCTTGGTCTGTTAGGGTTCCGCAGAAAATTTAAATAATTTTATCTCTTGAGCCCGAGTTCACAATTCTGAACTCGGGCTTTTTTTCGCCTTGAGAAAAGTGAAAATCTGATCGATTCTTAAAGTTGGAGTCATAAAAACTCCGTAAAGTTGTAATCATTGTATGTTAGTAAATGTAACACCCGTATGAGGACTTCACTATGAAGAGACAAAAGCGTGATCGACTAGAACGAGCACAATCTCAAGGCTACAAGGCTGGTTTAAATGGACGGTCGCAAGAAGCTTGCCCATATAGCCAAATGGATTCTCGGTCTTATTGGTTAGGTGGATGGCGTGACGCCAAAGATGACAAGCAATCAGGTCTCTATAAGTAGATAGGGCGTAAAGAATTCAAGGTCAGGGCTCCATTGTCTGTTGATTACAACGGCTGGAGCCTTGTTAGTTTCAGAACAACACAAAGACTCCCAGAGCTATGTAGCATTCTAGTTTCGCTATCATAAGCGTATCGCTGGTGGATTTATCCTGTTTCAAGCTTAATACGGGATACTTTAATGCACTATAACTAAATTTATTGGAACGAAAATAAAGCAGCCATGGGCTGCTTTACTAAAAATCTAACTATTAGATTAGAATGCTGACGTATCTTGGAAAAGGCCAACTTTCAAATCTTTAGCAACGTAGATCTCTTTACCATCAACAAGTACGCGACCATCCGCAAGGCCCATAACTAGACGACGGTTAACAACACGCTTCATGTGGATCTCGTAAGTTACTTTTTTCGCAGTAGGTAGAATTTGACCAGTGAATTTCACTTCGCCAACACCTAGAGCACGGCCTTTACCTTTGCCGCCAACCCAACCAAGGTAGAAGCCAACAAGCTGCCACATTGCGTCAAGGCCTAGACAACCCGGCATTACAGGGTCACCTGGGAAGTGACAATCGAAGAACCATAGGTCAGGAGTAATATCCAGCTCAGCAAGAACTAAACCTTTACCGTAATCACCTTCAGTTTCAGACATCTTAGTGATGCGATCCATCATTAGCATGTTCGGTGCTGGTAGTTGAGGGCCTTGTGGCCATAGTTCGCCTTGGCTTGATGCTAGAAGCTCTTCGCGAGTGTAAGAATCACGTTTGTTTTGCATTATCAATTACTCCGATTTTTGATAGGTGCATATTAGTGAACAGGTGTACGCTAAACAAGTCCGATCAGTACTAGACAAACCAGTTTTTAATGCGTCCAACGATTCCAATAGGGTGCTCATGTCTTTCAAAGTTTTCAATACGTTCCGCGATTTTACTCAGAACGCTTTCTTGTTCATCGTCTCTAAATGGCTTGTTCATAATGAGAGGAATTGCTTCGTCTACATTAGACACAGACCAAATATGGAATTCTTCATTCTTAATGCTTTCAATAAGGTCAGGCTTTAGTGCAAGATGCCTTAAGTTCGATCTTGGAAGGATCACACCTTGTTCGCCTGTTAAGCCGTTGTGCTTACACACATGGTAGAAGCCTTCGATTTTTTCGTTTAGCCCACCAACCGCTTGTACACGACCAAATTGGTCCACTGCACCAGTAACCGCAATTTGTTGATTGATAGGGTATTCAGACAAAGCACTAACCAGAGAACACAACTCCGCAAGAGAAGCACTATCGCCATCTACTTCGCAGTAAGACTGCTCAAATACTACGGAAGCTGCGTATGGCAACGGATCTTCAAGGTTTAGTGCGCTGCTCACAAATGCTTGCATGATCATCATACCTTTAGCATGAAGATTACCACCCAACTCGGCTTTGCGCTCAACGTCGGCAATATCCCCATCACCAAAGTGAATAACGCAGGAAATTCGTGCAGGTTCACCATAAGAGATCGGGTGTCCTGGAACATCGATAACCGTCAGACCATTAACTTGACCAACTTGTTCGCCCTCGGTTTCGATAATGACTTGGCCATCTCGAATATCATCAAGGGCGCGTTCTGGTAGGTAAGATTCGCGGTTATATTTGTGCTGTTGAGCTTGTTGGATATGGTGAATATCAATCTCACCATTGTCGGCTTCAATCAGAGCTTCGTTCAATAATGCATTGTGCCAAATAGGGCATAATGGAATATAGCTTTGATCTTCCGTTTCTCTTGCTCCGGCAGTAAGAATGCCCGTCAACGCTTGTTGCGTGATGGTTGGCAATTCATAGCGTTGTTGAAGCCACTTAAGGTAACCAAGATATTGAGTCAAAGTCTCTTCAGAGAGCTTGATATCTTGTTCAATTTCGCTAAATAGGCAAAAACCGGTTTGAATATCGCTGTCCAGGTAATCAAGGTCACCTAGTTGAGCTCTGTCTCCAACAACAATCAACTTAATGTTGTAAGTCAAAGGCAAAGTCGGGGATTGGTTCAAGTGCTCTGGATTGCTGCTGATTGGTTCTACGGCTTCACCAAGCAGTGCTGATTTAAGTAGTAACCAGCTTCCAGGGTTTGCCAAGATCAAGTTTGCTGAAACGATCAGATAGCCGTTGTTTGCTCTAGCCAGTAGGCCGGGCTTTGTCGCTACAACCTTACCGTCTTTTGACTGAACTTGGTCAAACAGAGAGACAGCATTTAAAGACTCAGTTTTTATAACCGGTAGAGTGTGATCATCTAAAGCAGTGACTAGAGATTCAACAATCATTTGACGATAGATCGAATTGTCTGGAGCGTTTACAAGTAAAACACGCGAAAGGTTAGACAAACGGACAAAGCGGGTTAACGCATCTTTGAATCTATGTTGAATATCTGAAAACGGGAAAGGCGAGATGTCAGGGAATTGCTCTAATTGAGCGCTATATTCGTCGTACTGAGGCGTAACATGTCGCCAATCTACTTGAGTCATTTAAGTTTCTGATTATGATAATGAGGTAGGGAGTATATAGAAAAACCGATCTCGCTTGTAGCTCTATGTTGTAGTTACTAATCACTAAGCTAATATAAGTATGATCTTGGTCTATTCTTTCAAGATCATAATTGTTAAATAGCCTATTTTGGGTTACGCTGTCACTAGGATTAACTCTCGAGATTAGACATGAAATATCAGCAACTTGAAAACTTGGAATGTGGTTGGAAATGGAACTATCTGGTCAAAAAATGGAAAGAAGGCGAGTCGATCACCTGCCACATAGATTCAAGTGAAGCTGACGTTGCTGTTAAAGCCTTATTGAAGCTTGAACACCAACCTACGGGTGTTCTTGAGTGGATATCTAACAACATGTCTCCTGAGCTCGATAACAAGCTTAAACAAGCGATCAGAGCTAAGCGAAAACGCCACTTCAATGCTGAACAAGTTCATACAAAGAAGAAATCAATCGACCTTGATTACCGTGTATGGGAAAAGCTATCTCAACGTGCGAACGAGCTAGGTTGTACGCTCTCAGATGCCATCGAGTATTTGGTTAGCGAAGCGTCTCGTAGTGAGCAGGCCAGCAAGACGGTGACTAGCCTCAAAGAAGACTTAAGCAAGCTCCTTTCTGACGATAAATAACCATCAACAGTAGTGGTGACATTATGATGTACGTAATCTTAATCGGTGCGGTATTAGTTTTTTGGTTAGTAGCAGTCGACCGACCGGTATTGAAAATTAAATTTAGCGACGGGGCGATCGAACAAGTTAAAGGGCATCTTCCACCGAGCTTTAAGCACAACCTTCAAGAGATTGGTCATAACAATACCTTTAAAGGCGAGCTAAAAGTGTATGCAAAACGTTCTGGTTACAATCTCAAGTTCACTAAAGATGTTCCTAAAAACGTACAGCAACGTATTCGTAACGTGTTCCCGCATAATGGTTTTAAGTCTAAAGGCTCAAAGAAAGCGTAATCGTTGAGAGTTACGCGTTAGCTGGTCAATCCTCATACTAAGTTAATCCTTCATTTCTCTTAAATCTCCGCATACTGTTCTCACCCTCAACAAAGAGAGAGCAGTATGAGATATCTAGTATTACTATTATGTTTTTTATCCCCAGTCGCTTTTCCCGACGATGCATTGGTTAATCCTGTAGCTAAAAAGATAAAAGTCACCGTCATGAAAGGGCTCAACAAGAGTAATGTTGATTTCGAGGGTTATTGCGATCTGATGATTGAGATGAAGCACTCTAAAGGTTACGCAAGAATCAAAAAGGTGAGAACGTCTGGAGATAGTAAAGTTTGCAAGCAGGCGAAAAAACACCTACCGACGAAGAAAAGGTTCAAATACAGCTTTCCAGAAAAGTATATCCGGCTACATATCACACACTAGCCACTCTCAACGCACTATAACTAAATATCCTTAATTTTATTGAAACAATTTCGTGAACCAATCTCTAATTTCTATTAATATTAGTTTTGTTATAAAGGCAGGATATGCCGATACAAGAGCATTTACGGCAAAGGAAAGTCACGGTTGTTGTTAGCAAATAAAAGTTATACCTCTGAAGTAGTTGAGATCTCAAGGAAGGTCTCAATCAATGTTGAAGCTCGCTTTAATCGATGGTTAATCTCACCTGAATATAAGCTCGCACAATCTACAGTAGACACGTTACTAAGTTTGGAAAATAGGTATTGTGATAGTGTCATATTTGATGAATCTGACCGCATATCTCACAATCAACGTATTTTATTGCGCTGCGAGCAGGATAGAGTCAATGCTCATCGTGAAAAAGTCGACGCGAAGCAACAAACCTTACGATACGTTATCGATGATGTCAGCAATGCCGCTTCTGCGCTAATGATTGAGAAGCTTCAAGGTACCTTAATAAGTTCGTTGTTTTCAGACTTACCCGATTACAATCAGTTCGCTAGTGTTGCGTATTCGCCATCTTTAAACTTTTCCAAACTCCATGAAATATCCGCGAAAAGTAGGCCATTGAGCTCAAGTTTAATCGAGTTTGTTTCCAATCAAGAGTTTTCAGAGAAATATGGAAAGAAATCTAAGGTAATTCTCGATCCAAAAGTTGCAGCACGACAAATAGGAATAGAAAATTGTCGTTTATTGTTCCCATTGTTAATGAGTCAACAGCTGATTAAGTGGAATGATGGCAACATTAAACACATCACACCTAAGGTTTGGCAACACTTGGTCGTGACGTCAAATGCGACTCGAATTCGACTTCAAGAAACGTCGGTTAAAGATCCTAACGTAGGCATTTTACTTGGTGTGTTGAGAGTTCTGCCTTTGTTTTTAATTTGTAACCACTTTTCTTCAACGTTTGAAGACGCATTGGTAAAAACGATGCTTGGTTATCGTGAAGCAAGTGACAAGCATGACGAATATTATGCTTGTACTGAGGTGATGCCAAACACACAGTTTCTTGAATCAATGGTCGAGCAGCTAGAGCTTAAGCTACTAAAAAACCTCGTTGAATTTATAGATTGGAGCCCTGGAAATCAGTTCATCAAGAGGGCACTTCTAGAGGAAGTGAATGACATTCCAGTACTTGAGCGAACGGTTTATGGTGCAGCTTTGGCTCAAGGTAGAAAATATTCTGTTTTCGAGGCGTTAGATAATAGTGAACTATTTAACGTTAAGCACCGACCTTATTGGTTTTCAACTGTTCAAATGTCTATCGCGACGATTGAGCAGATGCAAGATAAAGGATTGGGAAAGCTTACGGTGAACATGTAATAAAAAGAGAGAGTCTCATTAATGTCGCTCTCTTTTTTGTTGCGCTGTAACTTTATGTGAATGTCTTGTTTTGGCGCTAAACAGTAGGATTACACTCTACTTAACTGACCACTTCGAAGGTAAACGACTCTTGCTTTGCTATTGCGTGTTTAACAGGGATACCAAGGCGCTGGCAAGTCATCAGAACTTTCAATTTCCTGTCGGCAGGAGCGTGCTCTGACAGAATCACCGAGCTTAGGCACTCTCTATTAAGGTAGAGTTTATTTCCGATCATCTCGTCATCAGGTAATACCCAGCGGTATTCCTTTTCATAACGCCAATTAGAATGCTTAATTTTGAATATCTCAGCTCCCAGTCTTGATGTTTGTAAACCTCTTAGCGATGTCGGGCGGAACATATTCGGTTCGTCTTCATACTGGACTTCAAAACAGTTGAGATTGGCCTCGCCGTTATAGCAGTTGAGATCATACTCGATACACATGCCTTTAAAGTTGTCACCATACTGCGACCATAGTATTGGGTGGTCGTTCGACTGAGAGAAACACATGATCTTAAAGTTTTGTTGAAGCTCTTTGTTGAATGCGTGGTTAGATTCAAAAGGGTTATTAAAAGTTTTAGCGTAATCAAACCACAACGAACACTCGGAAATAGATTGTATGTTTCTGTCGTGGAGCGATCTGAACTTATAAAGTTTAGGCAACATATCAAACACCTAGTTTACAAAATTGCCTGATGTTAACACTTTAATTTATTTTTAAGGATTGAATGCATAGCATTTGATTGCTTAATCACCAAATTTATTCGTATAACTGTTTGATAGATCAAAATTTAAACACGAAATAGTAGCCTGTTAAAGTGGTTTATTTTGCGTTAGGGCAAAGCTTTCAAGTTGTAACTTTTTACAGAAGATACAACGTAACTTTATTTATGGTTGAATTGTCTTGTCAAAGTAGAGGTCGAGTAGGGAAATAGGTGATTAAAATTAAAGCCGAGCTTTAAAAGGACGGCTTTAGTAGTATTGAGCCTACGAGTGAATCAAGTTTAGAAGTGGTACCTTGCACCTAGGTAAGCGGTTTGAGGTGACACATCGATGGATTCAATGTCAACGTTTGCATAGCGGTAACCAATATGGATATCGATGTTGTCTGTTACCATCGCACCAAGCTCAGCACCAACTTGGTAGGCTGCTTCAGACTTAGAGTCTGATACTCCAAAAGCTTTCGCTTCCATATCCATAGAGCCAACACCGGCTAATAAAGATACATACAGATCTAATACGTCACCTTCAACAATAAACTTTGGTTTAATGTTTACGAAGAAAGCATGGCCTTCAATATCCATTAAGTCGTTATAGCTAACTTTTCCGATTTTTCGGTACTCGGCTTCTAGCCCCAGTTTGACGACATCATGTGTATTGAATTCGTAGCCTCCAACCAAGTTATAGCTAAAGTCTGATAGATCAGATGAATCTTCAATGGCGCTGCCACGATATTCTAATTCAGTTTCATTATAAAAGCCGATATCAACACCAGCATAAAAATGACCATGCTCTCTAGGTGAGTTTTCGTTTTCACTAGCAAGCGCCTGCGAGCTGATGCCAAAAAAAGCGGTGAATAGCGATAGGGCGATTGTACTGATTTTCATGTAAAGCCTTCTAAGATAATAAGTTATTCTGTTCCAGAATATGTTAACAAACAAAAGATACTCTAACTAATTGAGAACTAGCCTAAAGATCTGATTTTAAAGACTTGTTGGTAATAGAAGTGTCATTATCGCAGTTATGAGACAAGTTAATATAGTCCAGACAGAGGTTAATAGAATTTATGTTGCACTGTAACTTACGATTAGCCAAGTCGTTTATAGAAGTTCGTTTTGGATGGCAACGCAGTTTGGTAACAATGACCGTTGGGCATCAGAAAATTCAAAGTTAGTGGTTTGAAAAACGAGTACGGATGTTACTGATGACGTTGATAGTTGATTCAATTTGGTGAAGAACAAGCCAACATAGGTAAACAAGACTAGATGATTCGGGAGTTCGCTTGGTCTTTTGGGACCGTTAAATCTAGCGAACAAGAGTAACCAAGTCTTTTCAGTTTATTGGTAGTACGGACAATAGACCGAGAGTTAGTGGAAGCGTTAATCATCTAGGTTCTTTTGGTAAGCAAAATCAGGGTAATAGCTTTTAACACTCAACCAGCAGAGACTCTGGACTAACTTTGGAGAGGCATCCGTAATTAGAAGTCTTAATTAAGTTTGAGCAGACATGTGATAAAGCCATCACGATTTAATCCAATTAACGCGGAGTCAAAGCCAGCCAGTAATTAAATAGATAGATTCATGCGGCGCTGTACGTAAAATTACGCGAGTAACAGGCCCTGAAACCTCTCAGATTTCAATCTCCTTTTTGGTGCGTATTATGTCTGATTATGTTTAATGGTGCATATCTTATAAAATCAGTGAAACCTCTTGTATTTAGAGGTTTTATCATTGAAGTATCGCGAAATGAGTAAGAATTACATTTTTCGAGAGTTAGAGTGCCAAATGACCAAGGAAGAGGTGGCTGAACTGTGTTTTAAATCTGTGAGAACGGTCACAGGTTGGGATGAGGGGAATCCAATTCCGCCCGAGTGTAAAAGGCTTATGAGAATGGCTAAAGGTCGGGAACTGAGCATTAGTGAAGATTGGATACAGTTCAAAATGTTATATGACAGGATGGAGCTACCGACTGGTCAAGTGGTGAGACCACAACAAATATTAGCGGGAATTGCACTTTTAGGGATTCAATCAGAATTAGAGATCAAGACTTCTACATATTTAATTAAAACTGCTAGGGCAATATCTAGAATTAGACATAGATAAAATAAGGCCCCTCAGAGGGGCCTTACACTTATCCGTTAATGAACTGGAAACCATAGTTACCAATAATGCCAGCCGCGATGCTGCCGATGTATGACAGAATGATAATGCAGACCTTTCCTTTTGTCCTTTTCTGTTGCTTATCGCGATTAAGTATCGCCATCTGCGATAACAGAACATGTGATGATTGAATAGGGCGAGTAACAACTAAGAAAATAGTGAGTATAGCAGGAGTTAAGATACAGCCTATTAAAAGTGCGATAGTGCTAGAGCTTTTACTTTCTTCTATTTGAGTTAAAGTTTCAAAGATTAAATCTAGTTTCTGGTTTAACATATCGGCGCCATCGGATGCGGCAGCCTGAATGACCAAGAACTGCTCCTGAACCGAAGACAAAGAGTCGCTTGGAACTGTCAGCGCGTTGTAAAGTGGATAAATCATCAATAAAGATACAATTACAAACAGCATGGCTAAACGCGCGAATTGAGCAATGTGAAAGCCGACACTTTTAGTTTTCATTACTTCTAAGACAGACGTCGAGATTATACTTTCAATATCATCGCTCCAAGTCCTCTCAGTGTGATCAATTTGAACATTAATTAGTGATTCTTTACCTGGTGCTAATAATGTTTCTAAGTAAATGTCTAACGGGTTTAAGTGCTTTGTTTTTTTTCGTTGATAGATCGAAGCAGTGAAAGAGATCTGTTGTTTTTCTGGATGTGGACGATTAGGGAATTGAATTAAGTATTCCCAAATAATCTTCACACCACTAGAAACTTCCCGTTTTGTCTCATTATATCCCTTGAAAGCTTCTAACGAAGTTATTGTTCTTTTTGTTCCATTTTCGAAATAGATTACAGCAGTAAAATTGATAAGAGTAGAGTTCGCTTGCTGTGATATACGTTGGTTAATCGTTTCATGTAGGTTAACGAGCCAAGAATGGTCAATTTCAAAAGTAATGTTATAAGTTCTTTCTAGTGATTGTTTTTGGCCTAACAGGTCGGTAATAAAACCGCCTAAATCACTTTTTTTTACGGGTATAGATATTACTGTGTCAGATTCATCTATAAGATCGTTTGAGGGGGGCATTATTGAAGTGTTCAATTAAGTTGACCTAATTAAAAAGAAATCATTATACAACATGAGGCAGTGCATAAGAAAGAGTCTCGAAAAGTTATAGAGTTAGGTCGAATTTACCCCCGTGATACAACACGGGGGTTGCTGCCCACAGCGTCGCGCTCGCTGTTCAGCTCTCACGACTCACGCGAAGCTGTGAGCAGAATGAAAAGAGTTGTTAGTAAGATGGGTTGCAGTAGCAAAAAGCCCCACTGATGTTGAGAGGCTCTGCTAGGGTGATCTTGGCAATGTGAAGGGCTAGTGATGTGGTTTCATCAAGTCAGCTACGCTTCGCTGCTTTTCGGGCATTTTGGGAAGTCATACCCAAGAACTGTATCGAGTGCCCTTATCCCTGCGGGGCGAGTATGTCATTTTTTGACATACCACCGTTCAAGTATGTCATTCGTCACATGCTGAAGATATCGACAGACCTTTGAACGTCTTCGACTCTACCACTCATCAAATCGTTACTCTCAGAAGCGATAGCAACGCCACTCGATGTAGGTGGACACGTTAAAACCCTCGACACTGTTTTAGAGCGCACTTGAATCAAGCAATCATCAATCAATTCGAAGCGATAGCCGTAGCGGTTCAATACAGCCGAGCGTATATAAAAGGTGTCTACACCTTTATCTATCCTAAAGACAAAGTCTGAATACTCACCAAAGCCCTTTGGATAAACCGTTCTACTTACTGACGTAAGATAGACCGCTGTAGAGCCGTTGAATACGGGAAAAGCATCAAAGAAAGGATTCACAGCATCAGGAAGACTTTCAGCAGAAGCTTGAGAAGTAGCATTGCTAGAACCCACCCGAACAGAACTTTCCCCATCTTTGATAGGAACATTTTCAGATATTGGAACGTTAACCTGAGTAGATAGAGTAGGCGAGTTGGTAGAGGCAGCTGGCGCATCAACCGTTTGAACTTCACCCACATCAGAATCAGATAGTACATAAGATAAATCCCATAGAAATTTGCCAACGGCCGCGACACCGATAAGGATCGCAAGAATGAATTTTGGAGACTTCAAAACCGAGATATCAGACTTAGTAGCGTTAAAGCCTCCGGTTCCTGTGGACTGATACAGTGCGAATACATCAACAGGAATTGTCTTGTTCGTACTACTAGCCATATCGCTCTTAGTAGAGGGAGCTGTCTTAGTGGATTTTGGTGGATGGTTAAAAATCCTAGGCTTACGACTTCGAAAGAACGTATCCGTAGAACGGTGAGAATATGCTTCACCGGCACACCCTTTTAACCAAGTTGGGATTGCGGTGTAATCAGGCGTAAGCATGACAATATCCCATTGGTATTTTCTATGTCGCATGAATGCGCCGTAGAAGTCGAACGGGTAGAGCAGTCTGTTATTTTCATCGAGTTGGGTTCGTTCGCAATCATCAACGTCACCTACTTCAAACGAATCAGGGTCAACTGGAAGCCAACGAGAATAGAACAGTTCTGAAAAGTCTTTAGGTAGGTAATCTACAAACTCAGAAAAGGGCTTTTGTAAGAACTTCTCACGTTTAAATCCTGCTTCGGGACAATACAAATCCTGACATTCATCAATAACAATGAATGCACCAATAGGCATCCAGTTAAACCAGTTTTGCCAAAGCATTACCCCCTCAGAAGATCGTGTAAAGATCCTAATTAAGCGAGCTGAATCTGGAAATTTTTCACCTAATAATTCTTCGATAGATTCTTTGGGTTTCAAGCCCTCAATATTGGTCACAACGATACGACCTTCACGCAAAGCAGGGAGGATTTCAAACCATGTGACATAAGCGGTTTTATAAGCACCGTTAGAACCATGACGAAAGGAAACTGCCATATCACCACCCCATAATTCTAAGCACAAATGCCGTAGCAAACGCATCAATAACAATTCGAACTGAATCAACAATGCCGAACTGGTAACAGGCAAAACGCAAGTCTGAGGGAAGCTTGTTAAAGGCCATGTTCAACACCGTATAAACCTCATATTCTGAAAGCAGCAAAGAGGCAACGCTATAGGCCATTTCTAGCATTTGGATTTTTAAGTAGATATAGAGCTTGATGAACCAAAACCATGCGTATGTGAATGATTGGAGAATCAACTCAGGTATGGAGGCGAAGAAGTCGTAAATACTGCCGAAGACAGTGACAATGTAATCAAGTGCGCTATAAAAATATTCCATGATTAAACCTTTGAGCGACCAGAAGAAAGCAAAATAAAGCCAGCGAGCAGAGTGGCAAGAAATAAGATAACGGTGCGAATCATATTGGTATTGGTAGAGCCCAAAGAACTGAACAAATTGAACCCGACATCAACGTTCCATCGGCTCAGGGAGAAAGTCGTGGATTCATAAGAGCCATCTGAGAATGACATTTGACCTAGCTTTAGAGGGGATTGTTTAAGCTTACTTTCAAGTGTTTCTTCTAGCTCATCAATTTCAGTTTTTAGATCATCAAGGGACGTGGTAAGTACCGTATCGGTATCAAATCCATTACCTTGCCCTGGAGCAGTGAATGAACCTGATTTCCCAAAAACATCTTCAAGAACGTCTTTGATATCTCCTTTGGTGAGACCATCACCATTATTAGAACCGTCACCACCAGTAGAACCATC
>NZ_JBFRST010000044.1:0-26968 GCF_041473705.1 Vibrio sp. 10N.222.55.B11
TTTTACTTTAATTGGTATAATTTACTAGCTACCACCAAAAACTTAAGTACGATATGCACCTAATCCTAAATGGCGACTAATATAATGAGTAAGCGTCAGTAATTTGGGATTATTATGAGGTTCTTTTTTGCACTGGTTGTATTCTTTTGTTCATTTTCTCTATCAGCAACTTCGTGGGAAAAAGAGAGTCACCCTACTAAAAATTCACCCTCATCAATTGGAAGCTATGCCAATGGCTGTCTAGACGGCGCGCAGGCTTTGCCTATTAATGGTTTGGGGTATCAGATCATTCGCCCTCAAAGAGAGCGCTACTATGGCCATACAGAAGCTATAAAGTTTATTGAGAGGTTAGGAGTCACGACCAGCGAGAAGCTCAATACTAATTTATTGATCGGTGATATTTCTCTTCTCAGAGGAGGGCGCTTTTCTTCAGGTCATTCAAGTCATCAAACAGGGTTAGATATTGATATATGGCTAAGGTTAACCAGTAAGAGGTTGTCAGAGAACGAATTAGCTGTGCCTAAACCTGTGAGCGTTGTGGATCTTACCAACTACAAATTGCGTGAATCGAATTGGACCGATGATCATTTTCAAGTTATTCGTTATGCGGCGAAAGATGAAAAAGTGGTGCGTATTTTTGTTCATCCAGTGATCAAGCAAACCCTTTGTGAACAAGAAAACTCTGACGCTAATGATAGAGCTTGGTTAGGCAAAATAAGACCTTGGTGGGGACACCACTCCCACTTCCACGTTCGTTTAAAGTGTCCTGAAGGCAGTTCAAACTGCATAGCTCAAGCGAGCCCTCCTAAAGGTGACGGTTGTGGAGATGAACTTGCAAGTTGGGCTCCAAAGACTGTTCCAGTTCCACCTCCTAAAAAAGTAGCGAAAACTAAGAAAAAGAAAAAAGTTAAAGTGATGCCAAGTCAGTGTTTGGCCTTGATATCGAATAAGTAATCCTGTTCATCGAGGCTTTTTACAGTGGTACTGCCACTGGTTTTTTCGACTCTAAAATGGAGAAATATCACACTTTTGTCTAGAGTTTATAAACACGAGATTAAGAACATCGTTTGATATTAATAAAAGCAATAACGGTATCAGCAAGGGCGATGGCGAATTTGACAAGGTTTGGTCAGGGATTGAGTGTTTTGGGGTGAAAGATGCGGCTTATATGCAGTATGCGAAATCAGAGTCTGATACCCGTCGATAGATAATTCAAGGATAAGACTATGACTATGATTTGTGCGAAGGAATTTTCAGAATGGTTAAGACATAGGTTCAACGCTGAAAGCTCGGGTATTTCAATTTCAAGAGATGACATCAATCAGCTAACAGGCAGACAACGTTTAGACCCTAGTTTCGTAAATGATGTTCACTATGAATTGATGCAGTATGGAATGGCATTTGTGACCGATACCAGCAGGGAAAACTTTTATCTTGTTCCTATAGCTCAATCAATAAACTGGCGAGAACGGCTCGAATATCAATTTGAAAAAGAGCTCTTCTGCAATATTTATCCAATAGGAAAATCAGGATGAAAAAAAGGTTCAACTTATGGTTAAGTTGAACCTTTCTTCTTTTAGGTCAAGCCTTGAATGATAACAAACTTCTCAAGTAGCTCGTCATCAGTTTCAATATGGTTTGGGTCAGTGATGATGCATTTTGTAATCGGACACACTGACTGGCATGTTGGCTTTTCATAGTGACCTTTACACTCTGTACATAAATCAGGATCGATCTCGAAGATGCTGTCGCCCATAGTGATTGCACCATTTGGGCATTCAGGATCACACATATCGCAGTTTATGCACTTGTCAGTAATTAACAGAGCCATTATTTTCTTCTCAAGTAAGTCGCTTAAGTAAAAATTATTTGCCTGATGCGTTACGTGTATCTTGGCCTTCGCTCAAGTTACGCATCAGCAAGCCGTACTCTAGATCTAGATCTGCTGGTACAGGAATAAATACAAAGTGACCGTTACCTTTCGCATCGTCGACCGCTTCAGATTTGCGGTTTTCCATAACTTCTAGTTTGAAAACAACGTTACCTTTCGGTGTCATCATTTCTAAGCTGTCGCCTACTAGGAACTTGTTCTTCACTTCTACTTCCGCTAGGTCACCACGGCGCTTACCTGTGAACTCACCAACAAACTGTTGAGTGTCAGAGATAGAGTAACCGTACTCGTAGTTTTGGTATGTATCGTGTGTATGGCGACGTAAGAAGCCTTCAGTGTAACCACGGTGAGCTAGGCTCTCTAGTGTACCCATTAGGCTTTCATCGAATGGTTTGCCTGCCACTGCATCGTCAATAGCTTTACGGTAAACCTGAGCAGTACGTGCACAGTAGTAGAAAGACTTAGTACGACCTTCAATCTTCAGAGAGTGAACACCCATCTTCGTTAGGCGCTCAACGTGTTGGATTGCACGAAGGTCTTTTGAGTTCATGATGTAAGTACCATGCTCATCTTCAAACGCTGCCATTTTCTCTTCTGGCTTGTGTGATTCAGAAAGCAGAACCACTTCGTCTGTTGGTTTACCAAGGCCTAGTGTGTTGTCTGGACGCTCATCTTGAACTTCAATGTCTTGCGTTTCTACTTCTTGAATAGCAACACCAGTAGGGTTTGCTTCAACGATCTGACCGTTTTCGTCTTCTTTCGCTGCTTCTGTTTTGTATTCCCAGCGGCAAGCGTTGGTGCAAGTACCTTGGTTTGGATCGCGCTTGTTCATGTAACCAGAAAGCAGACAACGGCCTGAGTAAGCCATGCAAAGAGCTCCGTGAACAAAGATCTCTAGCTCTGTTTCTGGGCAGTGTTCGCGAATCTCTTCGATCTCTTCAAGCGATAGCTCACGAGATAAGATCACACGCTCAACGCCTTGAGTTGACCAGAACTTAACGGTCGCCCAGTTTACTGCGTTTGCTTGAACAGAAAGATGGATTGGCATTTCAGGGAATGCTTCACGAACCATCATGATAAGACCAGGATCTGACATGATAAGCGCGTCAGGGCCCATGTCTACAACTGGTTTGAGGTCGCGAATGAATGTTTTTAATTTAGAGTTGTGCGGCTGAATGTTACATACAACATATAACTTTTTGCCTTGAGCATGAGCTTCATCGATACCGATTTGTAGGTTTTCGTGATTGAACTCGTTGTTACGAACACGAAGGCTGTAACGTGGCTGGCCTGCGTATACTGCATCTGCGCCGTAGGCGAATGCGTAACGCATGTTTTTGAGGCTTCCTGCCGGTGATAATAGTTCAGGTACAAATGGTTTTTGTGTAGTCATTGCTTCGTTCTCTAATCTGATCTCAAGTCAGGTTGATACCACCAAGTGATATCAAAGGGGCGCAAATTTTACGCTAAAATGAGTTTGGTTGATAGCCCTAAAGATAGCAATGACATTAACAAGAGGGTCTAGAGGCAGATATAAGTGAGAACTTAGTGAGAAATAAGCTCAGATACCGTTAGCACCTGAGCCTATAGTTTGACTGATTAAGCGTTAGGTTGAGTTAACCCGCCTAATGATTCAAATAGGTTTGGAAGGAAAACACTGAACTCACCACAAAGTAGAGAGAAGTCCGCATCAAAACGCGCAGCTTGATCTTCACGAGGAATATCGTCGTTTTCGTCTTTGAGCTCATCACTGAATTTTAGGCGTTTGATGCTGCCATCTTCTGCAAGAATGAATTCAATACGGTCTTGCCAGTTGATAAGAAGTTTCGTCACCATCTTATTGGCTTCGATGTGGTTTTTAATCTCATCAGCTTCTAGTTCTTGTTTCTTAACTCGAACAATACCGCCGTCTTCTTGAATAGATTTTAGTTCTGCTTCATCAAGCATAGTGATGCCTTGTGGCGTATCACCTGATTTCACCCATTCTGTAAGAGTCGTTTCGATCGCTTGCTCTGGGATAGCTGGCACTACTGGCAGGCTACCCATTGTCTTACGTAGCAATGCTAATACATCTTCTGCTTTTTTGTAGCTGCTCGCATCAACCACAATGAAACCTTCTTTTGGCATGATCAGCGCGTAAGTGAAGTTGCTGCGGCTGAATGCTCGAGGAAGTAGATCAATGATGATGTCTTCTTTTAGGCTGTCTTTCTCTTTCTTTTTCAGAGGGGTACCAGACTCTGCCTCAAGCGTTTCTACTTTTGCGTTCAATGATTCTTTGATCACAGAAGCGGGTAGCATTTTCTCTTCTTTCTTTGCACAGATAAGAATGCGGTTTTCTGATACGTGCGTCATCATATCGCCATGTCTACCCATTGCGTGTACCCAACCAAACTTCTGTTTGTCTTGGCTACCACAAGGAGTAAAGCGGAATTCTTCAAGTTGTTTCTCTAGCTGATCTGCGTTGAAATCAATATCACGGTTGAAGCGATAGACTAGGCAATTTTTAAACCACATAAATTTTTCTCATACCTTTTTAGAAGTGCTTCATGATATGAGATCTAATTCGATTTGTCCCTAGCTCTGTATCAAAAGTTATAAAGTGAAATGTTTGAGACAGTTATATGAAAATTTGTTTTCAAAGGTCACAAAAGTGTCATAATTAACTCAGATAATGCAATGCGTTGATTAAATACAAAGGCTATTCAATTATGTCGAGAAGGATTCTGGTCGTTGAAGATGAAGCACCTATTCGTGAGATGCTGTGCTTCGTGCTTGAACAAAAAGGCTACCAAGCAGTAGAGGCTGAAGATTACGATACAGCGGTAAACAAGCTATGTGAACCTTTCCCAGATCTAGTATTACTAGATTGGATGCTACCTGGTGGTAGCGGGATAAACTTTATCAAGCACATGAAGCGTGAAGAGTTAACTCGCAACATCCCAGTGGTGATGCTAACGGCTCGTGGCGAAGAAGAAGATAAGGTGCGTGGTTTAGAAGTGGGTGCTGATGATTACATCACCAAGCCATTTTCACCCAAAGAGCTCGTTGCTCGCCTGAAAGCGGTTATCCGCCGTGTAACGCCTACTGCACTAGAAGATGTGATTGATGTACAAGGTCTTAAGCTAGACCCAGTATCTCATCGTGTTACCGCAAGCGAAGGTCCAGTTGATATGGGACCAACAGAGTTCAAAATGCTGCATTTCTTTATGACTCACCAAGAGCGTGTGTACAGCCGAGAGCAGCTGCTTAACAACGTTTGGGGTACCAATGTTTACGTTGAAGACCGAACGGTTGATGTACATATTCGACGCCTGCGTAAAGCGCTTGAGTCTGCAGGTCACGATAAGCTAATCCAAACGGTTCGTGGCGCTGGCTACCGTTTTTCTACAAAGGCTTAATGTGGCTTCGCTGCCCAGTTTACGGAGTCCTGAATGGTTGAAAAGTTAACCTGGAAAAAGCTGGCTTGGGAGCTGGCTTTTTTTTACGCACCATGGGTTTTAGTCGGATGGATATTCGGTTACCTACCTTGGTTGCTGCTGGCTGCTACGGTATTGCAGCTCGGCTGGCATCTACACAACCAAATGCGTTTGTCCGCATGGCTGTGGGATGAGAAGCGTCTAACTCCACCTTCAGGCTCTGGGAACTGGGAATCTCTGTTTAACGGTATTTATCGTATGCAGCAGAGACAGCGTCGCAAACGCAAAGAACTGACTAACCTTATCCGCCGTTTCCGTAACGGTGCAGAATCGCTTCCCGATGCCGTTGTGGTATTTCGCGGTGAAGGCAATATCGTTTGGTGTAACAAGCTAGCTCAGTATTTGCTGGGCTTTCGTTGGCCAGATGATTCAGGTCAACCGATCTCGAATTTGATTCGTACTCCAGATTTTATTAAGTACCTTAATAAGCAAGATTTCTCTGAGCCATTAGAGATGCCTTCTCCATTGAATGTGGAGCGTATGCTCGAGCTGCGTATTGTGCCGTATACCGAGGGTGAACACCTGATGGTGGTACGTGATGTGACCCAGCTTAAGCAGTTAGAAGGCATGCGCCGTAACTTCTTCGCTAACGTTTCTCATGAATTGCGTACGCCGATGACCGTCCTTCAAGGTTACCTTGAAATGACCGAAGATCCAGACATGATCGTTGGCCCAATGTGGACCAAGGCGCATGGCGTAATGACTGAGCAGCTCAATCGAATGAACAGTTTGGTTAATCAACTACTCACGCTTTCGAAAATTGAAGCGGCGCCAATGCATGAGTTGGATGAAGTGGTCAACGTTCCGGCGATGCTTGAGGTTCTTGAGAAAGAAGCGGCGAGCCTTAGCGGTGAGCGCGAACATAAGCTTGAGTTTGATATCGATAAGAGCCTACGAGTTCTTGCCGATGAAGACCAATTGAGAAGTGCGATATCGAATTTGGTTTATAACGCGGTTAAATACACACCCGCAGGTGCAACGGTCAAAGTGCGTTGGTATCAAACCAGCCAAGGCGCGTGCTTAGATGTGTCAGATACTGGTGATGGTATTGAGCCTCAACACTTACATCGACTCACAGAGCGCTTCTATCGTGTAGATAAAGCCCGCTCTCGTGATACCGGTGGTAGTGGTCTTGGATTAGCGATTGTAAAGCATGCGCTTAGCCACCACGATTCACATCTCGAAATTCAAAGTGAAGTGGGCGTCGGCAGTCGTTTCCATTTTACTTTACCAAATCGACTGACCGTATCATGAGTTGTTCGATACGCAGGATGCATTTTCCAGTCAGCTCATTATTAGCGTTTGCTTTAGTTAACCCTGTGCATGCCGAACAGGGTGTCGATTCTCTTCCTGATTATTCTAAGGTTCCGGGAATTTCTGGGAGCTTATTATCGGTCGGTTCGGATACCTTAGCGGGTATGACGACGTTATGGGTGGAAGAGTTCAAGTCCTACTACCCAAATGTTAACGCTCAAGTCCAAGCATCGGGTTCTTCTACTGCTCCTCCAGCCTTAACCGAAGGGACTGCACATCTAGGGCCAATGAGTCGTCCGATGCGCCTGCGAGAAATTGAAGCATTTGAAAGGGAGCATGGATATAAGCCAACAGCACTGCGAGTTGCTATCGATGCGATTGGGCTTTTTGTGCATCGTGATAACCCTATTGAGGGGCTTAACTTTCGTCAGATTGATGGCATTTTTTCTGAGACATTACGCTGCGGAGCAACAAGGCCCCTCAATAACTGGCAAGATCTCGGAATCGATCAGCCATGGGCGAAACATCGATTCCAATTGTTCGGTCGCAATTCTGTATCGGGGACTTATGGATACTTCAAACAGAATGCACTGTGCGGCGGTGACTTTAAAAATCGTGTGAATGAGCAACCTGGTTCGGCTTCAGTCGTTCAGTCGGTCGCTTCATCCATCAGTGGGATTGGCTACTCAGGTATTGGTTATCGTGTCGCTGGCGTTAAGTTAATTCCTATTGCTGAGCATGGTTCTGATTATGTAGAGCCGACTCGAGCGAATATCTTGAGCGGTGATTACCCTCTATCACGCTTTCTTTACGTATACGTGAACAAACACCCAGATAAACCGCTTTCTCCCGTTGAAAGAGAGTTCCTTACTTTTGTATTCTCAAAGCAGGGACAAGAACTTGTAGAGAAAGATGGCTATTTAGCAATACCGTCTGAGTTCGCAGAGCAAGAGTTGGCAAAAGTCGGGCTCTAATTCAGGCTGCGATAAACTTAGATAAGAAACGTATGAACAGCTTGCGCGTCGCAGGCTGTTTTAATTTTGACTGTTCGTTATTTTAGCTTTAACGACCATCCTGCATTTTGCCAACGTTGTTGCTCTTCTCTGAGCTCATAATCAAGCAGTTGGTTTTGGGCCAACCAATCGCTGTTAGTTCCTTTCAATTCCCAGTTATCCTGTTGTTCAATCGTTAGAGTCACGTCTGGGGCCAGTGCTTGATTTCGCTGACGGTTGAGTAAGATAGCGAGTCTCAATATACGAATCAGCAGGGTGACTTGTTGCTGAGTAAACAGAGAAAGTTCCGGCAAATCTTGTAGTTTGAGCGCTTTTCTTTGATAGCGAACCAATGCTGATATAAGGCGTTGTTGCTCAGTATTAAAGCCTGGCATTGTCGTATGCTTAAGCAGATAAGCCGAATGGCGGTGATAGCCTTGGAATGCAATGCTTTGTCCTACCTCATGAAGTACTGCAGCCCAACCAAGCAGATCATACAGCTCATTAGTGACCGCAGTTGTCACTTGAGGCTGTACTTGTTTCAGCAATGAAAGAGCGAGCACTTTCACTTTCTCGCCATGAGTTACGTCTACATGGTATCGAGAGACGAGCGTTTCGGCAGTTCTTGTTCGAATATCAATATCTTTAAACCTATCCTCCATGTCATAAAGAACGCCTTCTCTCAGGGCACCATCAGAAAAATGTAACTCCTTGATGTCTAGCGTATCCATTGCTGCTGAAAGAATGGTGACGCCTGCAGCAAACACAGGCTTTCTCTCATCACTTAAGCCTGAAAGATTTACGGTGTTGGATGATGAAAACTCACATAAGTGATTCTTTAAATAGGACAGGCGTTGGGGCGTAATGAGACCATCGGTGAACCCTAAGCCAATGAGTACTTCTTTTATTGATTTCGTGGTACCAGATGAGCCAAAAGCGATTTCCCAAGGGGCTTTTGTGTATTCTTCAATCAATGGCATCAATAGACGAGTAGCTGCGGTATAAGCATCTGAGAAGTGTCGTGAAGTTAGCCCTTCGTCAGCAAAGAAACGTTGAGTGAAGTTGACGCATCCCATCGGTAAACTGCGCATAATTAGAGGAGTAAAGCCTTGTCCGGCGACGAGTTCCGTACTCCCTCCACCGATATCAATAACCAACTTAGATTCAGAAGCGGTTTGAGTGTGCTCTACGCCGTTATAGATAATTCGAGCTTCTTCTTGATCTGAGATGATCTCTATTGGAAAAGGAAACAGTGGCTTGGCTTGCTCTAAGAAGTCTTTAGCGTTTTTGGCTTTTCTTAGGGTATGAGTCGCAACAACTCTGACATCATCAAGCTCAAAATCCGCCAGTCGTTCTGCGAACACCTTGAGGCATTCTAGGCCTCGCTCGATAGCGCTTTCAGATAGGACGTTACGTTCATCCAATCCATCACCTAATCTCACTTTCTGTTTGTGTCTGCTGACTAATTGCAGGTGTTGATCGAATACTCGGGCAACCACCATGTGAAAGCTGTTCGAACCCAAGTCGATAGCGGCAATACATCGAGAATGTTTGTTATCAATTAGCGGCATGATTTCTTCTCTTGTTTGTACTTCTTGCGAGCAAGTTTCTCCATACGTTTAATATAGTGGTAAGTGGAGAGTTGTGACGTCGGGTAATCAAGTAGGTTTGCTGGTGGTTGTGTGTAAGAGTTGCTCATCGCTTGGTCTAGCACTCGAGCTTTGTTGCTGTCATCGAAATGAAACTCGGTGATATCGATAATGGTTTGCTTGATCTTTGGATCTAAAATTGGAGCTGCAACTTCGATGCGGTGATCAAAATTTCGTGTCATCCAGTCAGCGGAAGATATATAGACCTTCGGCTTTCCAGCGTTACCAAATATCATCACTCTCGGATGTTCGAGGAAACGATCGACCACACTGACTATCTCAATATGATCACTGATGTTGGGTATGCCAGGGACAAGAGAGCACATGCCGCGAATGACCATTCTCACTTTTACATTGGCTTGGCTAGCCTGATAGAGCTTTTCAATGATCTCTCGATCGACCAAGTTGTTGAGTTTTAGAGTGATGCTTGCAGGTTTACCTTCTATCGCGTTTTGTATTTCATTATCTATCAATTGGTACAGACGTTTTCTAGTATTCTTTGGTGACACAATCAGTTGCTTGAACTGGGACTTTTGATAAGGGTTTTCAATATACTTAAAGACTTGTCTCACCTCTTGAGTCAAATCTTCATTCGCAGTGAGCAGAGAAAAATCGGTATACACGCGCGCTGTAACTTCATGGAAGTTGCCAGTGCCAATATGGGCATAATGCTCGGTATGCTTGCCTTCTTTTCGTTTGATGAGCAGCAACTTGGAATGGATCTTCAAACTTGGGATGCCATGGATGACTTTTACACCCGCTTCTTGAAGTTTCTTGGTCCATTGAATGTTGGCTTGCTCATCAAAGCGTGCTTGCAGCTCGACAACCACAGTGACCTTTTTGCCATTGTGCGCCGCATCGATGATCGAGCTGAGGAGTTTTGAGCCTTCCGCAACACGGTAAACGTTTATTTTGATGGAGGTTACCTTCGGGTCAAAGGAAGCCTGCCTAACCAGTTCAGTGATGTGACTAAAGGTGTGATAAGGATAATGCAGTAAGATGTCGCGAGCTTTGATCGCTTCGAAATAGTTTGGGTAATGGCTGAAATGCGCGCACTTAATCGCGGGTAGAGGACGATTAACTAAATCACGTCGGTTAAGGCTTGGGAACTCAGAGAAATGTTTGAAGTTATGATAGCGACCACCTGCGATGACACTGTCATAGTCAGACAGTTTAAGTCTGACTTGTAAGAAGTTGAGCATTTCAGTTGGCATTTCAGATTCATAGATCAGACGTATCGGCAGTGCCGTTAAGCGCTGTTCTAAACCTAAAGACATCGATTCTAATAGGTTATTTTCATTGTCCTCTTGCAGATCATAATCGGCATCACGTGTCATTTTTATCGCAAAACAACGCAATGAGTCATACTCAAAGAATCCTTTAAGTAAGTCATCCAAACAAAATCGAACTATATTATCTAACAAGATCAAAGTTGTACGCTGCGAACCCGAAGTTTCCGGTAACTTAACAAATCGAGGGAGTGCTTCTGATGGGATTTCGAGTAAGACATATTGAGATGATGCATCACGCTCGATGTCGATGGCTAAGTAACTTTGTTCATCTTTGAGAATATTAAGTAACTGGCTATCTTCGTTCAAGAGAATCGGAGTTAAGTGTGGCAGCACTTTTTTCTTAAAGTACTTTTTTATCCAGCCACTTTGTTCTTCGCTGATTTGTTGTTCGTTGACCAGAAAAATACGATTGCGTACCAATTCCAATAGCAAGTCGTTATACAGTTCATGGAATTGAGCATCGAGCTTGCTTGCTTTGCTCTGCATTTTAGTCAGTAGGCTTTTCGGCGAGTTGGAGGTTAGCTGTGGATCTTGAAGTAAGATCTTTCGCTTCACATCAGCAAATCGGACTTTGTAAAACTCATCGAGGTTTTTCGAGTAAATACCTAAAAAACGAACTCTTTCGATTAAGGGGACTGACTTATCTGCCGCTTCTTGGAGCACTCTTTCGTTGAAGGATAACCAGCTAAGTTCTTTTGTGACATAGTCTTTTTCCATCGAGATGAGAATCCTTGAGTACTGGCTATAGAGCTGATTACTTTAAATTAGAATGGCAAAATTCACAAAATCTATGATCTTACTTTAAGAAATATGGCTAACAAACTTGTTATTAGTTTCAGTTGTTTAACGTAACTTGTAATATAATTGTCATCTAACGTACATATTATGTCAGTAGCTAAAAAAAGGTAGATAAACAGATGGCATCAGCCCAATTTTCATTGAAAGAGCGCGACAAAAAAAGATGGTTGAAAGATCGTCTCGTCCGTTTTTCGGTGACATGTGGCGCGGTCAGTGTTCTAGCTGCCCTAGTATTGATCTTTGTTTACTTGGCGATGGTCATTTTACCGGTATTTTCTGATACTGGTTTAGAGACAGACCAAGCTGTAAAGACCGTTGCCGTAGAAAAGCCTATCGCCTTATCTGTTGATGAATACGGTCAGCATGCATTTACTATCGAAAAATCTGGCTTGGTGCAGTTTTGGGATTTAGAGTCTCAAAATACACACTCTTACTTTGAGCGAAATGTTTTAGCCAATCCTGTTGCCTTCTCTCGAAATACCCCATCAGAAAACTGGTTTGCCTTTGCCGATAGTGCAAGCAACCTTACTTTTTTCTATCCTGAGTATAGTGCGCCTGTGCTGCAAAAGGGCAGTGAAGCCGAACCTAAAATTGAGCAAATCACTCTCCCTGAACCGTTTTTAAATGATGAACCCTCAAATGGGGCGACGATCGACAAATTCGCATTCTCTAAAAATGGACGTGGGATTACGGTTGCCGCGCAGTTAAGTGACCAACGAGTCTTGGTTAAGTGGTATCAGAGTGACCTTACTGGTCAGTATGTTTTTCAGAAGAGCCAATGGCTATCGGATAAGTTGGGCTTGCAGCAGCAACTGCTTGTCACACCTGATGGGCAAACCTTATACCTACGAGCACAATCGGATTTGGTTGTTTTGAAACTATCAGATAACGGTTTTGATGTTCGTGAAGTGATTGATCTTAGCTTAAATGATGCGAAGCATTCCGTGAAAAGCATCGATTTATTGTCTGGCGCATACTCGTTGTTGGTTACGCATGAGGACGGACAGGTTTCTCAATGGTTCGATGTACTCAAAGATGAAAAGCGTAGCCTGACCCATATTCGAGACTTCCAACTTGCTGAACAAGTGCAATTTATTCTTCCTGATACTTATAGAAAGGGTTTTTATAGCTTCTATAAGAACGGCACATTACAAAGCCACTATACGACCAGTGAAAAGCTGTCGTTGTTTGAACGCGCATTTGATAAATCACCACAACTAGCCGCTATGTCTGCCAATGAACTGCATCTGGCAACGTTGATTGATGGCATCATCAGTGTGGCTAAAGTCGACAATGAATACCCACAAATCTCATTCTCCTCGCTTTGGCAAAAGGTCTGGTATGAAAGTTACCCTGAGCCGCAATACGTTTGGCAATCAACATCGGCGAATGATGACTTTGAAGAGAAATTCAGTTTAGTACCTATCACATTCGGTACTATCAAAGCCGCTCTGTTTGCGATGATGTTTGCCGTGCCGGTTGCTGTGCTCGGAGCTATTTACACCGCTTATTTTATGTCTCCACGCATGCGAAGAGTGGTGAAGCCTTCGATAGAGCTGATGGAAGCTCTTCCAACCGTGATCATCGGATTCTTGGCCGGGCTTTGGTTTGCTCCAATTGTCGAAACGCATTTAACGGCCGTCTTCTCATTAATGGTGTTATTACCGTTGAGTACATTGTTGACGGGGTTAGTTTGGTTCTGCTTACCGAAGATGGTGACGAGTCGTTTCTCTAACGGTTGGCATGCCCTAATATTGATCCCGGTATTGGTGATTACGGTGGTGGCCGTCTTTGCTGGTGGAAACAGCATTGAAGCCTTGTTGTTTGGTGGTGATATTCGTACTTTCTTAGCGAGTTATGGCATCGACTTTGACCAACGCAATGCGCTGGTGGTTGGTTTTGCTATGGGCTTTGCGGTCATCCCAACGATTTTCACTATTGCTGAAGATGCTATTTTCTCTGTACCTAAACATTTATCTGATGGCTCATTAGCGTTGGGTGCGACGGCGTGGCAGACGCTTATTTATGTGGTGTTATTGACGGCGAGTCCAGGTATCTTTTCAGCGGTTATGATGGGCCTAGGTCGAGCGGTTGGCGAAACCATGATCGTCTTGATGGCGACAGGTAACACTCCAATTCTTGACTGGAATATTTTGGAAGGGATGAGAACCTTATCGGCAACGATTGCTGTTGAGCTACCAGAATCAGAAGTAGGCGGTTCTCATTTCCGCTTGCTGTTCTTGGCTGCACTCTTGCTGTTTATCTTTACATTCGCGGTGAACTCAGTTGCTGAGTGGGTTAGACAAAGACTGAGAGATAAATATCGTGCGCTGTAGTTTTAAAGGTTTGCCTCAATGTGTATCAATGGCTTTTAGTGGCTTGACTAGCGTGTCTCTTGATCTTTGCAGCTCCTTGATTTCAGCACGCCAAGAGCAAGGTCGATCATGATGAATAAACTGAAGTCATTATTATCTTGGGTTAAATCGGGCTCTCCGTGGATCTGGCTTACGGGCGGGGCGGTGAGCATCAGTATGCTTTCTGTTCTTGGCCTAATGCTGCTGATTGGTTGGAAGGGCTTAACCTATTTTTGGCCCGCACCTTTGTATCAATGGCAAGTTGACTCCAAAGACTTATCGCTAGTGGTCGATCTTGACGAAACCGTATCAAAACAAGATGTATTGGTTGGTCAGTTATATGAACGAAAATACATCCCGATAGAGCAAGTTCCACAAGTCCATGACCTTTTGTCTCCTCAAAATTTGTCGACTGGGCTGATACAGCGCTTAAGCATCAAAGTTGCTAACAGAGAACTGTACCCTGCGGACTTTGTTTCTATTCTGGATGTTAACTTACGTGAACCCACTACCCCGCTTGATTGGGTTGTGATTGAACGAAGTCGAGGTGGTTATTTCTTTGGTAAGCCGGTGGGTTTTAAAACCGCTTCTGGCACCTTTGATTCGAACATAGACCAAAAGCTCGAACAAGGCTTGGCGTTCGCTGATGCGCTACGTAAAGAAACGTCGCGTGTCGTGAACCAAGAAATTCGTAATATCAGCTGGCAATTGGAAAACCTGCGCTTAGAAAAGCGTAAGCTTGAACTCAATGAGTCAGTGAGTGATGAATACCTTACAACCTATACTCAAACTAAACTGGAGTTAGACCGCCAGTTAGGTGAAGCCGAAGTTAAGCTTGAGCACCTTAGAACGCAACTTAATGTCGAAAGCTTGCTGGTTGAGGATATGACAGGCGAGCTGGTCGAGATCTCGCTCAGCCACATTCTGGATTATTGGTACCCAAATAATATGTCTTACCTAGAAAAGGTTGGGCACTGGGGCAAACAAGTTTGGAAATTCTTATCAGAGAACCCACGAGACTCAAACTCTGAAGGCGGTGTGTTTCCTGCTATTTTTGGCACAGTACTGTTGGTTATTCTCATGTCGATCGTCGTGATGCCTCTTGGGGTAGTCGCTGCGATATATCTTCATGAATACGCAAAAAACAACGCACTAACACGTTTAATTCGTATCGCCGTGATTAACTTGGCGGGTGTACCGTCGATTGTGTATGGCGTTTTTGGTTTAGGCTTTTTCGTCTATACCATTGGTGGCTCGATTGATACGTTGTTCTATGCAGAGCGATTGCCAGCACCGACATTTGGTACGCCGGGTCTACTTTGGTCAGCACTAACCTTAGCGGTCTTGACGCTTCCAGTCGTTATCGTAACCACGGAAGAGGGCTTAACGCGTATTCCTAGTGCAGTGAGGCACGGTTCATTAGCGCTTGGTGCGACTCAATTTGAGACGCTTTGGCGCATTGTTTTACCGATGGCAAGCCCAGCGATTATCACTGGTTTAATTTTGGCAATCGCGAGAGCCGCGGGGGAAGTTGCACCACTTATGCTGGTGGGTGTTGTTAAATTGGCATCTAGCTTGCCAGTCGATGGTCAGTTTCCGTATTTACACTTAGATAGAAAGTTCATGCATTTAGGCTTTCATATCTATGATGTTGGTTTTCAAACCTCTAATATCGAAGCGGCACGACCTTTAGTGTATGCGACTTCATTTTTATTGGTTACGGTGATTGTTGGGTTGAACTTAACAGCCATCAATATCCGTAATAACTTGCGTGAAAAATACCGAACCTTAGGACAAGATTAGATGTTCTCGATTAATGAAACCTTGGGTTACCAAGCACCACTTGATGTTCACAATCTGAAGGATGAGCAAATTGCTATCTCGATCGAAGGGCTAAATCTTTACTATAAAGAGAGCCAAGCACTTGATGATATCTCGATGCAGATCCCGAAGGGGCAGGTGACGGCGTTTATCGGCCCTTCTGGGTGTGGTAAGTCGACTCTGCTGCGCTGCATTAATCGCATGAACGATCTTGTTGAAGGCTGTAAGGTTTCCGGGAAAGTGAAGCTTCATGGCAAGAACGTCTATCACCCTAAGGTGGATGTTGCGACCTTACGACGCCGTGTGGGTATGGTATTCCAGCGTCCAAACCCTTTTCCTAAATCTATCTATGAGAATGTGGTTTATGGCTTGAGGCTACAAGGCGTTAGCAACAGCCGAGACCTTGATGATGCGGTTGAACGCTCTCTGCGCGCTGCTGCGTTATGGGATGAAGTGAAAGATCGGTTGCATGAGAATGCTTTTGGTTTATCTGGCGGTCAACAGCAGCGTTTGGTTATCGCTCGTGCGGTTGCGATTGAGCCTGAAGTGCTGTTGTTAGATGAGCCGACATCGGCACTCGATCCGATTTCTACTTTGACGATTGAAGAGTTGATCAACGATCTCAAAACGCAATACACAGTGGTGATTGTTACCCACAACATGCAACAAGCCGCGCGTGTAAGTGACCATACTGCCTTTATTCATATGGGAAAATTGATCGAGTACTCAGATACGGACTCAATTTTTACGTCTCCATTGAAAAACCAGACGGAAGACTACATTACTGGTAGATATGGCTAACCTCTCCAAAGGTGTCATCTAGAGCTAAGTCACTCTACAAAAATGGCTTTCTTCATTTCTTTCAAGGAGCAAGTATGCATTTCGGTCGCCACATTTCAGGGCAATTCAATGTCGAGTTAGAATCGATCCGTACTCATGTATTGACCATGGGCGGGTTAGTGGAGCAGCAACTCTCGTTTGCAATGCAGGCGCTTCATAAAGACGATGTTGAATTGGCCAAAAAAGTGATTCGTGATGACCACAAAGTGAATGCGATGGAAGTGTCGATTGATGAGGCGTGTACTCGAATCATTGCAAAGCGTCAGCCGACAGCGAAGGATCTGCGTTTGATTATGGCGATCATCAAAACCATTACCGATCTGGAACGTATTGGCGATGTTGCTTCTAAAATTGCGCAAGGTGCTATTGAGATCCCTTCAACCAAAGAGCAAAAATTCCATGTTTCGTTAGAGCCTCTTTGCCGTCAGGCAATCACCATGCTTCACCAAGTGTTAGATGCTTTTGCTCGTATGGATGTTGATGCGGCTGCTGAAGTTCACAAACTTGATGATAAGTTGGATGCGGAATACGAAGCCGTTATTCGTCAGTTAATGACCTATATGATGGAAGACCCTAAGAACATCCCTAATATTTTGCAGGTGATGTGGTCAGCTCGTGCGATTGAGCGAGTGGGAGACCGCTGCCAAAATATCTGCGAATACATTATTTACTTTGTGAAGGGTAAAGATGTACGTCACCTCGGTGATCAAAGCCTTGATGACGCACTAAAATAGAGCTTATCTTTAGAAGCTAATAATGGCACCAAGATTGAAATTGACCGTTGTGTCGTAAGGCACAAAGGTTTTGTTGTGATCAAAAATATTCATATCAACACCAGCACGTAATCCAAGCATTGGTGTCGCTTGGTAAACGTAGGCACCACCTAGGCTTATACCATGTGTTGTTTTCTCTTCTACTTCGCCTGAGCGTGTTTTTGTACCGTCATAACTTGCCACACCAATCTCAGCCTGAAAGCCGTGGGCTTGGTTTCTTCCAAACATGTTTTGCTTCGTAACAGGTTTAAATCAAGAGAGCTGAATAAGTCTTTAGCCATATCTATCCATGAAAATTTTCTGCGCTATTAAATCTAATATACGTCAGTCAGTTAGATTAGTCAGCGAGGTTCTCTGGATTTATGCTGGCGACTATTGCCCTAAGCGGTGAGGGCGGCTCTCACATCAGATATCTTACTCGCATCTGTCACTGGGATCTGATAATCATCAATATTATCACTGCCCATTTGAGCACTTGAGTTGTTTTCCATTAGACTCGGCCTTGTCGATTTACCTGAAAGGTGAAGAGCAGGTACTTGGGTAGCGCTTTGAATCATTTTGGCATTCGCAGCGTTAACGCCAGCCCCCGCCATGATATCAATTCGTCCATCGGCTTGTTTGACCATTGCAGCCAATACATCGATACCTTGCTCAGCATTAGCAGCAAGCCCTGATGTCAGGACTCTTTCGCATCCAAGTGTAATGATTTGTTCTAATGCTGCTTGGAAATCAGAGCTTTGATCGATGGCTCTGTGGAAGGTAATCCCAAGCTTTAACGAGTGCGCTTTGTCAGCCAGTTGTTGCATCTTTGGCATATCAATACTTCCGTTCGGCGCTAACACACCAAGTACGACCCCATCCAATCCTGCATTTGCGCAAGCTTCAATATCTTCAAGCATACAGAGCATATCGTCGTTATCGAAAATGAAGTCGCCTTGTCTTGGGCGTATCATAGCGTAGACCGGAACCGACGAAACTATTGCCGCTTGTTTCATCATTCCGAAGCTTGGAGTTAATCCGCCAAGTGCTAATGAAGAGCAAAGCTCAATTCGATTCGCGCCACCAGATAGTGCGGTATGAAGAGATTCTAAGTTATCGATACAGACTTCAATTTCGGTGTTCATCGTGTTTATCCGTTCAAAAAGATACTGATGAAATAATAGCAATCTAGGTGTGATTCTGAATAGATGGGGATAAGGGAAAATAGAGGTAAAGTTTAGGTTTATCGCTACCTCAATTATCTATTACAAGAGTCAGTCTAGGGGAGCGAGGAGGGGGGAAACAAAAAGCCCGAAGCGTTAACTTCGGGCTTTTAATAGGACTTTACTTCTTAACTGATTGGCGGTGCGCTTTGCGCTATTAGCTTATGCTTTATGTCTCTTTAAAGAGAATCTTCCAACCATTAACCCGCGTTGAGTTCGGGCTTAAGAGGTAATTACTTGCTTAGGTCGTCAGCGTGCTCAGATAGGAATGCTGCAACACCTTTTGGAGATGCGTCCATACCTGATTTGCCTTCTTCCCATTGTGCAGGACAAACTTCACCGTTCTTCTCGTGGAAGTTTAGTGCGTCTACCATGCGTAGCATTTCGTCGATGTTACGACCTAGTGGAAGATCGTTAACTACTTGGTGACGTACAAGACCGTCAGCGTCGATTAGGAAAGAACCACGGAAAGCAACGCCTGCTTCTGGGTGCTCAACATCGTATGCTTTGCAGATCTCGTGCTTAACGTCAGCAATTAGAGGGTATTTAACTTGACCGATACCGCCATCAGCGATAGCAGTGTTACGCCATGCGTTGTGAGAGAATTGAGAATCGATAGAAACACCGATTACTTCAACGCCTTTAGCTTGGAAATCTTCAAGACGGTTGTCGAAAGCGATTAGCTCTGAAGGACAAACGAAAGTGAAGTCTAGTGGGTAGAAGAAAACTACAGCTTTCTTACCTTTAGTGAATTCTGCGAAGTTGAAGTTATCAACGATCTCACCGTTACCTAGAACAGCTGCTGCAGTAAAGTCAGGGGCTTGACGACCTACTAGTACCATTTTGGAATCTCCTAAAAAATTAGTTGGCCCAACACATCTTTGTTTGGGCTCCGTTTCTACGGGACAAACTATAGTACAATCGGTACTATAGAAAAAAGCGAATTAAATAGATTAAGTTAATCGAAAAAAGCGATAAGCTTATTCTTTGTCCTGTCCTTAGGTCGAATGACCTTTACCTAACTTATCCTACTCATATTACAAAGTAATTTCATGAATAAATGGCCAAGTCTTAAGCAACTTCACTATCTTGTTACTCTTCACGAAACTCGTCATTTCAGTGATGCCGCAGATCGCTGTTTCGTCAGTCAATCTACGCTAAGTAAAGGCATTCAAAACCTAGAAGAGCTGATTGGTTGCCCGCTTTATGAGAAGAAAGATAAAAAGAGCCCGCTAGTTTTCACGCAAGCAGGTGAGCTGGTGGTCAAGCACGGTCGAGAGCTACTAGCGAAAGGACAAGATCTCGTAGAGCTTGGAAATCTATGTAACGGGGATGCGATGCAAGGGCAGCTGCGAGTCGGGTGTATTCCTACTATAGCGCCGTTCCTTTTGTGCGATTTGGTACAGGAAGCCAACCAGCGCTTTCCACAATTAAATTTGCTGTTACGTGAAGACACAACGACTAACCTATTGGCTGCGCTGCGTCATGGAGATTTAGATGTGCTGATTCTGGCTTTGCCTGTCGATATCGACAATATGGAAAGCCAAGTTGTTGGGCAAGACCCTTTCCGGATGGTGATCAGTCGCAATCAAGCTGATGGTATTCGCGTTCCGATTAAATACGATGACCTGCCAGACGAATCTGTATTTTTGTTGGAGAACGAGCATTGCTTAACCGAGCATGCTGTGTCGGCTTGTAAGTTAACGGATAAAGAGAAGATCAACCCGTTCACTGCGACGAGCCTTCACACATTGGTGCAAATGGTGGCCAATGGTTTAGGAACCACCTTTATTCCGCAAATGGCGATCGACCACGGTTTATTGGAAAACCAGAATCTCGTTGTGATCGATCCTCCTGGTCAGCAGGCCTACCGAGATATTGGCCTTGTCTGGCGACCAAGCTCTTCGCGTCGTGAGACATTCCATCAATTAGCGGATGTGGTATCTGAGCTTCTATAATAATCCGCTGCGACAACAATCCCTCTGAGCGGCTGAATTGGCCGCTCTTCTTTATATCAATTCCGAGCGTTACTCTACTTCCGCTTCTTCTGGCTCTACTTCTTCTTGCAGCTCCAGTAAATTGATCGCTATCGTGACAAAATCGCTGTCTGTAATAATGCCTACTAGTTCGTGGTTTTCTACGACAGGTAAACAGCCCACTTTATGTTTCTGCATGTAGATAGCCGATTCTTTTAATCCTGCACGCGGCTCTACCGACATAACACTTTTGTGCATGATGTCGTTGAGGGGAGTAGCAAGAGTAAAAGATTGAGCTTGTGGGATGTTTTGTAGGCTGGATTCTTGAGCGGCGAGAACGTCTCGTTGTGTGACGACACCTAGTAGTTGCCTGTCGGAATCGACGACCGGAATATGGCGGATATCAAGTGCTTCCATCATGTGCTTAGCATCGGCCAGTGAATGTGAGCGCAATAGGGTATGAGGGTTGCGAGTCATCATATCTTCAACCTTGATCATACGAACCTCCTTCTTTTTTATTTGTTGCTATTACTATAGTTTTTTATCCAAAAAATAACTGAGATCTGACGCATTCTTGGGTGAGTTTTATGCAACTAATTCTTTAGCTTGAGGAGGTGAATCAGTCGCATTATTTTACGCCTCTTTACAATAATCCAGTGCTGTAAACCTTGCTATTGCGGCTCGTGTGCCTATACTAGCCCACTGCGAAATTTTTAGTCGTGTTTGCGATGTGTTTCTGGTAACGATTGACTTACCGTAACGATTATCCAGCAACTACGATTTATGATTCGTCAACGGCACAAATCTCATCAACTAAGACAAGACTAGACACATGCAAGTTTCAGATTTTCACTTTGACCTACCAGATGAACTCATTGCTCGCTACCCTCAAGAGGAGCGTACAGCAAGCCGCCTGCTTAAATTAGATGGCAACAGCGGTAACCTAGCTGATGGTTCGTTTAAAGACGTTTTAGACTTGGTTGAGCCAGGCGATCTTGTTGTTTTCAATAACACTCGAGTGATTCCAGCTCGTGTATTTGGTCGCAAGGCATCAGGCGGTAAGCTTGAAGTGCTGGTTGAACGTATGCTTGATGAGAAAAGCATTCTTGCGCATGTTCGTTGTTCTAAATCACCGAAGCCGGGTACCAAGTTGTTCCTTGGTGAGAACGATGAATATGAAGCTGAAATGGTGGCGCGTCACGATGCGTTATTTGAAATCCATTTCACATCCGATCAAAGCGTTTTAGAGATTCTTAACAGTGTTGGTCACATGCCACTGCCTCCTTACATCGATCGTCCTGATGAAGATGCAGATAAAGAGCGCTACCAGACAGTCTATAATGAAAAGCCGGGTGCGGTTGCAGCGCCAACAGCAGGCCTTCACTTTGATGACAAGCTAATGGCCGACATGAAAGAAAAAGGTGTTGAGTTTGCTTACGTGACGCTTCACGTTGGTGCTGGTACGTTCCAGCCAGTAAAAGTAGATAACATCAATGATCACCACATGCATGCTGAGTACGTTGAAGTGCCGCAAGAAGTGGTTGACGCCGTAGCTGCAGCAAAAGCTCGTGGCGGACGTATTATTGCTGTTGGTACAACATCAGTACGCTCACTAGAAAGTGCAGCGCAAGATGCATTGAAGAAAGGCACCGAGCTCGTTCCTTTCTTTGGTGATACAGAAATCTTCATCTTCCCTGGCTATGAATACCAGTTGGTGGATTGCCTGATTACCAACTTCCACTTGCCAGAATCAACACTGATTATGTTGGTGAGTGCATTTGCTGGCTACGATAATGTGATGGGCGCTTACGATCACGCCGTGAAGAGCGAATACCGTTTCTTCAGCTACGGCGATGCGATGTTCATCAATAAGAAAACGAGCTAACTTAAGCTGGTTTAAGCGATACAAAAATTTACGGGTGCTAGCAGTAAGCTAGGAGTCGGGCAGGGTGTCTGTCTAATCTCTCGCAAGGAATACGCGACCGCTCCTCATAGAACCCACTAGACTGAACTTTTGTTTGGCCTAAGGTTCTGAATTAACAGTCAGATTGTTTCTCTGGCATATTGGAGGCTTCGTGAAATTAAAATACGAACTTAAAAAAACTAATAGCGGCGCACGTCGTGGTCAACTTCAGTTTGAACGCGGTACCGTCGAAACCCCAGCATTCATGCCTGTAGGTACTTACGGTACTGTTAAAGGTATGACACCTGAAGAAGTAAAAGACACAGGTGCTGAAATCCTATTAGGTAACACATTCCACCTATGGCTACGTCCTGGTCAAGAAATCATGAAAATGCACGGTGACCTGCACGATTTCATGAACTGGCACGGTCCTATCCTGACTGATTCAGGCGGCTTCCAAGTATTCAGCCTAGGTGCAATGCGTAAAATCACTGAAGAGGGTGTTCATTTCCGTAACCCTGTAAACGGTGACAAGATCTTCATGGACGCTGAGAAGTCTATGGAAATCCAAAAAGATTTAGGTTCAGACATCGTAATGATCTTCGATGAGTGTACGCCTTACCCAGCGACACACAAAGAAGCAAAAGACTCAATGGAGATGTCTCTTCGTTGGGCTGAGCGTTCACGTAACCACTTCGACAAACTTGAAAACCCGAACTCACTGTTCGGTATCGTTCAAGGTGGCGTGTACGAAGACCTTCGTGATGTATCCGTTAAAGGCTTAACTGAAATTGGTTTTGACGGTTACGCAGTAGGCGGCCTAGCAGTAGGCGAACCAAAAGAAGATATGCACCGCATTCTTGAGCACACATGTCCTCAACTGCCAGAAGATAAGCCACGTTACCTAATGGGCGTAGGCAAACCGGAAGACTTGGTTGAAGGTGTTCGTCGTGGTATCGACATGTTTGACTGTGTAATGCCAACGCGAAATGCACGTAACGGCCACCTGTTTGTGACTGAAGGTGTGATCAAGATCCGTAATGCGAAGCATAAAACCGATACAACACCACTAGATTCAGAGTGTGACTGTTACACTTGTAAGAACTACAGCAAGTCGTACTTACACCATTTGGATCGTTGTAACGAAATCCTAGGTGCTCGACTGAACACGATTCATAACCTGCGTTTCTACCAACGAGTAATGTCAGACATTCGTCAGTCTATCGATGAAGACCGCTTTGAAGAGTTCGTTGCAGAGTTCTACGCAAGAATGGGGCGTGAAGTGCCACCACTAGGTAAAGAATCTTAGTATTTCTTTTTTGCGAGCCCTATCTCTCTTCCGAGTGATGGGGCTTGAAAATAAAGGGATGCGACCCAATTAGACAAACAATTACGAAAATATAAATAGAGGATGTTTTAAATGTTTATTTCTCAAGCTCACGCAGCAGCAGAAGGTGCACCAGCAGGCGGCGGTTTCGAAATGCTTATCATGCTAGGTATGTTCGCTGTGATCTTCTACTTCATGATCTACCGTCCACAAGCTAAGCGTGTTAAAGAGCACAAGAACCTTATGTCTTCTATGGGCAAAGGTGATGAAGTTCTTACAAGCGGCGGCCTAATTGGCAAGATCACTAAGATTGCAGAAGACAGCGACTACGTTGCTATCGAACTGAATGCAAACAACGAAGTAGTTATCAAGAAAGACTTCGTTACAGCAGTGCTACCAAAAGGTACTCTGAAATCTCTATAAACAGCTAGAGGATCCTCGCTGTGCTAAACCGTTACCCGTTATGGAAGTACCTGATGGTGGTGTTTACTATCGCCATCGCTGCGTTGTACGCACTTCCGAATATATACGGTGAAGATCCGGCAGTTCAAGTTACAGGGGCGCGCGGCGCCTCTGTAGATATGTCTACGCTGGATGCTGTCACCAATGCTCTTGAAGCTGAAAACCTTTCTACTAAATCCGTTGCTCTAGAAAACGGTTCCATTCTTGTTCGCTTTAACGATACAGACTCTCAAATCAGTGCCCGTGATGTCATCACTGAAGCATTAGATGAAGATGTAATCGTTGCTTTAAACTTAGCGGCTTCAACTCCTGATTGGCTTGAATCTATTGGTGCTGCACCAATGAAGCTTGGTCTTGACCTACGTGGTGGTGTTCACTTCTTGATGGAAGTGGATATGGACGCTGCGATGCAAAAGCTGGTTGGCCAACAAGAAGAAGCGTTCCGTAGTGAACTTCGTGAAGAGAAAATCCGTTACCGTGCAATTCGCCCGTCTGGTAAAGATGCGGTTGAAGTGATTCTACGTAACGCCGAGCAACTTGCTGAAGCTAAATCGCTACTGCAATCTAAGCACCAAGACATGACGTTTGTAGATTCTGAATCTAATGGTCGTTTTTCTTTGGTTGCTAGCTTCACAGAGACTCGTCTTCAAGAAATCCGCAACTATGCGGTAGAGCAAAACATTACCATTCTACGTAACCGTGTTAACGAACTTGGTGTTGCTGAACCTTTGGTTCAACGTCAAGGCTCTAGCCGTATCGTAGTGGAATTGCCTGGTGTTCAAGACACGGCTCGCGCTAAAGAAATTCTTGGTGCTACCGCGACGCTTGAGTTCCGTGAAGTGGATAGCAGTGCTGACTTAGCCGCTGCCGCTTCTGGTCGTGCCCCTGCGGGTAGCGAAATCAAGCAAGATCGTGATGGTCGTCCTGTGGTACTTAAGAAGCGCGTTATTCTAGGCGGCTCAAGTATTACTGATGCAAGCTCAAGTGTTGATGAATATGGTCGTCCTCAAGTTAACATCTCGCTAGACAGCGAAGGTGGTAGCAAGATGTCTGCATTCTCTCGTCAGAATATCGGTAAGCTAATGGCAACGGTATTTGCAGAGTACAAAGACAGCGGTCGTAAAACACCGCAAGGTCGAGTTATCTTGAGTAAGCACGAAGAAGTGATTAACCAAGCGACGATTCAATCTGCGCTAGGCCGTAACTTCCGTATTACTGGTATCGATTCAACGGCTGAAGCTCATAACTTGGCACTTCTACTGCGTGCTGGTGCATTGATTGCGCCTATCTCGATTGTAGAAGAACGTACCATTGGTCCATCTATGGGGCAGCAAAACATCGATATGGGTATCATGGCGATGGTTTGGGGTATGGCTGCTGTAATGCTGTTTACGCTGCTTTACTACCGTAGCTTTGGTCTGATTGCGAACGTTGCGCTAATGGCTAACTTGGTGTTGATTATCGGTGTTATGTCGATGATTCCGGGGGCTACCATGACCCTACCAGGTATTGCCGGTATCGTATTAACGGTTGGTATGGCGGTTGATGCGAACGTTCTGATCTTTGAGCGTATACGTGAAGAGCTTCGAGATGGACGCAGTCCACAACAAGCGATTCACCAAGGTTACGCGAACGCATTCAGCACAATCGCCGATGCCAACATCACCACACTACTAACAGCAATCATTCTATTTGCTGTGGGTACGGGTGCTATCAAAGGCTTCGCGGTAACGCTGTCTATCGGTATCTTGACTTCAATGTTTACAGCTATTATCGGAACACGTTGTATCGTGAACCTGATGTATGGCGGCAAACGCGTTAAAAAACTGTCGATCTAAGGCTAGGAATTAATATGTTTCAGATTCTAAAAGCAGACAAAATGATCGACTTTATGCGTTGGTCAAAGGTTGCCTTTGTTTTTTCTATCTTGATGATTGGTACTGCTATCTTCACCCTAACAACGAAATCGTTGAACTGGGGTCTAGATTTTACTGGCGGTACTCTGATTGAAGTTGGTTTTGAACAACCGGCACACCTTCCTGATATTCGTAGTGCACTAGAAGCCGAAGGCTTTGGTGATGCGACGGTACAGAACTTCGGTTCAGCTCGTGATGTGATGGTTCGTTTACGTCCACGTGATGGCGTAGCGGGCGAAACGCTTGGTAACCAAATCCTTTCTGCTATTGAGAATGGTACTGGTGAGCAAGTTGAAATGCGTCGTATCGAGTTCGTTGGTCCTAACGTGGGTGACGAATTAACAGAAGCGGGTGGCCTTGCTATCCTAGTTTCTCTTATCTGTATCTTGATCTACGTATCAGTGCGATTTGAATGGCGTTTGGCTGCGGGTGCAGTATTAGCACTGGCGCACGACGTTATCATCACTCTGGGTGTGTTCTCTCTAATGCAAATTGAGGTCGACCTTACCATCGTAGCAGCCTTGCTAACGGTCGTCGGTTACTCCCTCAACGATACCATTGTTGTATTCGACCGTATTCGTGAGAACTTCCGTAAGATGCGTAAGGGTGAAGCGCCTGAAGTACTGAACAGCTCAATCACACAAACATTGAGCCGTACATTGATCACTTCTGGTACCACGTTATTCGTAGTTATCGCACTGTTCGTTCAGGGCGGCGCTATGATCCACGGCTTCGCGACTGCACTTTTATTGGGTATTACGGTTGGTACTTACTCTTCTATCTACGTTGCATCTGCACTGGCTATGAAGTTAGGTATTACGCGTGAACACCTAATGCCACCACAAGTGGACAAAGAAGGTGAAGAGTTTGACGAGATGCCTTAGGCCTTGGCTTAATAAGTTTCGCTAAACCAAAAAAACCGCTAGGCAACTAGCGGTTTTTTTACGTCTGTATTCTAGGGAAGCTCAATACAATTTAGCGTTGAAGTATGTTGAACTTCATTTCACTAAGAGACATCCTGATCGTATCTCGTATCTCGTAT